>VAYJ01000180.1:0-2020 GCA_005888465.1 Actinomycetota bacterium
CGGGATCGTCGATGGCCGCGAGCAACATGCCCTTCGCGTCGTAGGGCGTCGAGGGAACCACGACCTTGATCCCGGGCACGTGCCCGTAAAAAGACTCGATGCTCTGCGAGTGGTAGAGCGCCCCGTGCACCCCGCCGCCCCACGGGGTGCGCACGACGAGCGGGCAGGCGAAGTCGCCATCGGACCGGTAGCGGATGCGCGCCGCCTCGGAGACCAACTGGTCGAACGCCGGGTGGATGAAGTCGGCGAACTGGATCTCGGCGACGGGGAGCAGGCCGTGCATCGCCATCCCGATCGCCACCCCGACGATCGAGGACTCGGCGAGCGGCGTGTCGATGACGCGTGTCTCGCCGAACTCCTCGAGGAAACCGGCCGTCGCGCGGAAGACGCCGCCACGCGCGCCGACGTCCTCGCCCAACACCAGCACGCGGTCGTCGGACTTCATGGCGTCCCAGAGCGTGTCGTGGATCGTCTGCACGACGTTCTTCTCGCTCATCGCGCGAACCCCCGGAAACCCATGGTTTCGCCGGACGCGGCGAAGACGTGGTCGGCCGCCGTCTCGGCGGGCGGATCCTCCGCGTCCCACGCCCGGTCGACCTCGGCGTCGATCTCGGCCTTCAGCTCACCGCGCTGCCGCTCGATCGCTTCGTCGTCCAGGATCCCGAGGGCCTTCAGCTCCTCCCCGAACAGGATGATCGAGTCGTTTCGCTTCGCCTCCTCGACCTCCTCGCGGGAACGGTAAGTCCGGTCGTCGTCGTCGGAGGTGTGGGGATGGAAGCGGTAGGTCTTGAGCTCGATGAGCGTCGGGCCGCCGCCTCCCCGGGCCTTCTCAATGGCTCGCCTGGACGCCTCGTAGCACCCCAGCACGTCGTTGCCTTCGACGACCACACCCTCGAACCCGTACGCAGACGCCCGGTCGGCCACGTTCGCGACCGCCATCTGCTTGGACAGGGGCACGCTGATCGCGTAGCGGTTGTTCTCGCAGTACCAGACGACCGGCAGGCGGTGAATGCCGGCGAAGTTGAGGCCCTCGTGCCAGTCCCCCTCGCTGGTGGCGCCGTCGCCGAACCAGCACCCGACCACCGCGTCCTGGCCGCGATACCGCATCGCGTAAGCGATGCCGGCGGCGTGCGGGATCTGCGTGGCGATGGGGGAGGAGCCCGTGATGATGCCGAGCGCCGCCGAGCTCCAGTGGGCCGGCATCTGGCGACCGCCCGACGACGGATCGTCCTTCTTGCCGAACACGGCCAGGAAGACGTCCCGGGGACCCATGCCGGCGACCAGGCAGATGCCCATGTCGCGGTAGTACGGGACGAAGACGTCGGTGCCGCGCCGGAACGGCCACGCGGACCCGATCTGGCAGCCCTCGTGTCCCGACACGGGCACGACGAAGGGCGCTTTCCCCTGTCGGTTGAGCCGGAACTGCGCCTCGTCGCAGAGGCGCGCCATCACCATGGTGCGGTACATCTGGAGCAGGTCGTCGTCGGTGAGCCCGAGCGCCCGGTGGCGGGCTCCCGCGGCGCTCTTGGTTCGTGTCGCCACTCGATCGTCCTCCCGATCCTGGCCGGGGTCCCGACCGCGCCGATTCTAGAACATCGACCAAGTTGCCCAACCCGAAGGCCCGTGGCCGGGCACCGATGTGATCACGAACCTCATCGAATTCCTCAAGGAGCGCGTCTGAGCGGCATTGCCCTATCGTTGTGCCGCCGTGAGGACGGAACGGGACACGCTGGTGGAACGAGCGGTGCTCGACCTCTGCCGATCGCTGCGGGACGAGGGCGCCGCCCGGCCCGTCGCGCTTGAGGCAAGCCTCTCCGAGCTCGGCCTGGATTCGCTCGCCTGCGCGGAGCTCGCCGTCGCCCTTGAGGACCGCTTCGGCGTGCGGCTGGGCGGGGGGGATGTCGTTGGACTGCGCACCGTATCCGACGTCATCCTCGCCGTGGGGTCGCCACGACCAGGCGACGAGCGCCCGGCGCTTCCCCGTGGGATCGGGCGGGGGCAGCCGCTCGCCCGGGGGCTC
>VAYJ01000180.1:2177-6301 GCA_005888465.1 Actinomycetota bacterium
ACCGGTGCCCGGTTCTTCGACTGGCTGGGCGGCTTCCCGGTCCGGCGCGACATCCCGGACCTCCGGGCGATCGACGCCGGTCTCGCCGTCCTGGGGAAGGGCGGCGTGCTCGCGGTCTACCCCGAGGGGAAGCGCAACTTCGAGGGCGGGCTCATGCCGTTCCTGGGCGGCGCGGCCTGGATGGCGATCCGCACCGGAGCGCCTGTCGTCCCGACGGCGATCACCGGCACTGGCCGGGGCAGCGGGCGCCGAGCCAAGGTCCGGTTCGGGACGGCGATCCCCGTTGGGAGCATCGAGGAGGCCGCGGAGCGACGACGCGAGACGCTGGCGCTCAGCGAGCAGCTTCACGTTGCGGTGGAGTCCCTGCTCGACTGAAGCCGCTACTCTTGGATCATGCCTGGTGAGGAAGGGGCGGTCGCCACGATCGTCGAGGTGACCGACGAGACGTTCGTCGCATCGGTCATCGAGGAATCGAAGCGCCGACCGGTCGTGGTCGACTTCTGGGCGGGATGGTGCCAGCCGTGCCGGATCATCGCGCCGGTCCTGGAGCAGCTCGCCGAGGAGCACCGCGGGGAGTTCCTGCTCGCGAAGCTCGACGTCGATCGAAACCCCCAGGTCTCGACCGCGTTTCGCATATCCTCGATCCCCGCCGTGATCGCCTTTCGCGACGGCCGCCCGGTGAACGAGTTCGTCGGCGCCATCCCCGAGCCGCAGATCCGCAACTTCATCGACACGATCGTCCCGTCTGAGGCGGATCGTCTCACGGACCGCGCGCGGGAGGCCGAGGGGACCGGCCGAACCGAGGAGGCCGAGCGCCTGTACCGCGAGGCCCTGGCCGCGGACGCGTCGGACGCCGCTGCGACCCTGGGGCTCGCGCGCCTGGCCGCGCTCCGCGGCGACGTGGAGGAGGCCCGCTCGCTCGTCCTGCCCCTTCGTCCCGATCCCGAGGCCGAGCGGCTCTTCGCTGCGATCGAGATCTCCGAGTGGACCGGGCCGGACGCGAACGGCGCCGGGCCGCTCCGCTCGGCCGAGCGCGCCGCGGCCGAGGGCCGGTTCCAGGAGGCGCTCGAGGTGTTCCTGGCCGCTGTCAGGAACGGCAGCGACGAGGACCGCCAGGCGGCGCGCCAGGACATGCTGAAGGTGTTCTCCGTGCTCGGCGAGGAAGACCCGGTCACCGTCGAGTACCGCCGCAAGCTCGCAGCGGCGCTCTTTTAGATCCGTTCGCCTACGCGAAGTACGGCGAGGCGCGGTCCGGCTCGATCCCGAACGTGGCGATCGCGTCGACGACTGCCTCGGGCTTGACCTCGCCCATCTCCGCAAGGGCGGCGAGCACGGTCACTGCGATGTGCTCGGCGTCCACCTCGAAATGGCGCCGCAGCGCCTCCCGCGTGTCCGAGCGCCCGAACCCATCGGTCCCCAGGGAGTGGAACGGCTGGGAGACCCAGCGCGCGATCTGGTCCGGCACCATCTTGAGCGAATCCGAAACGGCCACGACCGGGCCATCCTGCGGCCCGAGCACCGTCTGGATGAACGACTCGCGCCGAGGCTCGCCCGGGTGCATCCGGTTCGCGCGCTCGCATTCGAGCGCGTCCATCCGGAGCTGCTTGTACGAGGTCGCGCTCCACACGTCGGCCGACACGTCCAACTCTGCCAGCAGCTCCTGCGCGCGGAGCGCCTGCATCACCATCGGGCCCGACCCAAGGATCTGGGCGCGGTGGCGAACCTTGCCGTTCGGCCCCGCCTGGAAGCGGTACAGCCCGCGCAGGATCCCCTCGGTCGCTCCCTCCGGCATCGCGGGCTGGGGGTAGTTCTCGTTGTAGAGGGCCAAGTAATAGAAAATGTCGTCGCCATCGTCGTACATGCGGCGCATCCCCTCGCGCACGATCGTCGCGACCTCGAAGGCGAAGGCCGGGTCGTAGGCGAGGCACGCGGGGTTCGTCGTGGCGAGCAGGAGCGAGTGTCCGTCCTGATGCTGGAGCCCCTCGCCGTTCAGCGTCGTGCGCCCGTTCGTCGCGCCGAGCAGGAAGCCCCGGACGCGCTGGTCGCCCGCGGACCAGATGAGGTCGCCGATCCGCTGGAAACCGAACATCGAGTAGAAGGCGAAGAAGGGGATCATCGGCTCGGCGTGCGTCGCGTAGGAGCTTGCGGCGGCGATGAACGACGCCATGGAGCCCGCCTCGGTGATGCCCTCCTCCAGGATCTGGCCGTCCTGCGACTCCGTGTAGGCGAGCAGGAGCTTCGCGTCCACGGGCTCGTAGAGCTGCCCATGCGCCGCGTAGATCCGGAACTGGGGGAACAGCGACTCCATGCCGAACGTCCGGGCCTCGTCGGGGATGATCGGGACGATCCGCCTGCCGATCGTCGGGTCCCGCAGGAGGTCCCGCAGGAGCCGGACGAACGCCATCGTCGTCGACACCGGCTGCGTCGAGCCGGCGGAGAACTGCTCGTAGACGGATCCCGCGGCCGGCTCGACTGGCTTTCGGACCACGCGCCGCTCGGGCAACACTCCGCCCAGCGCGTGCCGGCGGGCCAGCATGTACTGGATCTCAGGCGTGTCCATGCCGGGGTGGAAGTACGGCGGCTCGCCCGATTCCAGGTCCTGGTCCTTGATCGGGAGCTCGAGCCGATCCCGGAAGGTCTTCAGCTCCTCGACCGAGAGCTTCTTCATCTGATGGGTGACGTTGCGGCCTTCGAACGTTCCCGGTAGCGTCCAGCCCTTGATCGTGTGGGCGAGGATCACCGTCGGGGCATCGCGGAGATCGACGGCCGTGGCGTACGCCGCGTAGAGCTTGCGGTAGTCGTGGCCCCCACGGCGAAGGCGAGTGAGGTCGTCGTCGGAGAGGTGCGCGACCATCTCCTGCAGGCGCGCGTCGGGCCCGAAGAAGTGCTCACGGATGTACGCGCCGGACTCGACCGAGAACTTCTGGAACTCGCCGTCGAGCGTCGTGTCCATCTGGTGGACGAGGACGCCGGCGGTGTCTCGCGCGAGCAGCTGGTCCCACTCTCGGGCCCAGATCACCTTGATCACGTGCCAGCCGGCTCCGCGGAAGATCGACTCCAGCTCCTGGATGATCTTGCCGTCGCCCCGGACGGGCCCGTCCAGGCGCTGCAGGTTGCAGTTCACGACGAAGATGAGGTTGTCGAGTCCCTCGCGGGCTGCGAGCGAGAGGGCAGCCATCGATTCCGGCTCGTCCATCTCGCCGTCGCCCTGGAACGCCCACACGCGCTGGCCCGACGTGTCCTTGATCCCGCGGTTCTGCAGGTACCGGTTGAACCGCGCCTGGTAGATGGCGTTCAGCGGCGACAGGCCCATCGAGACCGTCGGGAACTCCCAGTATTCGGGCATGAGCCGCGGATGCGGGTAGGACGACAGGCCTGGGTAGCGCGCCTCCTGGCGGAAGCGGTCCATCTTCACCTGGTCCCAGCGGCCCTCGAGGAAGGTGCGCGCGTAGATCCCCGGCGCGGCGTGACCCTGGACGAACACGTGGTCGCCGCCGCCGGGCGCGTTCTTGCCGCGGAAGAAGTGGTTGAACCCGACTTCGTAGAGGGAGGCCGCCGACGCGTAGGTCGAGATGTGGCCGCCGATCCCCTCGAGGTGCTTGTTCGCGCGCGAGACCATGACCGCCGCGTTCCAGCGGATCAGCCGGCGGATGCGCCGCTCGATGTCCTCGTCGCCGGGGAAGTACGGCTCCTCCTCCGGCGGGATCGTGTTGATGTAGTGCGTCGAGACCATGGAGGGCACGCCGATCCGTCTGGACCGCGCGTGGAGCATGAGCCGGCGGATGAGGAATTCCGCCCGGCCGGGGTTCGTGTCGATCAGGTCGTCGAGGGCCGCCACCCATTCGGCGGTCTCGTCGGGGTCGATGTCGGGGAGCTGGTCCCGAAAAGCGTCGAACGCTCGCACGTGCCTCTTCTCCAGGTCGCCGGTTTCTTACAGACTAGGGCCTTCCCACGAGTTTGCCGCTAGGCTTCCCATCGGCCCGATTGGGGGAGGTCCTTACCATACGCTCGCGCCTACTTGCTGCCCTCGCGGTCACGGGAGTGCTGGCGATCCCGGCGTCGTCGACGGCACTAACCCGTCCGGCCGCGCCTTCAGGCTGGGTCCGGCAGAGCCCGGGCGACTC
>VAYJ01000181.1 GCA_005888465.1 Actinomycetota bacterium
TCCTTGTCCTCGACGAGGCCATGCGGTCCGGAGTGCGGCGTCTTGAGGGGATATTCCTTGAAGCGGCCAGTCTTCGGATCGAGCCGGCCGAGCACGTTGTTCATCTGACCTGTGTACCAGAGCGACCCGTCCCTCGCGGCCAGCGGATCGTGAGGCCGCGATCCGGGCGTGGGCACCTGCCACTCCTTGATCGAGACCTTGGTGGGGCCAGGGATCACTACCCCCACGGGCTTGTCCTTCTCCGGGAAATTCTTGGTCAAGTACTCGGTTATGGTGACGGCCTGATCGGCAGGCAGGGTCACGCCATGGTTGGCCATCATCCGCATGACGGTGCGCCAGCCCTTGGGCGTGTAGCCGGCGCCGAGGCGCGCGTAGAAGGGATGGCAGCTATTGCAATGGGCCGCGACCAGGTCCTTGCCCTTGCCTTCGGGCAACTCCTGGCCCCAGGCGGGAAGCGCAAAGCACAGCAGAGCGGCCGCGATCAGCGACAGGAGTGATGTCTTCGGCATGGTTCTCCTCCAAGACCAAGATCCTGACCATTTGGGGAAGCACCCAAATGACAGTCTACTTCACAAAGATCCATTCGGGTTTGAGCAGGGGAAACGCGATGAGCCCGATGATCGCCGCGGCGGCGACCAGCAGCGGGTTGCTGACCTTCCAACGGAAGAGGACCACGAGGCTGACCAGGGCGACGAGGGCGGTGAGCCAGTCACCGATGGCGATCCGCCCGAGCAGGACGCAGGCGCCGAGGATGGTCCCGATGGCGGCCGCGTACGCGCCCTTGATGAAGCCCTGGACGTTTGGGCTCGTGCGGTAGCGCATGAGGATAGGCGCCACGATCAGAATGAGCAGGAACGACGGCAGGAAAATGCCAATGGTTGCGACGACCGAGCCCCAGAAGCCGGCACTCACACCGGCATCGGCACGAGGCGGGGATGCAAGGAATGAGTGCTGACCTCAGTACGGGAGGGGCGTGGCGAGGGGCTTACCCTTCTCCACCATATAGGTGGCGAGGATCTTGGCAACGGTCGTTCCTTCATTGGTGGTTTCGTGTGGCCGCCCGGCCTCGACGAAAAACGAGTCCCCCGCCTTGACCGTGACCGCGGGCCTACCCTCGACCCAGACCACCAATGTGCCATCCAGCACATAGCCGATCTCCTCGCCCGGATGCGTATGCTTGCCTGGCCTCACCCCGCCGGGAATCTCGACCAGCGCCTGCACCACCTCACGGCCGGGGGTTGAGAGATCAGCCTTCTGCAGCACCGTGCGCTTGAACGCAGCCGGCTGGGCGCTCAGCGCATGAGCACCGAGGGCCACCAAGACCACGGCTATCGACGCCGCAACCAATCTCGCTGTTCGCTTCTTCATGTGAGCCTCCATTGGTCGATGTGACCGACCGCACGCCTTGCAACGAGCTGAAGCCTTACGCGTTTGCACGCCGCTCATCGTTCGATTGGTACGGCCCAGAACTGTCTGGCAACCTGAACACTGGTCGTAGGGTTGGAGGCCCCATGGTAAACGACGGCGTCTCCCGGCCGTATGTCACCGAATGCAAGCGCTTGACCATGATCATCACGGATCGCTGCGGTCGGAGCTACGAGGACCGTCCTTGAACCGCTCCGTGTCTCGAGCATCAAGGTATTTCTCCCGACATCAACCGCAGCGACCAATCCAGTGCCGGTGTTTTCCTCTGCGTACGCCCCGGGCGCCATCGACAGCATGAGTACGCACAACAGCGCTGCACGACACGCGAGCAATGACAGGCGCATCATCGAGCATGTGTTCATTTTCGCCTCCCTGAAAAGCTGTCGTTCACGGGAACAAGCAATCAAGTTCCACAAGTCTCTCGATGCGCCGCCGGCGACGGCCACACATGCCTACGGAGTCATACTCCCGTGTGGATGAGCGGTGGCCGGCAATCCAATCGCGGCTGGCACTCCGTAGGCACTGCTATGGGGACAAGCTCCCTCACCGAATCGCCTTGCGTTCCTAGCGATGCCTGATCTTTCTCCGCGCATTAGATCAGCGGCTGGCGGCGGTGCGCCGGACCCGGCAGATGTCGAGCTCCTGCGTCGGATGCAGCTCGGGGAGGAGGCTGGGCTCGAGCTCCTGTACGCGCGCTACGGGGGGCTCATCTTCACGCTCGCGCTTCGGATCGTGGGGGATCCTGAGCTGGCCCGCGAGGTGCTGCAGGATACCTTCCTGCGCTGCTGGGACGGGAGCGAATCATTCGACTCCGCGCGAGGACGAGTGCCCTGGTGGCTCATGGGCATCGCTCGGAACCGTGCCATTGATCTCTTGCGGAGTCGGCCCCATCAGGCCCGCTTGCGGGAAAGGGAGCAGCTGGCCGTGGGCATCGGTGAACCCGCTCAGCCGGATGCAACCGCTTCTTTCCCGATGCGACACGCCGTGGTCAGCGCGTTACAGGGTCTGCCGGCCGCGCAGCGCCAAGCCATCGAAATGGCCTACTACGGAGGGTTTACGCAAACTGAGATCGCCCGCGAGCTGGGCACGCCGCTGGGAACGATCAAGAGCCGGACGCGCGAGGCGATGGATCGGCTACGGACCTTGCTCTGGCCGCTCATCGAGCCACAACGGGGAGGCGTCGGAAGGCCGTGACTGAAGAGCACGAATATCCCATCGAGAACCTCGCCGCGTACGCCTTGGGAGCGCTCGAGGGCCCCGAGCAGGTACGCGTTGAGAGCCACGTCGCCACATGCACGACATGCGCGAGCTTGCTGGAACAGTACCGGGGCGTCGTCGGTGCGCTGCCGTTCGGGCTCGATCCGGTGCAGCCTCCGGCCGAAGCCTGGGCGGCGATCCGAGCGGAAGCCGCGCGGCGCCGGCCGCGGGGTCCCGGGCGGGCGAGCATCAAGGGGCTGCCTAGCTGGCGGCGAGTGATGTGGCCGGTTGTGGCCGCGCTGGCCGCGTCGCTGTTGGTGTGGAACGTGGTGCTTCAGCTGGAGCTCACGCGCCGCCCGCCTGGGCCGGAGGTGGAAGCCCTGGCGCGCCGGCCGGGACGGCTTGTCATCCTCACGGGGACGGGTGCGCCGGGAGCGAGCGGGCGGCTCCTCGTGGCTATCGACGGCCACCATGGACATCTCGCGACCGCCGGCCTGCGCCCGCTGCCCGCGGAGCGGACCTACCAGCTCTGGTTCGTGCGACCCGGCGCGCCAACCGTAACCGGCGGCGCCTTCAGAGTGGATTCACGGGGGCGCGCCTGGGCGACCATTACAGTTCCCGTCCCGCTTGATGAAGCACGCGTGGTCGCAATTACGGAGGAGCCCGCTCCCGGGAGCGCGACGCCGACCGGCAGTTACCTGCTGGAGGCCAAGAGCTGGCGATGAGTGGTGTCGGCTTGCCTCCGTAAACCGATGTAAACGCTGCTTCTCTCCAGCTAGATCCCCTTCTCCGACTTGACCCCGTTTCACGCTGCACGGTCTTGGACGGGAGTCAAGATAACGCGACGCATTATCGGACCTTGACAGCTTGAAACACTAGTTTCATAGTAGCAACACAATGTATACGAAGCTCGTTCTGCTCATAGTGAGCTTGCCCCCGAATCCATCGAGCCTGCGCGTGCGGGTGTGGCGTCGGCTCCGGGCGATCGGTGCCGTCGCCCTCAAGCGGACGGTCTACCTCCTTCCCGACACTCCGGACCACTACGAGCACTTCCAGTGGCTGGCCCAGGAGATTCAGCGGGCGGGGGGCGAGGCGACGCTCCTCCGCGTCGAGCAGATCGAAAACATGAGCTCGGGCGAAGTCATTCGACTGTTCCACGAGGCCCGCAATCCTGAGTACCGCCATCTTGGAGGGCGCTACCGAAAGCTCCTCCAAACCCTCGATCGCAAGTCGGCGGCGATCAGTCCGCGGGTTCAGGTGGAGCTCACCCAGCTCCAGAGGGACTACGAGAAGCTCCACGAGCTCGATTTTTTCGAGGCGCCGGAGGGCGCCGAAGTCGAGCGGTTGAGGGAGGCCATCGACATGCGCACACGACCATCCGAGGAGCCGAAACGAAGAGAGAAGACCGCGGGCGATCTCCGGGACCTCCGAGGGCGGCAGTGGGTCACGCGCCGCCGGCCCCACGTGGACCGGATCGCCTCGGCCTGGTTCATCAAGCGGTTCATCGACCCCGACGCCACGTTCGTGTTTGCGGACCCGCGGGAGTTCCCCAAGGAGGCCATCCCGTTCGATACGCCCGGGGCCGAGCTCAGCCACGTCGGGGACGACTGCACCTTCGAGACACTCGTCAAGCGGGCCGGCCTTCGGGATCGCCGCCTCACGCGACTCGCGGAGATCGTGCACGAGGCAGACCTTCGCGACGGCAAGTTCCCGCGAGACGAGGCGCGCGGGATCGATCTGGTGATCCGCGGACTGCTCGCGGCCCATTCGGACGACCACGAAGTGCTCACACACGGTCTCGCGCTCTTCGAAGGACTCTATGTAGGCGCGAGCCGTAAGGAGTGAAATCCATGGACGAGGACTGGTACACAGTTGAGCAGCAGATTCGCGATCGGCTCACCGAGGCCCGGGCGGCCGTCCGGATCCGGGCCCTGACTGAGGAACTCGCCCCGACGGCGCGTCGCCCGACCTCCATCGGGATCATTCGTCTGGCGAGCTGGGTCTTGGCTCGCGCAATGCAGTTGCCTCTGGAGCTCTCACGCGCGCTGGCCAGGGTGCGAGCGGCGATGGAACGCCGCGCGTCGGCAGCGAGAGAAAGGACACCGCATGTGCCAAGTGGTCACCCGAATTCCGATCAGGCCGTCGACGTCAAGCGGACTGTTGACCGACTCAACGTCCTTTTGCGCCCGTGAAGTGTTCGATCTCCTGATGCACGACGGCATCGGGGCGGTCACGCGCGCGTGGGCCTAAGCTCCCACATGGAGGAGCTCGATTCGCTCGACTTCGACAAGCGAGGATTCGAGCGGCTGACTACGTCCACGTTTCAGCGCGCCGTGATCGCTCTGCAATCCTTGGAGCCGTCGCGCTGCTCGCGCGACAAGGGCAAACATTTTTCCACTAGGGGGAGGGCTCCCGCGCCGGCCGCGCGTCCGGCTGATCGCTGACGCTGCGGCAGGATGCTGCATGCATGAAGCTCATGTTCTCGATCTCTAAGGGAGGTTTACAATGAACTATCGCATCGCTCCCCTTTTCTGCCGTCCCTGGACGTTGAACGGTATGTCGCCCCGTCTCATCGAGAGCCACTACGAGCATAACTACGGCGCTGCCCTCAATCGCCTGAATTCCGTCACGAGCGAACTGGCGGCGCTCGATGTCAAGACGACGCCAGCCCAGGTCATCAGTCGCCTGAGTCAGGAGCAAACCACGCTGCTCAACTCGACTCTGCTTCATGAATTGTATTTCGCTAGTCTGGGTGGGGATGGGCGAACTCTGTCCGACACAATAGCGGGCGCTCTTACTCGTGATTTCGGTTCAGTCGATCGCTGGCGCCACGAGTTCATCGCCTTGGCAGAGGCCTTGACAGGCGACTCTGGCTGGATACTGCTGACCTGGTTACCGCGCGATGGTCGGCTGATCAATCACAGTGCCTCGGATCACGCAGAGAGCATTGCCGGGGGCATTCCCATCCTTGCTCTAGACATGTACGAGCACGCCTATCACATCGAGTACGGAGCGAACACGACGGCTTACATCGCTGCCTTCATGCGCAACATTCACTGGGGAGCGGTCGAGGCGCGGTACATCGATGCCACAAAGGTTTCGCCGCCGCGATCGCTCGACCAGCCAGAATTCAAGGACGTGCCATCCATCACACCTGAAGAGGTCCAGGAGATGCTTAGCTCCGGCAAGCGAGTTCAAATCATCGATACCCGACCGCGCCACTACAGCACCAGAGCGCAGGACATCGTCGAAGGGGCTGTCTGGCGCGATCCGGAACGCATAGAAGAATGGATGGTAAGTCTTTCGAAGGACGAGCCGGTGGTCACATTCTGTGTATACGGCTTCCATATTGGGTGCCAGAGCGCGGCAGCGCTGCGAAAGGCTGGCTTTGACGCCCGATACATGGCGGGTGGGCACTACGCATGGAAGGCCATCAAAGGCCCGGTGAAGCT
>VAYJ01000182.1 GCA_005888465.1 Actinomycetota bacterium
GCGGGGGCACCGAGTAAGCGGGCGCCGGCGCGTAGTAGGCCGGCGGCGGCGCGACGACGACTGCGGGCGCCCGATAGGGCGGAAGGGCGAGGGAGAGGATTTCGCCCGCGATGATGAACGGCGCGAAGATCGCGAACGTGGCCAGACCGATGGCGACCCTCGCGGCCCCATGACCTCCGGCGTGAGCCGCGGGCGGGGCGAGGGCAACGACGCAGGTGACAACGAGCAGAACCGCCAGCATTCGACGCATCGTTACCCCTCCACTTGGCAGTTAACCTGGCAATGGGCCCGTCTCGGACCTTGATTTACGCACCCCGGACAAGGGGCCGTCAAGTCCTGTCGCGTCGGGCGCGGAGGGCTCGGGCCCCGGCTGGTGCTACGGAACGACGAGCCAGTCGCGGTCCTGCTGGGGCCTCCCGCCTTCACCGCCTGCCCACATCGGGCCGTGGGTCGGGCACAAATCCGCCGCGGTTCGGCATCTTGACCAGAGGTAGCGTCTTCGCGTCCATGATGTCCTGCTCTCCGATGATGCCGTTGAGGTGGAGGAGGTAGGCGGTCACCGCGTATACGTGGTCGGCCGTGAGGGAGCCGGGTTCGTCGAGAGGCTGCGCCCGGTTGATGTAGCTCCAGAGCGTGGTGGCGTATTGCCAGAAACTCCCGATCGTCCTGATGGGCTGGGCCGTGGCAAGCGAGCCGTGGCCGCCGACGAGGCGGTTGTATTTCGCGTCCTCGCCCTTCTCACCGTGGCACGAGGCGCACCGCTCCGCGTAGATCGCCTTGCCGAGCGCGGCGGTCCCGCTGCCCGGTGGCAAGCCCTGACCATCTGCTGGGATGGTGATATCCCAGGCTTTGACCTCCTCGGCGGTGGGCGCGCGGCCAACGCCGTAAGTCGGCAACTGGGCCGCCACCGGCGAAACGCCCGCCATGACGATGAGCGCGCCGATCCTCGCCGCCCGCCCCAGGCTACGCGTGGATATTGCGGACGCTCCCGTCGGCCGCCACCTTCCAGCTCTGGATGGCGTTGTTGAAGTAGATCGAGTTCAGGCCGCGGATTCTGACAAGCTCGGTCAGCGTCGGCGCGAGTGTGGGCGAAGGGGAGGATGGGTGCCTGGAGCCCCGCGTCCCGCCAGGTCTTCCCACCGTCCGGCGATATCTCGACCCGACGGACCAGCCCGCGGCCCGACCACGCCAGTCCCCGGATCTCGTAGAACCCCGGACCCGGCAGCTGTTGGCCGCCCGAGGGGAAGGTGATCACCGACTTCGCCTCCATGACGAACTGGAGCTGTCGGGCCTTGCCATCGGGCATGAGGGTAGGTTGCCCCACGCCGTCCATGCGCGTCAGGTAGGGCCGGTCCACCACCTTGATGCGGCGCAACCACTTGACGTTGATGTTGCCTGTCCAGCCAGGAACGATGAGCCGCAGGGGGTAGCCGTTCTCCGGACGGATTGCTTCGCCATTCTGGCCGTAGGCGACCAGCGCGTCATCCATCGCCTTCGCCAGCGGGATACTTCGCTCGTTACCGGTGGCGTCGGCGCCCTCAGCGACAATCCAGGTGGCGCCCGTCTGGATGCGCGCCTCGCGCAGCAGGAGCGAGAGGGGCACGCCGGTCCACTCGCTGCAGCTCGTCGCGCCGTGCGTGCCCTGGACGGTCTTCGCCGTAGGCGCTAGCCACTCCGTCAGTGTGTTGCCCTGGCACTCGAGGAAGAGGATTCGCGAGGTGGAGGGCAGGCGCCTGATGTCTTCCACGGTTAGGACCACCGGACGATCGACCATGCCGTGTATCAGGAGACGGTGCTTAAGCGGGTCGATGTCGGGAACGCCGCCACGATGGACCTCGTAGTGGAGCGCCGACGGCGTGATGATTCCCAGAGTTTCGTCCAGCGGCGTAAAACTGGCGCCGACTTCGTCCGTCTTCGACAGGGGGAATTTCTCCCTAGAGATCTGCTCGAAGCGCGCGCGTTCGCCGTAGGGTCGGATGGGGTCGCCGAGGACCTTCGACGGATCCTCGGACGCGGGCTGGCCCGCGGCCGATCGGGGGGCACCGGCCGCCAGCGCCGCCCCGAGCGCCACGCCGCCCTTCAGGAAACTACGCCGGGCGACGTCTGGTGAACTGGGTTCAGGAGCGGAGACTGGATTCATGAGATCCTCCCCTGGCGCATCCGGCACGGCGCGGTGGCGATCCTATTAACCGGGATTTTCGATATGGACCTGTTGCAGGCTCCTGTCCTGGCGTTGAGCAAGCGGACCCTCCTACTCCCTCCACGTACCGTCCTCTCGATCGCGTCGGATGCCACTCGAGTCGCTCGATTCGCCAAAGAATCTTCCGAAAGAGCCTCCCAGTCAAGTGGCTCTCAGCCAACTGGAGAATGAAGTATCGAGCATGCCGATCAGGCGACCAGCGAGCGTGAAAAGCGGCCCGGTTCACCCCGACGACTTGCCGCTTCCAGGGTGGTCTCGACTTCCACATCGCCCCGATCCTGCAGCGTCTGCTGAGCGCTCACCAAGCTGGACGGTGGAGAGAATCACGGAACCAGCTTTGGGGGGGTTCGCTCACCAGCAACCTCGTGGAACTAGGGAGGGTAGTCAGCGTTTGCGCGTTCTTGCCGCCTTTCCTACGTCAGGCCGCGCATCGGGGACGAACCCGTCGCGGTTCGGCATCTTGACCCGCGGAAGCGTCTTGGCGTCGATCACGTCGTTCTCGCCGATGATGCCATTGAGGTGGAGAAGGTAGGCGGTGACCGCGTAGACTTCATCCGCTTTGAGAGAGCCGGGCTCGTCGAAGGGTTGCGCCCGATTGATGTAGCTCCAGAGCGTGGTGGCGTACTGCCAGAAGCTCCCGATGGTCAAGGCGGGCTCGCCCCCAATGAGCCAGTCGACATTCTTGGGCAGCTCGGCTGCGGTCAGCGTACGGCGGCCGCCGGTAAGGACCCTGTACTTCGGGTCTTCGCCCTTGTCGCCGTGGCACGAGGCGCATCGCTGCGCGTAGATCGGCTTGCCGAGCGCGGCCGTCCCGCTGCCCTGCGGTAAGCCTTGACCATCGGGCGGGATAGTGAGGTCCCAGGCCTTGACCTCCTCGACCGTGGGCGGACGCCCTACCCCGTACGTCGGGAGCTGGGCGAGGGCCGCGGGAGGGTTGAGCCCAGCGACGAGCAGCAACACGCCGGCGACGACCACTCCAGGAGTCCGTCGACGCAAGCGTCGAGAGAGCGAATCTGTATAGGTCCGAGCGCCGGCTTTGCCGGCGCCATCCGATTTTGGGGAATGCTCGAAGGGGGCTTTCGAAGCCCCCTTCGCTTGGCTAGACGTGAACATTGTGGACGCTTCCGTCGGCCGCTATCTTCCAGCTTTGAATGGCGTTGTTGTGGTAGATCGAGTTCACGCCGCGGACCTTGACCAGCTCAGCGAGCGTCGGCTGCACGTAACCGGTCTCGTCGGTGCACCGCGATTGGAGAACGGCCTCGCGCCCATCCCACCGCCAGTCGAGCCGGAAGCGGGCGTGGGCGAAGCGGAGGACGGGTGCCTGGAGCTTGGCGTCCCGCCAGGTCTTTCCGCCGTCCACCGAGATCTCGACCCGGCGGACCAGTCCGCGGCCCGACCACGCCAGGCCTTTGATCTCGTAGAATCCCGGACCCGGCAGCCGCTGGGCGCCTGAGGGAAAGGTGATCACCGACTTTGCCTCCATGACGAACAGAAACTGTCGGGCCTTGCCGTCCGGCATGAGGCTGGTGTGATCGGGGCTTTCCATTCGCGTCATGTACGGGCTGTCCACTACCTTGATGCGACGCAGCCACTTGGTGTTGATGTTGCCCTCCCAGCCTGGAACGATGAGCCGCAGCGGGTAACCATTCCCCGGCCGCAGAGCCTCACCATTCTGGCCGTAGGCGACCAGGACGTCGTCCATGGCCTTCGCCATGGGGATGCTGCGCTCGTTGCCCGTGGCATCGGCGCCCTCGGCGACGATCCAGGAAGCGTTCTTGCGGGCGCCGGCCTCGCGGAGCAGGAGCGAGAGGGCCACGCCCGTCCACTCGGTACAGCTCGTGAGGCCGTGCGTGAACTGGACACTCGGCGCCAAAGGCGCGCCCCACTCCGTCCGCGTATTGCCCGCGCACTCGAGGAAGAGGATGCGCGAGGTGGAGGGCAGGCGCCTGATCTCGTCGATGGTGAGGATGAGGGGACGATCGACCATGCCGTGGATCAGGAGGCGATGCTTCTTGGGGTCGATGGTGGGAATACCGCCCCGGCAAACCTCGTAGTGCAGGTCCGACGGCGTGATGGTCCCCAACATCTCCCCCAGCGGCGTGAAATTCCCGCCCCACTCGTCCGGCATCGACGGCGGGCCCTTTTCCCTGAGGGCTCCCTCGAAGGGGGAGCGTTCGCCGTAGGGCAACATGGGGCCGCCAACGACCCTGGATGGATCGTCGGGAACCGGCGGCGACTGGGCGTGCGCCGGAGCCACGCGTCCGGCCACCAGCGCGGCGCCCAGGGCGATGCCGTGCTTGATGAACCGGCGACGCGAGGGTGAAGGGCGTTCAGGCTGCGGGGCCGAAGGGTTCATGGTTGCCTCCCTGCTGCGTCGGAAGAGAGTATTGCGAGTGAGATACGCGTTCCGGTGTCCCTTGTCAACGGCCTCCAGTACTGCGGCGGACACGATCCCCGCGGACACGATCGCCCCGCCGGCCGCGGGCCGGCGTCTTGTGGTTGACGACCTTGACCGCTGCGGTGCCTGAGGCTACTCTCCTGCTACCGTCTGACCTCATCCTGCGAGCCACTGGAGGAACCATGAGTGACATGGG
>VAYJ01000183.1:0-3199 GCA_005888465.1 Actinomycetota bacterium
CGCCGCGGCGGCGGCGAGCGCGACCAGGATCACCACGCCCTGGTTCCGCAACCACCCCGCGGAGAACACCGGGCCGGCCGCGGCGGCCGCGAGCGCGCGAGGCGTCACGACTGCTGCACGCCTTCGGCGGCCACGCGCAGGCGGCGCCGCTCGCCCTCGAGCTGGACGAGCCGTTCGAACAGCCGCTCGTGCTCCTGAGGTGACTTGAGAGGGTTCACGCGCTCGAGGTCGCGGCGGACGAGGTCGGCCTGTCGCTTGAGCGCGAACTCCTCCAGCCGAAGGAAGATCTGCTCGGCGTATGCCAGGGACGGCTCGGACTCGGATCGCGCGGGCTCGACCGTGAGGGCGGCGATGGCGCGCGCCACCTGCTCGCCCTTCAGGTCATGCACGCGCGTCGCGAGCCCGCCGGGCGCGGACCCGCCCGCCAGCTCGATCTCCTGGAGCGCCTCGAACGCCTTGCGGTGCGTCGGCTTCTCGAACCGGCTTGCATCCAGGCGGTCACGCCACGGGCCACAGAGCTCCGGGGACTGCACCAGAAGTTTGAGCGCTTCCCATTCGACCTCCTCGTCAGGTGAGCTGCGCACGCGTGGGGCGCGCGTCGTGCCGTTGCCTGCCCCCTGGGGGGAGCCCGACCGCATGCGCTCCAGCTCGAGTCGCACCGAGTTCTCGGGGTCGCCCATGTGCCCGACCAGCACCTTGTCGGCGAGCATCCGTACGTAGTCGTCACGCTCGACCGTGTCGGTGAGCCGGTTCACGATCTCGAGGCCGGCTCGGATCGCTCGCGACCTGCCTTCGGCGTCGGAGAGGTCGCGGCCGCGGAGCGTTCGTTCGATCATGTAGTGCACGAGTGGAACGCCGGCGTCGGCGAGCTCGAGGAACGCCTCTCCCCCGCGCGCCGTCGCGAAGTCCGCGGGGTCCTGTCCGGCGGGGAGGATCAGGACGGAGAGTTGCACGGGATACCGCTCATGGAACTCGAAGGCCCGCTCCGCGGCGCGCGCCCCTGCCTCGTCCGAGTCGAACGCCAGCACGATGCGCTCGGTGAACCGCGCGAGCTGGCGGATGTGGTCCTCGCCGAGCGCCGTCCCGCACGTCGCGACCGCCGTCCGCACACCCGCCTGGTCCAGCGCGATGACGTCGGTGTAGCCCTCGACCAGGAACGCGCGGGTCGAGCGGATGATGTCGGCCTTCGCCCGGTTGATGTTGTAGAGGAGCGTGCCCTTGTGATAGACGGGGCCATCCGGCGAGTTCACGTACTTCGCGACGTTGGTCGGCGCCTGCTCGCCGCCCAGGAGCCTGCCCCCGAAGCCGACCGCGTTGCCGGCGAGGTCCTCGATCGGAAACATCACGCGGCCGCGGAAGCGGTCCCGCAGGCCGCCCGAGGAGTCGCGCGACACCAGCCCCGCCTCGAGCAGGAGCTCCGGGGCGTGCGAGCGTGCCAGGCGCTTCAGCAGGAAGTCCGGGTACCCGGGCGCGTACCCGATCTGGAAGCGGTCGACGCTCTCCACGCTGATCCCGCGATCCGCGAGGTAGCGACGGGCATCGGCGCCCTCGCGACCATCGACGAGCATGCCGTGATAGAGGCTCGCCGCGTCGGAGAGCGCCTTGTGCAGGATCTGCCGGCGGCTGTCCGCGCGGCGACCGGCCGAGGACTGGCCTTCGTACCGCAGTGCGATCCCGGCCGCGGCGGCGAGCTTCTCGACCGCCTCGGCGAAAGAAAGGTTCTCGATCTTCGTGAGGAACGTCACCACACCTCCGCCGACGCCGCACCCGAAGCAATAGAACGCCTGCTTCGCCGGGCTCACTGAGAGCGATGGCGTCTTCTCGGCGTGGAAGGGGCAGAGCCCCGTGAGCGAGTCGCGGCCGCTCTTCTTGAGCTGCAGGTACTGCGAGATGACCTGGACGATGTCGGTGCGCGCCAGGACCGCGTCCACATCCTCCTGCCGAATCCTTCCCGCCATGGTTACAGAAGCCATCCCTGGGGAAGGAAGAGCTGCTCGTACGCGCGGAGCGCGAACCGGTCGGTCATCCCGGCGATGTAGTCGGCGATCTGCGTGGGCAGGTCGCTTCCGGTGGAAACGTACTCCGCCGGGATCCCTTCCGGGTGATCAAGGTAGTACGCGAAGAGCGACCTGACCAGCTCGATGGCCTTGCGCTGCTCCGATCGCTCCTCCGGGCGCAGGTAGACGCGGTCGAAGAGGAACCCGCGGAGCTCGTCCAGGGCGGCCAGGACGGGTGCGGAGAGGCCGACCTCGTCCGCGCCCTCGCTCACCGAGACGAGGTCGGCGACGAGCGTCTCGATACGGTCCCCGTGGCCCGCGCCAAGCACTCGGATGGCCTGCGCGGGGAGATCCGCCGGCTCGACGATGCCGGCTCGAAGGGCGTCGTCGATGTCGTGGTTCACGTACGCGATCCTGTCGGCGAACCTTGCCACCTGTGCCTCGATCGTCGCCGGCAACGGCATCGACCACGTGTGGTTGACGATGCCGTCCCGGACCTCCCAGGTGAGATTCAGGCCCCGGCCGTCTCGTTCGAGGTGTTCGACGACCCGCAGGCTCTGCTCGTTGTGGCGGAAGGGACGGTCGAGGAACGGGCTCAGCGCTTCCTCGCCGAGGTGGCCGAACGGCGTGTGGCCGAGGTCGTGGCCGAGGGCGATGGCTTCCGTCAGGTCCTCGTTCAATCGCAGGGCGCGAGCCGCCGTCCGCGCGATCTGGGCCACCTCGAGCGTATGCGTCAGCCGAACCCGGTAGTGGTCGCCCTCGGGAGAGACGAAGACCTGGGTCTTGTGCTTGAGGCGGCGGAAGGCCTTCGAGTGCACGATCCGGTCGCGGTCCTGCTGGAACACCGTTCGCAGGCCATCGGGGTCCTCGGGCTGCTCGCGGCCCTTGCTCGAGGCGGCGAGCGTCGCGCGCGGGGACAGCAGCTGGCGCTCGAGCTCCTCGGTCCGTTCGCGAACGCGCTGGTCCTGGGCCGTCATCGGGCTACCGTAGCACTCGCGCCCAATGGGCCAGTCAGCGGCCGAGGATCCGATAGGCGAGGTACGCGAAGGTCTCGCGCACGTAGCCCCGCAGCCGCGTGCTTCGGCTCTTCGCCGCGGACTTCCAGGTGGCGGACACATAGGCCTGCAGGCCGAGGTCTCGTGCCATCCGCCTCGCCCGAAGGTTGTGCCAGGGGTCCGAGACCAGGAACACCGAGGTGAGGT
>VAYJ01000183.1:3215-7642 GCA_005888465.1 Actinomycetota bacterium
TTCCCTGCGGCTGGGCAAAGACCCGATCGGCCGGGAGCCCTTGGCCGATCAGCCAGGCTCGTCCGGCGTCGGCCTCCGTCGTGACGTCGCCCGGGCGCTTGCCCCCCAGGACGAGGACCATTGGAGCAAATCCCTTCCGGTACAGGAGCGCGGCGTGCTCCAGGCGCCCCTGGAGGGTCGGCGACGGCCGGCCGTCGTATTCGGCGGCGCCGAGCACCGCGATCAGGTCGGCGTGATCGACGCGGCTCGCCTCGTCGACGTGGGCCGCTCGCCACACCGCCAGGGCGGTGACGGCGAGCACCCCCAGCACGACGAGGACGACGGTGACGAGGGCGACCAGGATGGGATGGCGGCGAAGGAACCCCACCGCCGCATCTTAGGCGCCCAGTCGTCTTCACCCGCGCTGAAGGATCTCCGTCCCGCTCGAGGTAAGGACCATGAGATAGAGGTGGCCGTCGGGGCCGACGGCCAGGCGCCGGAACTGCTCGCTGTCGTCGATGCCGGCCTGGGGCAGCCGCTCCCACAACATCGCCGAGGCATCGCTTCCCACCCGAAGCAACCAGCGACCGCCCTCAAGGCGGGCGTGAGGTAGGCCTCGGCGCCGGCCGAGGCGAACTCGACCGGCCCCGACACCGACGGAACCCGACGACCGCCCGGAGCGCCGCCGGTCAAGAGGTGCACGACGTAGGGTTGGACCTGTGCCGACGACGCGGACACGTACTCAAGGTCGAGCTCGTGCGGGTCTTCGAGTCCCTGGTCGGTGATCCGGATCCACCGCCCGTCGCCGACCGGGAGGCCGGGGAGCAGCTCGACCCTGCCCGCACCGGACGTCTCGAGCAGCCCGAATCGCTCCGTGCCCACGCCCACAATGCTCCCGTACGGCTCGGCATCGACGTGGGCCACGAGGCGGGGTCCGTCCGGCACGAGCTGGAGCAGATGGACGACGTGATCGCCCTCGGCGAACGCTGCACGGGTGAGCGCCCCGGTGGGTGTGACGGCAGCGAGGAACCCCTGCTCCCGGTCGATCAGGCACATCGCGTCGCCGACGAACGCGACATCCCGCGCATGGAGCGAGAGCCCGACGATCGCGCCGAGGAAGCGGCCGGCCCTCGAGTAGTGCGCGACGCGAGCGTTGCCCGCGTCAAGGATCCAGATGGTGCCGTCCCGCGCGATCGCGAAGGAGCTCGGCTCCACCGTAGGCGACTCTCGCCCCTCCGCGAACGCAAGGCTCGCAGCGTCGGTTCCGAACGGGATGGTGGTCACGGCCTCCCAGCGGCCCGGCCGCTCGCTCAGGTAGGCGCGAAGCTCAATCGGCGGGAGCCGGACGGCGGCCGGGCCCGAGGGGGAGGGCGAGCCGTGGGCACGCGCGGGCGCCGAGCGGTGAGATCCCGGCGTGCACCCGACCGCGACCAACGCCACGATCGCGCCGCAGGCGGCGGCGATTCGCCTCACGGAACCGTCACGGGCCCCGTAGGGCCGCCCTGGCAGTTCGGCCAGCAGTCCGGTGTCCACCCCTCGCGCTTGACGCCGGTGTAGTTCGAGTCGGTTCGATAGGAGCGGGACGCGACGATCACGCCGTCCGCGTCCGAGTAGGCCTCGAGCACGTAGTCGGTTCCGGCGGCGGTGCCGGGGCCCGTCCAGAGCAACGCGACGTGCCCGTTCTTCGCGAACGCGTCCATGTACTGCATCCCGGACTTCGAGATCGCGATGAACGGATCCGAGGCCACGGGCGCGTGGAAGTCGTAGCTCGTGAACGCCCCATGGATGTTCTGCATGTCCTGGTAATAGGTGAATCCGATGTCGTTCGCCTTGCCGCGGAGCTCCCAGACCTTGTACACGAGGCCCGAGCAGTCGGGTCCCTCGCCGTTCGAGTCCGGCTGTCCGGGGGTGTCGTCCTTGTTGTTCGTGTTCCAGCACCCTCCGCCCCATTCGTAGCCCTCGCCGATGGCCACTTCGGCGTACGCCTGCGCGTCGAGCCGCCGCACGTTGTAGTCGGTGTACTGGTCGACCGAGCATCCGGAGACGAAGGACGCGAACGCCGGTCGCGCCGGCCCCGCGATCGAGAGGATCCCTCCCGCGAGGACCGGGATCATCAGCCATCCGAGCAGTCGCTTCATCGCTCCTCCTTCAGGTCGAAGCGGACGATCCGGACCCCCGCGTCGGTGCTCACGAGCTGGTACAAGGCGCCATCGCCGCCGAGCCGGAATCGGGAAAGCGGCGGAGTGTCGGTGAACGCGCGATCCGCGACCGCGAACGACGCGAGCACTCGGTTCCCCACCTTGTGCAGCACCTCGTACTGGTCCGCCGCGGTAGGCGCCTCGCGCCACATATGCACGACGATCCAGCAGCCGCCCCGCCCGTCGGGCTCCGCGAGTGGGATCTCGCCGATCCGCGCAGCCGCGTGCAGCTCGATCGCATCGACCACGCGTTGGTCGATGGTCGCTGTGGCCAGGCGTATCCGACCGTCGCGGGAGACGCGGAGGAACTCACCGCCGTCGGCCAAGGGCAACCCAGGGTGCGGCGGCGATCCCGCGTCCAGACCCACCCACGCGTCGAGCGGCAGCACGAGGCCGTAGGCCCGGCCGCCGACCATCCGGACCACGTCGACCGTCGCGCCCGCCATCAGGCCCGGGTTTCCCGGTGCGCCCGAGCCATCGACCGTGCGGGCGATGAGCGCGTCTCCCGCGCGGCTCACGACGTTCGCAACCCCGTTCGATTCGGCCGCGACCTGCGCGTCCGCCGTGAGGGACAGTGCCGTCTGCCGGATCAGCCGGCCGGAGGCGAAGACGGCCATGCGGCCCTGCTCTGGGTCCAACAGGTAGATCCGGCCCCGCCGATCGACGTCGAACGAGTCGGGCCCCAGGGGCGCCGACTCGCGGCCCGGCGACAGCCCCGCCCGCATGGGCCCCGAGCCCCACGGGAGCGAGAGCACGGTCGTGCCGACACGCGTGCGCCCGAACGGGATCGTGACGATCTGGTGTACGGGGAGCCGCCTCGTCACGAAGAACGAGAGCGGCGCCGCCTCTGCGGATGGAGGCAGGATCGCTTGGTGGCCGGCCTCGTCCTGAGCTCGGATCACGAACTGGACGGATCCCGACTCGGAGCCAGCGACCGCCCGAGCAGCTGGCGCGCTCAGATCGAACATCAGATCGGGCCCGGCCGGGACGGTGACCGAGCGCCACCCCTCCGCTCCGACCCGTGTCGACATGGTCACCGAGGCCCCGCACGCGCGGCCGCCTCGCGCGCAGACGACCTGCACCGGCATGAGCACCTGTTCGCCTGCCCGGGCGAGGACCGGTGACGTGTAATAGATCTCGACTAACCCCACCGCCTGGGGGGCGGCCCGGCTCGCCCCTCGCGCCCCGGCGCCGACGGCGTGCGCCGGAGAGACCAATGCGAGCAGCGCCGCGGTGACGCCGCCCCACACCCTCCAACGAAGCATCGCCCCGTACCTCCTCGGGAAGGACCGACGTTTCCGTTCGGGAAGGCGGAAGGTGGTCCAGGTCCCGAGGGGGACGGCCGGACTGATCGCAGAGCCTAGCTCAGGCAAACGTGTGTTCGCATCACCCAGCCGGGGGGAACCGTGCTTCCCTCGGGTGATTTCCTCGCGCTACGCCGAGGCCTGCTCGGCCGAGCCCAGAGCCGCCTGCCCCGCGGCGAGCCTCGCGGTCTCCACGCGGAACGGGGAGCAGGACACGTAGTCGAGCCCGATCTCGTGGCAGAAGACGACCGAGGCAGGATCGCCGCCGTGTTCGCCGCAGATCCCGAGGTGCAGGTCCGGCCTTGACGCCCGGCCGGCCTGCACGGCCATCCGCATGAGCGCGCCGACGCCGGGCCGGTCGATCGTCACGAACGGGTTCGCGGGCACGAGCTTTCGTTCCTCGTACATCGCGAGGAACTTCCCGATGTCGTCTCGTGAGAACCCGAACACCGTCTGTGTGAGGTCGTTCGTCCCGAAGGAAAAGAAGTCGGCGACCTCGGCGATCTCCCCGGCGACCACGCACGCTCGCGGCAGCTCGATCATCGTGCCGAACAAGATCGGCAGGTCGACCGCGCGGGCGCGGAGCACCTCCGTGGCGATGGGCTCGAGCTCCTCGCGCATCTGACGGAGCTCCTCGCGCGTCGCGGTGAGCGGGATCATGATCTCGACGTCGGGGTGACCGCCCGCCTCGGCGCGGTCGCACGCGGCCTCGACGATCGCGCGGACCTGCATCGCGTAGAGCCCGGGCTTCACGATCCCGAGCCGAAGCCCTCGGAGACCGAGCATCGGGTTGTCCTCGTGCAGCTCCTCGACCTTGCGCAGGATCCGCCGGGCCTCGGCAAGGGCGATCTTCTCGTCCCGCACGACGACGATGTCGCTGCCCGACTCCTCGGCCCGCGCGACGGCGACCGCCATGTCCACCTGGTTCGGGAGGAACTCGTGCAGC
>VAYJ01000184.1 GCA_005888465.1 Actinomycetota bacterium
CAGACGGGCCGCATCCTCTCCGTCCCGGTCGGCGACGGGCTGCTCGGGCGCGTGATCGACCCGCTCGGCCGCCCGGTCGACGGCAAGGGCCCGATCGTCGAGGAGACCTACCGGAACCTCGAGATCCAGGCGCCGTCGGTGGTCCAGCGCCAGCCGGTGAAGGAGCCGCTGCAGACGGGGATCAAGGCGATCGATGGGATGACGCCGATCGGCCGTGGGCAGCGCGAGCTGATCATCGGCGACCAGAAGACCGGCAAGACCGCCATCGCGATCGACGCGATCATCAACCAGCGCGACAACTGGCGAAGCGGCGATGCGTCGAAGCAGGTCAAGTGCGTGTACGTGGCGATCGGTCAGAAGGGCTCAACGATCCGCGCCGTCGTCGAGTCGCTCGAGGAGAACGGCGCGCTCGAGTACACGGTCGTCATCGACGCCGCAGCCTCCTTTCCGGCGTCGTTCAAGTACATCGCGCCGTACGCCGGCTGCGCGATCGGCAACCACTGGATGTACCAGGGGCAGCACGCGCTCGCGGCTGCTCCGCCGGCCGCCGGGCCGTGAGGCCTATCCCGGCGACGTCTTCTACCTGCACTCGCGACTGCTCGAGCGTGCGGCGAAGCTCTCCGACGAGCTTGGCGCGGGCTCGCTCACGGCGCTCCCGATCGTGGAGACGAAGGGCGGCGACGTCTCGGCCTACATCCCGACGAACGTCATCTCGATCACCGACGGCCAGATCTACCTCGAGCAGGATCTGTTCAACTCCGGCGTTCGTCCCGCGATCAACGTGGGCATCTCGGTGTCCCGCGTGGGCGGCAACGCGCAGATCAAGGCGATGAAGCAGGTGGCCGGCCGTCTTCGGCTGGACCTCGCGCAGTTCCGCGAGCTGGAGGCGTTCGCGACGTTCGGCTCCGAGCTGGACAAAGCTTCCCAGGCGCAGATCGACCGTGGCCAGCGGGTGGTCGAGGTGCTGAAGCAGCCCCAGTACCGGCCGATGTCGGTCGAGCAGCAGGTGATGAGCATCTTCGCGGTCACCGGCGGGTTCCTCGACGACGCGCCGGTCGAGGACGCGAAGCGCTTCGAGGAGGAGTTCATGGCCTACGTCGAGTCCCGCCATCCGGAGATCGGCACGGCGATCCGGGAGCGCGGCGCGCTCGGCGACGATCTCTCGGAGCAGCTCACCGCCGCGATCAAGGACTTCCGTGCCACGTTCCAGACCTCGGAGGGGCACCCGGCGCTCAAGGAAGCGCAGGCGGACCCGCTCGCGGATGAGGAGCAGGAGCGGCTGAAGATGTTCCGGCGGCCGACCGAGGCGGAGTTCCAGGCGAAGGCGGGGCCGGCCGGCGAGAGCGGCGCGCAGCTCCCCGGATAAGGCTGGCGAGCCGTGGGCGCGAAGCTTCGCACGATCAGGCGGCGGATCCGGTCCGTACAGTCGACCATGAAGATCACGCGCGCCATGGAGCTGATCGCGGCCTCACGGATCCTGAAGGCCCGGCAGCGGGTCGAGGAGGCGCGACCGTTCGCGGAGCGGCTCACGGCCGCGATCGCCGACGTCTCCTCGGCGGCGTCGGGTCTCGCGCACCCCATGCTCGTCGAGCGGGCCGACCGGCGTACGGCCGGCGTCTTCCTGGTCACGTCGGACCGCGGCCTCGCGGGCGGCTACAACGCGAACGTCCTGAAGCGCGCCGAGGAGCTGTTCGCGACGCTTCGAGCCGAGGGCAAGGAGCCGAAGGTCTTCATCTCCGGGCGCAAGGGCGTCTCATCGTTCCGCTTCCGGGGCCGTCCCATCGAGGACTCTTGGACGGGCTCCTCGGAAACCCCCACCTACGACCTCGCCAAACGGATCGCCGACGCGCTCATGGAGCGTTACGTCGCGGGCGAGATCGACGAGATCCACGGCGTCTACACGGACTTCGTGACCCCCATTCGGCAGACGGCCGTCGCGAAGCGGTTCGTGCCGCTCGTGGTAGAGGCGGTCGCGCGGCCGGTCGAGGGCCCCACCACGCAGTACGAGTTCGAACCGGAGCCGGAGGCGCTCCTGGACGCGCTGCTCCCGCGCTACGTGGAGACGCGGGTCTTCAGCGCGCTCCTGGAAGCGGCAGCGGCGGAGCACGCCGCCCGGCGACGGGCCATGAGCGCGGCGACCGAGAACGCGGAGGAGCTCATCAAGGTCCTGACGCGCGTGGCCAACCAGGCCCGCCAGACGGAGATCACCACGGAGATCATTGAGATCGTCGGCGGCGCGGAGGCGCTCCGCACGGCGGCCGGCGAGTGACGAACGGGAAGGCGGACAGCATGGCTGAGGAGAGCGAGCAGCACGGTCAGGGACGGGTCGTCCGGGTCATCGGGCCGGTCGTGGATGTGGACTTCCCTCCCGACCAATTGCCCGAGATCAACACCGCGCTCGAAGTGACGCGGACGATCGAGGACGAGACCTCGACCATCGTGTGCGAGGTCGCGCAGCACATCGGCGACTCGGTGGTGCGCGCGATCGCGATGCGCCCGACCGACGGCCTCGTGAGGGGCGCGCCGGTGGTGAACACCGGCCACCCGATCCGCGTGCCGGTCGGGCCCTCGACGCTCGGTCACGTCTACAACGTGCTCGGGCAGCCCCTCGACGCCGAGTCGGTCCAGGCCGAGGACTACTGGCCTATCCACCGCGACTCGCCACCGTTCGACGAGCTCGAGCCGAAGGTCGAGATGTTCGAGACCGGGATCAAGGTCATTGATCTGCTCGAGCCCTACGTCAAGGGCGGCAAGATCGGGATGTTCGGAGGTGCGGGCGTGGGCAAGACCGTCATCATCCAGGAGATGATCTACCGGGTCGCCGAGCAGCACGCGGGCGTCTCGGTGTTCGCGGGGGTCGGGGAGCGAACCCGCGAGGGGAACGACCTGTTCCTGGAGATGACCGAGTCCGGCGTCATCAACAAGACCGCGCTCGTCTTCGGGCAGATGGACGAGCCGCCGGGCGTGCGGCTCCGGGTGGGCCTCGCGGCGCTGACCATGGCCGAGTACTTCCGCGACGTCATGCACCAGGACGTGCTGCTGTTCGTGGACAACGTCTTCCGGTTCGTCCAGGCGGGCTCCGAGGTGTCGACGCTCCTCGGACGCATGCCGTCGGCCGTCGGCTACCAGCCGACCCTCGCGGACGAGATGGGTGTGTTGCAGGAACGGATCACCTCCACGCGGGGTCGTTCGATCACGTCGCTCCAGGCGGTGTATGTCCCGGCCGACGACATCACGGACCCCGCGCCGCACACGACGTTCGCGCACCTCGACGCGACGACCGTGCTCTCCCGGGCGATCGTCGAGAAGGGCATCTACCCGGCGGTCGACCCGCTCGACTCGACGTCCCGCATCCTCGACCCGCGCTACGTGGGCGAGGAGCACTACGCGGTCGCTCGGCGCGTGCAGGAGATCCTCCAGCGGTACAAGGACCTGCAGGACATCATCGCGATCCTCGGCGTCGACGAGCTGTCCGAAGAAGACAAGGTGATCGTCGGGCGGGCCCGCAAGATCGAGAAGTTCCTGTCGCAGCCGTTCTTCGTCGCCCAGCAGTTCACCGGGATCGCGGGCAAGTACACGCCGATCGACGAGACGATCGCCTCCTTCAAGGCGCTCGCGGGAGGCGAGTACGACCACTTGCCCGAGCAGGCGTTCTTCATGGTGGGCGGGATCGAAGAGGCGGAGGCTCAGGCGAAGCAGCTCGCGGGCGTGGGGGCCTGAGGACGTGGCGGCGCCGTTCGACGTCTTCCTCGTCACCCCCGAGCGCGAGGCGTGGTCCGGCGAGGCCACGATCGTGATCGCGCGCGGGGTCGAGGGAGAGCTCGGCATCCAGAACGGCCACGTGCCGCTCCTGATCCAGCTCGCGATCGGGCCCCTGCTCATCCAGCCCGTCTCCGGGGAGCGCGTCGCCGCGGCCGTGGACGGCGGGTTCCTGCACGTCGCGACCATCGAGGGACG
>VAYJ01000185.1 GCA_005888465.1 Actinomycetota bacterium
CATGCCTTGGTTTCGATGGGCGGTCAGGGCCGCTAACACGGCGCTCAGGATGCCCGCGAGCTACCCGTTCTTCAACTCAACCATCTCCACGATGTGGCGCTCTCGGTCTCGCGTGAGGCTCGGCCGTTGCGCGGGCACCGTGCGGCTCCACGCGAGTGTGTCGCGGGCCGTGGCCTCGATCGGACGGAGCGTCAGCCCCTCGCGGAGGGCGTGGTCGATGTCGGCCCGAAGCAGCCCCGCGTGGTCCTCGCCGGGGAGCCACAGCGGCAGCTCCGTCCACGGGTCACGCCGGCGGCAAGGATCGGCTCGTCCCGCACCCAGACCAGGCGCGCCCGGGGGCCGATGGCCTCCCGCAGGCGTTCGAGCAGCGCACCCAGCGTGATGGGCTCGACCGGCCCCGTCGCGTTGAACACGCCGCGGATTCGGCCCGTGGCGACGGACACGAGCCACGACCCGAGGTCGCGCGCGTCGATCAGTTGAATGGGACGGTCCGGGTTTCCCGGGGCGAGCACGTCGCCACCTTCGGCCAGACGTCGCACCCAATACGTGAACCGTTCTGTCGGGTCGTTGGGTCCGGCGATCAGACCGGGGCGCACGATCGCGACGCGCTCCCCGAACACATCACGGACCGCTCGTTCGCATCCCACCTTCAGGCCGCCGTAGAACTCCTCCTGGAACGAAATGGGCTCGGGCTCCGGGGGCTCGTGGACGAGTGACGCCTCCGTGAGCGGACGCGACGGGTCGGCGTAGACGGAGATCGTGGACACGAAGACGGCGTGCTCGACGGCGTCGGAGAGCACCTCCGCGTACCGGCCTACCGCCAGGGGGAGCGTGGTCGGATCCAGGTCGACGACCGCATCCCAGCGGCGGCCTCGCAAGGCCCCGAGGTCCGACTCGAGGTTGCCGCGGAGTCGTTCGACCTCGGAGTAGAGCTCGGGATTCGTCACGCCTCGATTGAAGAGCGTCACGTCGTGACCCTGGCCGAGCGCCGCGTCGACGACCGCGCGGCCGAGGAAGTGCGTACCGCCAAGGACGAGCAGCCTCACTGCCGCTAGCCGGGCCCGTCCACGTTGACGACAGGATCGCCCGCCCCCGACCGGGACACCACGAGCTCGGACTCGACGGTGCCGGGGTTGATCTCTCGATGCACGACGCCGGCGCCGATGTAGACGAAGTCTCCCGGCCCGGCTTCGATCACGTCGATCCCGTCGGGACCGAACTCCAAGCGGAGCGTCCCCGAGAGCACGTAGATCGAGGACTCGTACGCGCCGTGGTGATGCCAGCCCGACGCCGAACCGGCCGGGGTGCGCGCGACGCCGGACCACATCCCATCGGTGCTGATCGCGGTCTCCCGGGTCATCCCGGGCGTCGACGCGTCCCGGGTTCGCTCCGAGGGGATGATCAACAGCACCCCCAGCCCGGCCGTCGCCGGATTCTCCGGCATGCCCTCTCCGGTCGCGCGCTCCTGGTCCAGCTCGTCCTGCACGCCTTCGTCGTCCGGCATGCTTCGACCATACTCCCCGTGACGAGATGGCGCCCCGCGCTTCTCCTGTCGCGGCCGCCCGAGGTATAAGGGGTCGTCCCCAGGAGGCGTGGATGATGCGTCGAGCGTTTCGCGTCGCGGCGACGACCATGGTGGCCGTCGCGCTTACCTTGCCGGCCGGCGTGTCGTCGGCCACCCGCGCGGCGCCGACGACGCAGGAGGGCGTGCCGGCCTTCGGGCACGTGTTCCTGATCATCGGCGAGAACACCACGTACTCCCACCTGAAGCTCTCGAACGCGCCGTACCTGTTGGGGACGATCCAGCCGCAGTCCGCGTGGCTGACGAACTACTTCGGGACGACCCACTGGTCGCAGGCGAACTACGTCGCGCTCGTCACGGGGCAGTTCACGAGGTGCGAGCAGCAGGACCTCGGCATCGACTGCCACCAGAACGTCGACAACCTCTTCCACCAGCTCGACGTGGCGGGGCTCGGCTGGAAAGTGTGGCTCGAGGCCGGCACGGCCAAGTGCGACGGGGGCGGGCACCACTGCACGAGCGACACGCCGTGCCCGCTGACGGGCTTCTACACCACGGGGAACCCGCCGATCCTGTTCGACGACATCGAGGGCCCGAACGGCGTGTGGTCACCGACGACGCCGTCCGAGGAATGCCTCGCGAACGACATCCCCGCGGGCACCGACGACGCGCCGATGGCCACGTTCGACGCGGAGCTCGCGACCGGCGACGTGCCCGCGTTCAACATGATCATCCCCAACGGCTGCGACGACGGTGAGGCGAACTGCGCGCCCGTGCACAACCGCTACACGCAGTTCGACGACTTCCTGGCCGAGCAGATCCCGCTGATCCAAGCCTCGCCGGCCTTCGGGACGGACAGCCTCATCATCGTGACCTACGACGAGGACGAACGCGCCGGGGGCCTCGCCAAGAAGCACGGGTTCGGCTCCGGTGGCCACGTCGCCTGCGCGATCCTCGGCCCGCAGGTGGTGCCTGGGAGCTACGACACGCAGTGGTTCCACTACAGCCTGCTTCGCACGCTCGAAGACGGGTTCGCGTTGCCCGAGTACCTCGGCGACGCGAACGCGGTCACCCCGATCGACTCGATCTGGCAGAGCCTCTGACCGATCAGCCGCCCGTGAAGCTCACCAGCTTCAGCTCCTCCGGCGGCTGCGGGCCCTGCACCTGCAGCTCCGCGACCTCGCCGATGCCCTTCGCGTAGTTCTTGTGGTCCACGACAGACGGCTCGAGCACGGTCGTCTCCTGCGTGAGGAGCGTCGAACCGTACGATCGGAAAGGTGTCGCCACCGGCGCCGCGAGGTCGAGGACCGCGAACTGATCCTCGGCGTGCCCCGGGTAGAACTCCTGGCGGAACGTGTGGCCGACCGTCGGGTTCGTCTCCATGAAGATCCCCGGCTGCGCGCCATCCTCGCCCGCGAGCCAGCTGCCCTCTGTGTCGGTCATGTTCCCGAGGTCGTCGAGCGACGCGGTGACCTCGCCAAAGTACCAGACGTTCCCCTCCACGTCCTGCGTGTAGAAGTCGGTCGTGTCCTCGACTAGCGAGCCGTCCGCAAGGAAGAGCTGGTCCTTGACCACGACGCAGGGCACCCCGTCCACCTTCTGGACGCCATTCGTCACCGTCGTGACGTCGCGCACGTGCTCGCCGTCCTTCACGCCTTCGTAGACGTACTTCGATCCCGGCTTGAGCGGGAACCACGGGTTGTTCACGACGGCGGTGAAGTTGGCCGGATCGATCACGGGGTGGTACCCCGAGGCCGATGGTGAAGAGGCCGCGGACGACGAAGGTGGTGTCGTGTTCGCTGCCGTGCCTGCGCTGGAATGACACGCGGCCCCTACCAGCCCGATTGCTACCAGGGATGTGATGATGCTGCGGTTAGCCTTCATGATCGATCCCTCCTCGATGTCCGTGCGCACCCTGGCGCCTCGAGATGAGGTTTCCGTGAGAGCATCCCCGTAATCGAGGAAAGTTCACCTTCGGAGAGGAATGAAGGCCGGACCACGGGGGTTGCCACCCGCTGTGGACGAAAGTGCATCGAAAGGAGCTTG
>VAYJ01000186.1:0-4020 GCA_005888465.1 Actinomycetota bacterium
CCGAAGAGCGGTCCGAGCCGCGCGACGACGAGGTTCAGAGGCTCGAGCTCGTCGGCGCGCAGCGCGCACGCCTCCGCCGCGTACTTGGAGATCCCGTAGAGGCTGTTCGGGCGTGGACACGTCTCCGCCTCGTCGAGCGGCCCGCGGTCGGGGTCGACGTGCCCGTACACGGCGACCGAGCTGAGGAGGACTAGGCGTCGTACAGGCTGGCGGCGCAGCGCCTCGATCACGGCCAGCGTCCCCAGGACGTTGACCTCCACGATCTCCCGCGCGGCGCGTCGCTCCCGCTCGACATTCGACGTGATGGCGGCGCCATGCACCACGGCGTCGGCCCCGGAGGCCGCGACGGCGCGGGCGATTGCCTCAGGATCACGCACGTCGGCCGTGACGCTCCTGAGCTGGCCGGGGAGCGTCCGCCACGCCTCCAGCGCGACGGGCCACGGCTCGGCCGGATCGAAGACCACGACCTCTTCCCCCTGTCGAAGCAGTGCCTCCGCCACGTTGAGCGCGACGAAGCCGGCGCCGCCCGTGATCAGCGTCGTCATGGCGCATCGCCGGGAAGCTCGACTGGCACCGGCGTGGGAAGGTCGCGCCACTCTGTGTCGGCCGGGCTGCCGTCGTCCCAGCGCAGCACGACGTATTCGCCGGACCGGTCTAGGATCGCCATGGGATGGTGCCAGGTGCCGGGCGCGTAGTTGAGGCCGAGGGTCACGTCGGCGACGAAGGCGAGGAGGCGCTCGACGATCGGCTCCCCGTCCGGCCCGGACGGGCACACGGCGACGAGGTAGCGCGAGAGGTCGGTCGGGACGAAGGTCTGGGAGGAGAACGGATGTCGCTCGAGGGCGGTGGCCCGGACCGGAAGCGCGGTCGGCACGAGCCGCGTCACGGCGAGGTGGGGCACGGCGGCCGGCCGCCGGTTCTCCAGCGCGGCGACCCGAGCCCGCCACCCGATGGCCGCCACGCGCGCCTGGATGACCTGTCCGAAGAGGGCGAAGGCCTCCGCGGTGAGCCGGCGCACCGTCAGCCGCATGGCGCTCCTTCCGTCACTGGCGGGCGACCATCTTCCGCTCCAGCCGCGCAACCAGCCGGGTGAGCGGCCAGAGCAGCACGAAGTAAATCAGGGCAGCGGCCGTGAGCGGGGTGGGGTTGTACGTGCTCTCCTGGGCTACCCGCGCCGAGCGCAGCAGCTCCGGGAGCGCCACCACCGTCGCGATAGAAGTCGTCTTGATCAGCTCCAGGGTATTGCCGGCAAGCGGGGCAAGCACGTTGTGCACGGCCTGCGGGAGCACGACGGAGAACGCCGTCTGCCAGGCCGTGAGGCCGGTCGAGCGGGCAGCCTCCCTCTGCCCGCGCGGGACCGTCTCGATCCCCGCCCGGAAGATCTCGCCATAGTACCCGGAGTTGTTCAGGGCGATGCCGAGAACGGCCGCGGGGAACGCCGCGAGGTTGATCCCCAGGAACGGCAGCCCATAGAAGATGAGCACCAGGAGGACGAGAACGGGGAACGCCCGGAAGGCGTCCACGTAGACGATGAGCAGCGGGTTCAGGAATCGGACGTGGAAGCTGTAGAGGACCGCGATCATGAGTCCGAGCGCGATGGCAAGGGGGACGGTCACCAGGCTGAGGAGGAGCGTGATCTGGAGCCCTTGAAGGAGCAGGGGGTAGATCCGGGCCAGCGACTCAAGATTGGCGAAGCTGGCGAGGAATTCCTGCACGGCGGCCTTGTCAGATGATCCAGCCGAACCGGCGCTCAAGCCACCGGCTGAACACCACGAACGGGGCGAAGATGGCGAGATAGAGCCCGGCGCCGATGATGAGCGGCGAGGCGTTCGACGACAGCGACATGGCGCTCTGCGCCTTGTCCAGGATCTCGGGAACCGCAATGACGGAGGCGAGCGCCGTGCCCTTGGTGATGGCGATGGTCCGGTTTGTCAGGAGCGGGATAGCGATACGGACGGCCTGCGGCATCACGACGCTCCCGAGCGCTTGGGCGAAGCTGAGGCCGGTCGAGCGAGCGGCTTCCCACTGCCCGCGGGGGATGGCGGTGATGGCCGCCCAGAATGCTTCTTCGGCGAACGCCGCCAGGACCAGACCGAGCCCGAGGGTGGCGGCCGTGAAGCCGCTGATGGTGATGCCCGCGTACGGAAGGCCGAAGTAGGCGAACACCAAAACGACGAGCTGGGGCAGTGTCCGAAAGAGGTCGACGAAAGCGACGATGAGCCAGTTGACCACTCGGAACCGGAACGCACGCACCATTGCGAGGGTGAGGCCGAGGAGGATGCCGAGCGTCACCACGGCACCCGCCAGTGCGAGGGTCACCCGGAAGCCCGAGAGGAGGGCGGGGAGATACTTCTCGATCACCTGCAGGTTGAAGAAGGTGTCGCCTAGCCCTCGCATGCCGCGGCCGGCCCTCCCGGGATGCAAGCGCTAGACGTGGAGGACCCGCTGGAGGAACTCGCGGGTCCGCTGATGCGCCGGGTTCCGAAAGATGGTGGAGGGGGGCCCCTCCTCGACGATCTCGCCGCCGTCCATGAAGAGAACGCGGTCTCCGGCGTCCCGCGCGAAGGACATCTCGTGGGTGACTACCACCATCGTCATACCCTCGTCACGCAGATCGCGCATGACCTTCAGCACGCTTCCCACGAGCTCGGGATCGAGCGCCGAGGTCGGCTCGTCGAACAACATCAGCTTCGGCTCCAGCGCGAGGGCGCGCGCGATGGCAACCCGCTGCTGTTGGCCGCCGGAGAGCTCACTCGGATAGGCGTCGGCTTTCTCGGCGAGCCCCACGTGCTCCAGCATGCGGCGTCCGCACGCTTCGGCGTCCTGGCGGCTCATCCGGAGCACTTTGCGCAGCGCCAGGGTGACATTGCCGAGCGCCGTCAGATGCGGATAGAGGTTGAACGCCTGGAACACGATGCCGATGTCCTTTCGGACGCGGTTCAGGTCGACACCGCGCGCCATGATCTCGGTGCCGTCGACCCGGATCCGCCCGCGGGTCGGCTCCTCGAGCCGGTTGATGCATCGGAGGAAGGTGCTCTTGCCCGACCCGGACGGCCCGATGAGGATGATCACCTCGCCAGGGCGCACCCGGAGGTTGATGCCCTTCAGGACCTCGAGGTCACCGAACGACTTATGGAGGTCATCGATCTCAAGCAGGAAGCAGTCGTTGGCCATCGGGTCGCCCGCGGCACGCTCAGTTGCACTTCGGCGTGTGGGGCGTCGGGTCGTGACCCTTGAGGCCCGGGGGGCCCCAGCCTGGGAAGACGGTCTTGAGGGCCGGATCGTTGGGGGCGGGCTGCTTGAACCACTTCTCGTAGTTCTTCACCAGCCAACCGTCGAGCTTCATGCACTCGATGGCCTCCTCGACCTGGTTGCGAAAGGCCACGCTCTCGAGGCGGAGGGCAAAGCCGAAGTTCCGTCCAGTGTACTCGGCGAAGCCCACCTCGATCTGGGGGTTCTGAGTCGCCGCGAAGTTCGCGGTCGGGATCTCGTTGAGGGCCGCGAAGGCCCGCCGGGTGATGACCGCCTGGACCGAATCGGGGAAGTTGTCGTAACGTTGGACTTCGAAGCCGTACTTCGCCGCGTTCTCGGTGGCCCAGGTATCGGAGATCGTCCCCCGGTTCACCGCCAGGACCTTGCCCTTCAGGTCGGCCAGGCCCTTCATCTGGTCGCTCTTGCGGATGATGAACGCGTTGCCCGTCCCCAGGTAGGCCTCGGTGAACAGCATCCGCTCGGCTCGCTCGGCCGTGATGCCGAAGGGGTTGACCATCATCTCGATCCGCTTCGACATGAGGGCCGAGATCAGCCCCGACATGTTCATGTCGGCGATCTCGACCCCGGGGCGCTTGATGCGGCGGGCCACCTCCTTGATCATGTCCACGGAGAAGCCTTCGGGTCCGGCAGGGGTGCGGAAGACGAAGGGGGCGATGCCGAAGTCGGTCCCGACCTGGATCGGCTTGTCTGGCGCATGATCGCCGGGCTGCGCCGAGACGGCGGATGGCGTGGCGAGCAATCCAGCGG
>VAYJ01000186.1:4042-4567 GCA_005888465.1 Actinomycetota bacterium
GTGGTCTCCCGTGGAGAAGGGTAACAGGCCAAGCGTCCAAGCACCGCCGCTGCGTCGCCGGCCGTCTGGCCGGCCCCGGTTCCGGACGGAAGACCGGCGCGAAGGTAGCGTCAGAGAGCCAGCTCTGTCAAGCGCTCCCAGGCCCCGGCGCGGTCCGCCCGCTTGATATAAATTAGGCGCGTAGCGCGTAGTAACATAAAGCCTGCTCTCAATCATGACCCGCCTCGCCCGAAGGGTCTTCCCCCGGCATCTGCCTTGTCAGCACAGGGGATAGAACGCGGGTTTCAGGCTGTGACCTGGAACCGGAACGCCAATGACCTCTTTGTCTGCAAGTGGTTGCAGCCCCTGATTTGAACCGACGAGACCTCAGCCCTTGAACGTTCGAGTCTCGTTGCGCCGCGCCCCAGGTGTTGTCTCGCGAGCTGGAGGGCAACATCTCCGTGCAGCGGAGTTGCCAGCCTCAAGCGTGGACGGCCCCCCCTCACCGCACTTCCTTCGTGTTCATAACCGTCCGGTTGCAAACAC
>VAYJ01000186.1:4614-7751 GCA_005888465.1 Actinomycetota bacterium
CTCGCAAGTTCGCGTAACTCCTCACAGCCGTCCCGGCAATGGTATGGGTACGGAAATCACTTGATTTGTAGACGCAGCCCGAGTTTGGTCCTCTTTGATCAGGCATGAAGGGAATCCGCCAAGTTTGCCTTGTCGACGACGGGAACGATCAAAGCCACCCGAAGCCGTTGCCCACTACCAACCGGACGGTTGGTAACAGCGCGGACCCTCATCAATGAGTCCAGAATCGTCGCCTTGCGGAACCTGTCAACAGGAATGAGACACGGGGTTTGTGAGTTTACTGTAGCGGGATCGGCTCATTCCTCACGACGCACCGGAAGCGTGAATGTGAACGTCGAGCCTTGCCCGGCCTGGCTCTTCACCCAGATCCGCCCCCCGTGGAGTTCGATGAACTTCCGGGAGAGCGCCAGCCCGAGGCCGGTGCCCGCGACCTTCTTGTCTGCCGACCCCACCTGCCGGAACTCCTCGAAGACCGCCTCCTGATCCTCGGGCGCGATGCCGACCCCGGTATCCGTCACGGCAATCTCCGCCGCACCGTCCTGCAAGCGCGCGGAGACGTCAATCCCGCCCCCCTCGGGGGTGAACTTCAAGGCGTTGGACAGGAGATTCAAGAGCACCTGCTTAACCTTTCGCTCGTCCCCGCGGAGCATCCCTAGCTGCTCGTCGATCGTGCGCCTAAGAGTGATCCCCCGTCGGGTCGCCCGCTCCCGCACCAGGATCAGCGCATTGTCGATGGCGCTCGGTAGATCGAAGTCGTCCGCCTCCAGCTCCATCCGGCCGGCTTCGATCTTGGAGAGATCGAGGATGTCGTTGATCAGGGATAGCAAGTGCTGGCCGGAGGCGTGGATGTCCTTCAGGTACTCGTCCTGCTTCTCGTTCAGCTCCCCGAACATGCGCTCCGTCAGCACCTCCGAGAACCCGATGATGGCGTTCAGCGGCGTGCGCAGCTCGTGCGACATGTTGGCAAGGAACTCCGACTTGTGCCGGCTGGCCGCCTCGAGCTGGGCGCTCTTGTCCGCGATCTCCCGGAAGAGCCGGGCGTTCTGGATGGCCAGGGCGGACTGGGTGGCAAACGTCTTCAGGACGTCTACGACTTCTGGAGGGAACTCACCGGGCTCCTTCCGGGTGAAGGACAGGCTGCCGATGATCTGGTCCTCGCGGAGCAGGGGCACGGAGAGGACCGCCCGGTACCCGAACCGGATGAGGGTGTCCCGGACGCTGCTCTCGTAGGCCCCGGGCTGGGTGATGTCGGGGATCTGAATGGGCTCGCGCATCTCGGCCGCGCGCCCCATGAGCCCTTCACCCTTTCGGAGTGGCGTCGCCCGGATGGCCTCAACGAACTCCGCGTCGTAGTTGTGGGTGGCGCGCAGCTCGAACTGCTCGGCGCCTTCGTCGTACTCGTAGATCGAGCAGCCGGCGGCGCCGGCGAGCTGGCTGGCGCGGGAGACGATCGTGTCGAGCACCGTCTCGACGTCCAGCGTCGAGCTGACCGCCCGGCTGACTTCGCCCAGCGCTGTCAGCTGCTCGACCGACTGGGTCAGCTCGCCCGTCCGCGCCTGCAGCTCCGTGAACAGCCGCACGTTCTCGACGGCGATGACCGCCTGATCCGCGAACGTCTGGAGGAGGGTAGTTTGCTTGTCGGAAAACGGCCGGGGCGTTCCATATATGTGGACGTTGACGGTGCCGATCGGAGATCCGTCGCGAAGCATGGGTACTGCCAGCACCGTGGCAAGTCCGGCCGCTACCACCGACCGTACACTGTAGTCACGGTCCTTGCCGAGATCAGGGATGTGGACGGGCGCGCCTGTCAGGATCGCTCGCCCGGCCGCACTCCCCATATGAGGGGCAAATGGGAACACGCCTCGCAAAGCATCGGCGTGCTCGGGACTGATGTGGTCGAGAGATTGAAGCCACATCAATTCTCCGTCATAGGTGACGACCTGAGCGCTACCGGCCTCACAGAGTCTGCGGGCGTTGTGCGCGATCGCGTCGAAGACCGGCTGGACATCCGTTGGCGAACTCGAGATCACTCGCAGGATCTCGGCGGTCGCCGTCTGCTGCTCCAGCGCCTCAGTGACGTCGCGGTTGCGCGCCTCCAGCTCCTTGAAGAGGCGCACGTTCTCGACTGCGATAACGGCCTGGGCGGCGAAGGTCTGGAGCAGGGCGATCTGGCTCTCGGAGAAGGGCTCCGGGTCGCCCTTGTGAACATTGATGGTGCCGATCGGCTTCCCCTCCCGCAGCATCGGCACGGCGAGGACGCTCCGGAAGTCCAGGGCCTGCACGAGATCGCGCAGCGCGTACTCAGGGTCCTCGCGGAGGTCTGGAATATGGACGACGGCTCGCGTCAGGATGGCCCGGGCGCCCGCAGCGCCCCGGCCTGGGCGCATGGGATACACGCGCCGGAGAGAATCGGCTACCCCTGGTCTCACATTGGCCAGGGCGGCGAGGTGTAGCAGCTCGCCGTCGAACGTCGTCAGGAGGCTGCTGGCCGCACCACAAAGCTCGAGCGCGTTCTGGGCGATCGTGTCGAACACGGGCTGCACGTCGGTGGGAGAGCTACTAATCACGCTGAGAATTTCGGCGGTCGCCGTTTGCTGCTCGACCAACACTTGCTCTCGCTGGAGCGCTTCCGCCAGGCGCTTCTCCAGGTCGCGGACCTTGGCGCCTTCGTCCTTCGGCGACGTGCCGGCAGGCGCTCGCGTGGCTTCCGCCTTGCCCTTGGTGGACTTCGCCCGGCGACCCATCAGCCTGTCCTTGCCTCCCACAGCTCAGCGGTCGCCGACAGCCTAGGCGAAGGCGCCAGCGCGAGCAAGCGGAAACGGGGGGATCGCCGATGATGTTTGCACGGGCGCCGAGATTTTTGGCGGATTGATCCACACCTCCACCGGGCGCGCCGGCGGGTGGGGCAGGCCGGCGGGGAAGCGTTCCGGAAGGGCCGCGTAGGCCGTGGCGAGCACGGTCGCTCGCGCCGCTACGCGCTGCTCGGCGAGGCCGTGATGCACGTCGGCGGGTGTCAGCAGGCCGAGGCCGGCGTGATGGTGCTCGGTGTTGTACCAGGGGAAGAAGACGTGGCAGTGGGCCCGGGCATCCTGGATCGCGCCGAAGCGCACCGGGAAGTCCGGGCGGTACTTGAGCGT
>VAYJ01000001.1 GCA_005888465.1 Actinomycetota bacterium
TTCACCCAGATGATCACGGTCGAGTTGGGGTCCGCGACCGCGCCGCCCGGGGGGGTCTCGAGCCAGACCTGACCCGCGACCGCGCCGCAGGAGTCGTGCGGGTCGCACTCCCACTGGGTCGTGACCTGCACGGAGAACCCCGCGGCGGCGAGCGCAAGGATCGCGTCGGACTGCGTCATCCCGACCACATCGGGAACGACGGCGGGCGGGGCCGGGCCCGGCGGGGGCGCGGTGGCGACGACGATCGACACCGTCGTCCCCTGGTACGCCATGCTGCCCGCGAGGGGGGTCTCCGAGATCACGGTGCCCGCCGGTGCCGTCGCCGACTCCTCGGTCGAAACGGAGACGGAATACGCGTAGCTTCCGAGCACTCGCTCGGCGTTGGCCTGGTGCCAGCCGATCACCGAGGGCACGGCGATGAGTTGGGGTCCACTCGGCTGCGAGCACCGGTGGGTGGGCTGGGTCCCGTCGTAGAAAGAGATCCTGCGGATGTCGGTGGGGAGCGTCCAGCGCGTCGGCAGGCACCCGCCTCTCGTCTCGTCCACTGCCACCGAGACGAACTGGATGTCCGGCTTTCGCCAGTTCATGACCGGCATGCCGGTCGTCGCTTTGACCATGAACGCGTGCCAGATCTCCGCCGGCCACGAAGAAGCGCCACGGTCGCTCCCGGCCGACCCGGATGCCGACGCGCGCCGACACGCCGACCTCGGCGTCGGGCACCGGCGTGCCCGAGGCGAGCGCGAACGAGGCGTCGCCCAGAAGGTCGATGCCGTTCGCCTCGCGCCTCACGCCGAAGGACTGCGTGAGGCGGGCGGGCCCGGAGCAGAGCAGGCGCGGATCGTACGGTGGGACAAGCCCGCGCGCCTCCGCCATCCGTTCCTGACCGTCCAGGGGCTCGGCGGCGCGAAGGAGCACGGCGCTCCCCTCGCCGGCGCGGCCCGTGACGACGTTCATGCAGAAGTGCATCCCGTACGTGAAATAGACGTACAGGTGCCCCGGCGGTCCGAACATCACCTCCGTGCGCGGCGCGCGCCCGCGGAATGAGTGGCTGGCGGGGTCGTCCTCCTGATACGCCTCGCACTCGACGATGCGGGCGAGGAGCGGGCGGCCGGCCGTTCGCGAAACGAGCAGCCGGCCGAGGAGCTCGCGGGCGACGATCGGTGCCGGCCGGGCGAGGAACGACCGAGGCAGGGGGCGGAGCGCCCCCGCGGTCACGCGCGGCCCTTGCGCAGGAACTTGCGGAGCTTGGCGAGCGGCCATGTGTTGATCACGTCGTCCTTCGAGAGCCACCCCCGCTGGGCGGTGCCGATGCCGTAGCGAAGGAAGGGCAGGTGCACGGTCGCGTGCGAGTCGGTGTCGATCGCGAACTTGACCCCGTGGCGCTTGGCCCAGAGCACGTGCTCGTCACGGAGGTCGAGCCGGTCGGGGTAGGAGTTGATCTCGAGCGCCGTCCCCGTACGGGCGGCCGCCCGGAAGACCTCGTCGAGGTCGAACTCGATCGGCGCGCGCCGCCCGATCATGCGAGCCGTCGGGTGCCCGATGATGTTGACGTACGGGTTCTCGCAGGCTCGGACGATCCGCCGCGTCATCTCGTCCTTCGACTGGGTGAACTCACCGTGCACCGAGGCAACGCACACGTCGAAGCCCGCGAGGAACTCCGGCCCCCAGTCGACGTCGCCGTTCGCGTCGATGTTCAGCTCCGAGCCGTGCAGGAGCACAGCTGCCGGACGCGCTTGCGCTGGGTGAGCATCTTGGCGTCGGTCATGCGCTGCATGTAGAGGTTCGGCGCGTGGTCGGTGACCGCGTAGTACGCGTACCCGCGCCCACGCGCCGCGGCGATCATCTCCTCCAGCGGCGCGAGCCCGTCGGTGAGGTTCGTGTGGGTATGGAGGTCACCCTTGATGTCCTTCTCCTGCACGAGCGTCGGGAGCTCCCCGCGAAGGGCCGCCTCGATCTCGCCGCGGTCCTCGCGGAGCGTCGGCGCGATCCAGGGCAGGCCGAGCCGCTCGTAGACCTCCTCCTCGGTCCGGGCCACGATCAGCTCACCGGACTTCGCGTCGAACAAACCGTACTCGGAGAGCTTCAGGCCCTTTCGCACCGCGATCTCGCGGGTGCGGATGTTGTGGGCCTTCGAGCCAGTGAAGTACTGCAGCGCCGCCCCCCAGACATCCGGGGTGACGACCCGCAGGTCCACCTGCAGCCCCTGGATCGTGCGGATGGACGTCTTCGTCTCGCCGCGGGCGATGACGCGCTCGACGTTGGGGAGCGATGCGAACGCCTCCATGACCGGCGCCGGCTTCGTCGCCGCCACCAGGATGTCGACGTCGCCGATCGTCTCGGCCATGCGCCGGAGCGACCCCGCGTAGGCGATCTGGCGCGTCTCCTTGAGGCCGCCGAGCCTGCCGATCACGTCCTCGGCGAGCTCCATGGCCACGTTGATCTGCACGCGCGCGCCGGATTCCTGGACGAGCGCGATCCCGCGAAGGATGTTCTCCTCGGTTCGGTCCCCGAACCCGCGCAGGCCCTTCAGGCGCCCGGCGTCGATCGCGGCCGCGAGCTCCTCTACCGAGGAGATGCCCAGGTCCCGGTACAGGAGCATCGCCTTCTTCGGGCCGAGACCCGAGATCGCCATCATCTGGCGCACGCCGGACGGGACGGCCGCCCGGAGGTCCTCGAGCGCGGCGAAGGTCCCCGTCCGCAGTGCCTCCTCGACCTTGCCGGCGGTGGACTTGCCGACGCTCGGGATCGCCTCGAGGCCTTTCTGGTCGAGCGAGGAGACCTCGGCGTGATACCCGCCGATCGACCTGGCGGCCTTCTCGTAGGTGCGAACCCGGAAGGGATCGCCGCCCGAGATCGCGAGGAGGTCCGCGTACTCCTGGAGCAGGGCCTGGACGACCTCGTTGGAGCGGGGCATGGACGGTCGGGTCAGTCCCTGTCCATGAGCCAGAGCAGGAGCGCCTTCTGCGTGTGCAGCCGGTTCTCGGCCTGGTCCCACACGACCGAGTGCGGCCCGTCGATCACCTCATCCGTGATCTCCTGGCCGCGATGCGCCGGCAGGCAGTGCAGCACGATGCAGTCCGGCTTCGCGAGGTCGACCGCCGCCTGATCGATCCGATACGGTCCGAAGACCCTCGCGCGCTCGGCCGTCTCGGCCTCCTGCCCCATGGACGCCCACACATCGGTGTACAAGACGTCGGCGCCGGAGCACGCGGTCGCCGGATCGTGCAGGACCTCGACGCTCCCGCCCGTCGTCCTGCCGATCTCCGCGGCGCGCTCGACCACCTGCGGGATCGGCTCGTACCCGGGCGGGGTGGCGACGCGCACGGCCATCCCCATCTTCGCGCCGCCGAGCAGGAGCGAATGCGCGACGTTGTTGCCGTCACCCACGTAGGCGAAGACGAGCCCAGCGAGGTTGCCCTTGTGCTCGCGGATGGTGAGCAGGTCGGCCAGGCACTGACACGGGTGCTCCAGGTCGGAGAGCGCGTTCACGATCGGGACGGTCGCGGTCCGGGCGAGCCCCTCGAGCCGGTCCTGCCCGAACGTCCGCAGCACGATCGCGTCGACATACCGGGAGAGCACGCGGCCGGTGTCTTCGATCGTCTCGCCGCGGCCGAGCTGCAGCTCCGCGGAGGAGAGCGCCAGCGGGTGGCCGCCGGTGGACGAGATCGCCACCTCGAACGACACCCGGGTTCGCGTTGACGGCTTCTCGAAGATCATGGCGACGGCCGTGCCCGCGAGGCGATCCGCGACGTCGCGCGGCGAGGCCTTCACGGCAGCGGAGCGATCGAGGAGCGTCGAAAGCTCCGGTGTGTCGAGGTCGTCGACCGAAAGGAAGTGCCGGGCCATCGCCGGGCCATCGTACCCGCTCACCCGGACCGCAGCTCCGCCCCCAACGTCCGCTCCACGTGCTCGACGATCGAGCGCACGGTGGCGTCGGCCTCCGCGTCGGTGAGGGTCCGCTCCGGGGAGCGGAGCTCGAGCGAGAAGGCCAAGTTCTTGCGACCGGCCGGGATCGGCTCGCCCTCGAACGCGTCGAAGAGGAGCACGGTGTCCAGCAGCTCGCCGCCCTGCTGGAGGATCGCGTCGCGAACTTCGCCCGCCGGAGTCGGGGCGGGAACGACGAAGGCGAGGTCGCGGCGCACCGGCGGGAAGCGCGGGATCTCGCGATACGTCGCGATCGCGGGCCGGGCTGCAGCGAGGGCGGAGGCGTCGAACTCGAAGACGGCCACTCGTCCGGGGAGGCCGAACGCCCCGGCGGCGCGCGGGTGGAGCTCGCCCACCACGCCGGCCGGCCGGGTCGCGATCATGACCACCGCCGAGCGGCCCGGGTGAAATGGCGGGCCCGGGGGGTCGCCCAGACCCCAGCTCGCCACGCCGAACGAGGCGAGCAGGGATTCGATGACCCCCTTCACGTCCAGGAAGTCGAGGTCCCGGTCCGGCGCGTGCAGACCCTCGCCCGCGGGCCCGGTCATGGCGCCGGCCACGGCTTCCCGCTCCTCGGCCGGCGGTTCGCCGCCCGTCGGGTGGAGGCGGAACACGTGCCCGACCTCGAAGAGCGCCGCGCCGCCCCGGCCGCGCGCGAGGTTTCGCGCGAGCGCCTTCAGTAGGTTCGGAATGAGGCTCGTGCGCAGGAACGGCTCATCGGCCGCCGGGGGGTTCGCCACGCGCACGGCCCCGGCGGCTCCCATCAGCTCGAGGTCCGCAAGTGACGCGAAGGAGAGCGAGAGGGCCTCGCGGAGCCCGGCCCGCACGAGCGCCTCGCGGATGCGGGCGCGGTCGGCGAAGGCGGCGACCATGCCCCCGGCGCGACGGGTGCTCGGCAGGCTGGACGGCATCCGCTCATACCCTTGCGCCCGAACGATCTCCTCGATCAGGTCCGCCTCGAGCTCGAGGTCGGGGCGGTGGCTCGGCACGTCGACGGACAGCTCCCCTCCGGCCGACGGCTCCGCGGGGATCTCGAGGCTGCCGAGTGCCTCGACCGCGTCGCGCTCCCCCACCGGGTAGCCGAGCAGGAGGGAGGCCCTCGCCGGCCTGAGGGCCAGGCGCCGGCGAGCTGGGGCGGCGCCCACCTCGATCTCGCCTCGAAGCACGGTGCCCGAGCCCCATTCGACCATCAGCCGGGCCGCGCGCGACGCCGCGGTCCCGGGCAGCTCCGGGTCGGCGCCACGCGAGAACCGGGTCGAGGCCTCGGTCTGGAGCAGCAGGTGCCGGGAGGTGCGCATCACGAACCGTGGCGCGAAGAAGGCGCTCTCCAGGAGCACCTCACGGGTCGACGCCGATACCTCGCTCGCGGCCGAGCCCATGACGCCCGCGATGCCCACCGCGCGGTCGGCGTCGGCGATGACGAGGTCCTCGGCCGAGAGGGTCCGTTCCACGTCATCGAGCGTCACGAGCCGCTCGCCCTGCACCGCCCGCCGGACGATGACCCCGCGCCCGGCGAGCCGGGCCAGGTCGTAGGGGTGCATCGGCTGGCCCAGCTCGAGCATCGCGTAGTTCGTCGCGTCCACCACGCTCGAGACGGGGCGCATGCCGGCCGCGGTCAACCTGGCCTGGACACGGATCGGCGAGGGCCGCGTCGTCACGTCGACCACGACACGGGCGACGAACCGAGGGCACCGGTCGGGGTCGAGCACACTCACGGATGCCGCGGCCTCGGCGGGCTCGGACCCCTCGGCCACGCCGGCCTCCGGCTTCGTCCACGGCACGCCGGTCGCTGCCGAGACCTCGCGGGCGACCCCGATCATCGAGAGCTCGTCCGGCCGGTTCGCCTCGATCTCGAGGTCGAGGACGGCGTCGTCCAACCCGAAGGTCGTCTTCACGTCGGCACCAACCGCGGCGTCGACCGGCAGGACGAGGATGCCCGAATGGTCGCCGGAGAGCGCGAGCTCCCGCGCGGAGCAGATCATGCCCTCCGAGCGCTCCCCGCGAAGCGTGCGGACCCCGAGCGGCTCGGCGAGCGCCGGCACGCGCGAGCCGGGCCCCGCATAGGCAACGAGGTCGCCGGGTCGCATGTTGCGGACGCCCGCGACCACGTGCCGCTCGGTCCCCGCGACGTCGACGCGGACGAGGCAGAGCCGGTCCGAATCCGGGTGGTCGGCGACCTCGAGCACCCTGGCGATCACCACGCCCTCGAGACCCTCCCACGGACGCTCGATGGATTCGGTGTGCATGCCCTTCGCGGAGAGCAGCTCGCCCAGCGCCTCCGCCGAGAGGTCCACCGAGCAAAGTTCCCGGAGCCACGAGAGCACGATCTTCACAGCATCACCCGCTCGCCTCGAACTGCTCGAGGAACCGGATGTCGTTCTCCCACAGGATCCGGATGTCGGGGATGCCGAACCGGATCATGGCGAGCCGGTCGTAGCCGCCCCCGAACGCGAACCCGGTCCATCGCTCCGCGTCGTAGCCGACGGCCTCCAGCACGCGCGGATGGACCATGCCGGCGCCCATCGTCTCGATCCAGCCCGTGAAGCCACACGTCCGGCAGCCGCCGCCACCGCAGACGAAGCACGACACCTCAACCTGCGCGCCAGGCTCGACGAACGGAAAGAACGACGGCGTGAGGCGGATCTGGCGTTCCGGGCCGAGCAGCTCCCGGTAGAACGCCTCGAGCGTCCCTTTGAGGTCGGCGAAGGAGATGCCCTCGTCGATCGCGAGCCCTTCGACCTGGTGGAACACCGGCATGTTCTTCGCGGTGATCTGCTCGTTGCGATACACGCGCCCCGGCACGACGACGTAGATCGGCGGGGGGCCCGCCTGCATCGTTCGGATCTGCATCGGCGATGTATGGGTCCGCAGCAGGAGCTCGGGGTGCCCCGGGACGTCCACGAACGTCGTGTCCATCATCGTGCGAGCGGGATGGTCCTGCGGGATGTTGAGCGCGTCGAAGTTGTGCCACTCGTCCTCGACCTCGGGCCCGTCGAGCACCTGGTAGCCGAGGCGCATGAAGATGTCGGCGATCTCCCGCTGGACGATCGTGAGCGGATGCAAGGACCCCGGACGCGGCCGGCGCCCGGAGAGCGTCACGTCCAGCGCGTCGGCTTCGAGGAGCCGATCGTCTGCCGAACGATCGAGGGTCGAACGTCGCTCGGCCACCGCCGACCGGAGCGTCTCTCGCACTTCGTTCGTCCGCTGGCCGACGCGCCGCCGGTTCTCGTCGGCGAGCGCGCCCAGGCCTCGTTGGACCGACGCGAGCGGCGACTTCCGCCCGAGCACCGCGACCTCCGCGCGTTCGAGCTCCTCGTGGGAGGAGGCAGCCCCGATCAGCTCGAGCCCGCGAGCGCGTTCTTGTTCCAGCACGCGCAACATCTCGTCGATGGCAGGGTCGGCCATGGTGGATCGGTAGTCTAGCGACGCGCCGATCGCTGCCGGGCCGCTTCGAACAGGACGATGGTGGCCGCGGCGGCGAGATTGAGGGACTCGGCCGCGCCGTGGATGGGCACGCGGATCGTGTCGTCGAGCTGCGATCGCAGGTCACCCGCGAGCCCGTGCGCCTCATTGCCGAACACGACTGCGACCGGGCCGGCAAGGTCCGCGTCGTACACCGACACCCGCCCGTCTGCACTCGCCCCGACGACCCGCCGGCCAGCCGCCCGGAGCGCGTCCAGCACGTGGGCGACGTCCAGCTCCCGCACCACGGGGACGTGGAAGATCGACCCTGCCGACGCGCGCACGGCCTTCGGGTTGTAGACGTCGACCGACGAACGAGAGAAGACGACGCCCGCCGCGCCCGCCGCGTCGGCCGACCGAAGGATCGTCCCGGCGTTCCCCGGGTCCCGAACCTCGGCCAGTACGGCCACGCAGCCGCCAGCGTCTCGGAGCGAGTCGAGCGGCACGTCCACGAACGAGCAGACGGCGACGATCCCCTGGGGCGTGACGGTTGAGGTGAGGTGGCCCATCACCGGCTCCGAGACCGCGTGCGTGGGGATGCCGGACGCACGCGCCGACGCAACAACCTCTCCGATGCGATCGTCGCCGGCGTCGATCGCGAAGACGGTGCGAACGGCTTCGGGTGTTCGGAGCGCTTCCATCACGCCGCGGCTCCCCTCGGTGAGGAACCGGCGGTCCTGCTCGCGCAGCGCGCGCTTCTTGAGTCGGACCGCGTCGACGACGTGCCGGTTGTGGAGGGACGTGATCAGGATCAGGAACCGGCCGAGGCCGTGGCCTTCGCCCGCGGGCGTTTGGGCCTGGCCGCCTTCTCGCGCGCCTCGGACTCCGACTCGAGACCCCCCTTCGCCGCCGCGATCAGCTGCTCGAATGCGGCGGGGTCACGGACGGCGAGGTCCGCCAGCGCGCGGCGGTCGAGGTCGACGCCCGCTGCGCCCAACCCGTGCACGAACGTGGAGTACGTCATCCCGCCCGCACGCGCGGCGGCGCCGATCCGGGTGATCCACAGACGCCGGAACTGACCCTTGCGGTCGCGCCGGTCCCGGTACGCGTAGACGCCCGAATGCTGCACCTGCTCCTTGGCGACGCGGTAGCGGCGGGAGCGCGCGCTGTAGTACCCCTTCGCTTGCGTCAGGATGGCACGGCGCTTCTTCTTCGAATGGACCGCTCGCTTCACGCGTGGCATGGTGGAATCCCGTCCCTCCGGCTCGTGTAGCTACTCGCCGAGCAGGCTCCGAACGGCGCGCCGCTCGGCCCTGACCTCGGCCATGCCGGAGACCCGGCGCTTGCGGCTCCCGCTCTTCTTGATGAGCATGTGGTTGCCGGTCGCCTTGCGGCGCATGACCTTGCCGGTGCCCGAGAGGCGAAAGCGCTTCGCCGCTCCCCGGTGCGTTCGCATCTTCGGCATCGTTCCGCTCAGCTCCCTTGCCCGTCCTCTGTGGCCCCCGTCGCCCCGGCGCCCACGGTCGGTGCCCGCTTGATCGGGGCCACGACCATGATCATGTTGCGGCCGTCCAGCTTCGGGTAGGCGTCTACGGTAGCAAGTTCTGACAGGTCCGCCGTCAGGCGGTCCAGCAGCTTGCGTCCGAGGTCGGTGTGCGCCATCTCCCGGCCGCGGAACATGATCGTCACCTTGACCCTCGCGCCCTGCTTCAGGAACCGTACGATGTGCCCCTTCTTGACCCCGTAGTCGTGCGGGTCGATCTTGGGGCGCATCTTCATCTCCTTGACCTCGACACGCGCCTGCTTCTTCCGGGCCTCCTTCTGGCGGACGTCCCGCTCGTACTTGAACTTGCCGTAATCCATGATCCGGCAGACGGGAGGGTTCGCCTGGGGCGCCACTTCCACGAGGTCCAGGTCCAGGTCCTGGGCACGCCGCAGGGCGTCTTGGATCGAGACGATCCCGATCTGCGAGCCGTCCGGCCCCACGAGCCGGACTTGGGGTGCCCGAATCCTGTCATTCACACGTGCTTCAAGAGAGACCCCGCATCACCTCCGGATGAAGAAGAGCGCCAGAGGAGGCGCTCAAGGAAGGAACAACCTGGTGTGCATGTTCTTCATTCGCCTCACGAAGTATAGGAGAGGGCTCCGACACCCGTCTAGACGTCCCCCCATGCTTTCATGTTCGGCCTCTCGGCGCGTCGGGGTAAGCTCCAACCACCAGGAAACGGGAGGGTCGAGTGCCACGCATCACCCCAGCGGTCACGGCGATGCTGCGGCCGCCCGGCGACCGGCAGCCGAGGTCCAGGCGGACGCGGGCGCAGGACGCGGAGCTCCTCGCGGGCGTGCCGCTCTTCGCGGAGCTCTCGGCGAGACACCTGCGGCGCCTCGCCTCCGTGGCGAGCGAGGCCCGCTACAAGCCCGGCGCCACGATCGTGCAGGAGGGAACCGCGGGCGAGGCGTTCCACGTGATCGCCGAGGGGTGGGCTCGCGTCGTGCACGACGGCAAGCAGATCGCGCGCATGGGCCCCGGCGACTTCTTCGGCGAGGTGGCGCTCCTGGACGGCGCCGGCCGGACGGCCTCCGTCCAGGCCGTCACGGACCTGCACACCATCCGCATCTATCGCCGGGAGTTCCTCCAGCTCCTGCAGAGCGAGCCGACGATCACCATGAAGGTCCTCGCCGAGATCGCCCGACGCGTTCGCCAGCGGAGCCGAAACCTCACCGGCTGATCACCGGACAACAAAGGAGACGGGCCCCTCGCGGGGCCCGTCTCGGGTTCGTGCTCAGGACCGACCCAGGGGCTAGACCGGCTTGACGTTCGCCGCCTGCTTGCCCTTGGGACCCTCGACGATGTCGAACTCCACTTCCTGACCTTCGGTCAGCGTGCGGTAGCCCTCACCGGCGATTGCCGAGAAGTGAACGAACACGTCGTCCCCGTCGGGACGAGCGATGAAGCCGTAGCCCTTCTCGTTGCTGAACCACTTGACCGTGCCTTGCGTCAACGTGATACCTCCTTGCACTTCTCGGCGGACCGGTCCCGCCAACGCGGCCGCGAGCGTAGCACGCCCCCCCACCAGCGGCAATCGTTCGGGCACGCCCCTCGAATGCGCTACTCGCCCTTCTCGATCTCACCGAGGACGGCCGCCATGTGGATGGCGGCGAGGGCGGCGTCCCATCCCTTGTTGCCGTTGCTCCCGCCGGCTCGCTCGAGGGCCTGCGCGACCGTGTCGGTCGTGAGCACGCCGAGCGTGACCGGAACGCCCGTCGCGAGCGCCGCGTCCTGGATGCCCCGAGCGGCCTCGCGAGCGATGACATCGAAATGCGGCGTCTCGCCGCGCACGATGGCGCCGAGGCACACCACCGCGTCGTATCGGCCGGACTCCGCGAACCGCCTCGCGAGCAGGGGGAGCTCGAACGCGCCGGGCACCCATGCCAGCTCGATCGCGTCCTCGCCCACCCCGTGTGCGCGAAAGCAGGCGAGCGCTCCCTCGACGAGCTTGCCCACCACCATCTCGTTGAAGCTCGCGGCAGCGATGGCGAACCGCCGGCCCGAGACGTCGAGCGAGCCGCGGCGCTCCTTCACGGCGCGCGCGTCCCCGCCTCGGGTGTTGACGGTATCTCGGCCAGGTCCAGGTGGTCCAGCAGGTGCCCGAGCTTCTCGCGCTTGGTGCGCAGGTACTCGAGGTTCTCGGCCGTTGGCGTCGTCTCGAGCGGCAGCCGCTCGAGGATCGAGAGGCCGTAGCCCTCAAGGCCGGCGCGCTTCGAGGGGTTGTTCGTCAACAGGCGCATCGAACGAACCCCCAGGTCGTAGAGGATCTGTGCCCCGATGCCGTAGTCACGCGGGTCGGGCGGGAAGCCGAGCTCCACGTTCGCCTCGACGGTGTCGGCGCCGCCCTCCTGCAGCTTGTAGGCCCGCAGCTTGTGCGTGAGCCCGATCGCGCGGCCCTCGTGCCCGCGGATGTAGAGCACGACGCCGCGGCCCTCGGCGCCGATCTGCGCGAGCGCGCTCGCGAGCTGCGTGCCGCAGTCGCACCGAAGCGACCCGAACACGTCGCCCGTGAGGCACTCGGAGTGCACGCGAACCAGGATGCGCTCCCCATCGCCCACCTCGCCGAGCGACATTGCGATGTGCACGCGGCCGTCCACGGCGCTCTCGTAGGCGTGGGCGAGGAACTCGCCCGCGGCCGTCGGGATCGTCGCCTCAGCGACCTTGCGCACGAGCTTCTCGCGCTTGCGGCGGTATTCGATGAGGTCCGCGATCGAGATGATCCGAAGGGCGTGCTCCTCGGCCACCCGATGCAGCTCCGGGAGCCGGGCCATGGTGCCGTCGGGGTGCATGATCTCGCAGATCACCCCCGCGGGGAACAGGCCCGCGAGCTCCGCGAGGTCGATGGCCGCCTCCGTGTGGCCCGCCCGCCTCAGCACGCCACCCTCGTGGGCGCGCAGCGGAAAGACGTGCCCGGGCATCTGGATGTCCTCGGCCCGCGTGTCCGGACGGCACACGGCCTGGATCGTCGCCGAGCGGTCGTAGGCGCTCGTGCCGGTGGTGGTCGCGCCGCGCGCGTCGATCGACACGGCGAACGCGGTCTCGAGCGAGCCCTCCTTGCCGGCCACCATCAGCGGGATGCGAAGCTCCTCCAGTCGCTCACGACGGCAGGGCATGCAGATGATGCCCCGGCCATGGGTGGCCATGAAGTTGATGGCCTCGGGCGTGACCTTCTCGGCGGCCATGACGAAGTCGCCTTCGTTCTCCCGGTCGGCGTCGTCGACGACGATGACGATCCGGCCGGCGCGGATGTCCTCGACCCCGTCCTCGATCGCCGCGAAGCCATCCGTCGTGCTCATCGCGAACCATCCTTTCTCTTGTCCTTGTCCCGCCCCATGAATCGCTCCACGTACTTCGCCACCAGGTCGACCTCGACGTTCACGCTATCGCCGGGCCGAAGCGCTCCGAGGGTCGTCGCCTCCAGCGTGTACGGCACGAGCGCGACCCCGAACTCGTCCGCGCCGATGTCCGTGACCGTGAGGCTCACGCCGTCGAGGACGACCGAGCCCTTCTCCACCAGATATCGCGCCAGGGCCGCGGGTACCCGCACGCGCAGGACGGCGTTCGCGTCGACGACGTCCATCTCGGTCACGTCGCCGACCCCGTCCACGTGGCCCTGCACCAGATGGCCACCCATTCGCGACAGCAGCGTCACGGCCCGCTCGAGGTTGACCGAGTCGCCGGGCTCCAGCTCGGCGAGCGAGCTCCGTGACCGCGTCTCGGGCGAGAGATCGAACTCGAGGATCGACTCCCCGTCGGCGCTCACGATGCGCTCGACCACCGTGAGACACACGCCGCTCACGCTCACGGAGGCACCCGGCGCGGAATCCGAGGCGACGGTGCGGCTCCGCACCGCCAGGCGCGGGTGCACGCCTGTCACGACGCCGCGCTCCTCAACGATCCCGGTGAACATCCGCCACCACCTTCAGGTCCTCGCCGACGCGTTCCACGCGCCGGATGTCGACCGGCAGCGCGTCCGCGATCGTCGCAACGCCGCGTCCCGCGAGCACGCCGACAGCGCGCTCGCCGCCGACGAGCTTGGGCGCCACGTACAGCACGATCCGATCGACCACGCCTTCCTCCAGCGCCGCCCACGCAAGCGTCGGGCCGCCCTCGATGAGCGTGCTCGTGCAGCCGCGCTTGCCGAGGAGTTCCACCAGGCCGGCAAGCGGGACACGGGTTCCATCACCAGGTTCGAACACGGCGACCTCGGCGCTGGCGGCCTCCCAGTCCTCGCGGGCGCTCGTGGACGCGACGTGGGTCGTCGCGACGAGTGTGGGGGCCGATCCGTCGAACAACCGCCCGGCCGTTCCGACCCGACCCGTCCCGTCCACCACGACTCGGAGCGGCGGCCGCCCGCGATAGCCATCGAGTCGCACGGTGAGCGCCGGATCGTCCGCGAGCACCGTTCCCGACCCGACGACGATGGCGTCGGAGGCGGCCCGCATCCGATGCACGTCCGCCCGCGCGGCCTCGCCGCTGATCCATCGGGACGATCCGTCCGACGCCGCCGCGCGACCGTCGAGCGAGCCCGCCATCTTGAGCGTCACCAGGGGCAGGCCGGTGGTCACGTGCTTCGCGAAGCCGGCGATGAGCTCGGCCGCCTCGTCGGCCAGCACCCCCTCCTCGACCGGGATGCTGGCCGCACCCAGGATCGCGAACCCACGGCCGTCGACGAGCGGATTCGGGTCGCGGATCGCCGCTACGACGCGCCCGATCCCCGCCTCGACGATCGCGTCGGTGCAGGGGGGCGTCCTGCCGTGGTGGCTGCAGGGCTCCAGGCTCACGACCAAAGTGGCGCCTCGGGCGTTCGCGCCCGCCTCGGCGAGCGCCATGCGTTCGGCATGCGGCGTCCCCGGGCCCTCGTGCCACCCCTCGCCGACCACGCGGTCGCCGGACACCACGACGGCGCCGACCATGGGGTTGGGCGAGGCGAGCCCGAGCCCGTTCGACGCGAGAGCCATCGCCCGACGCATCAATTCGCCCTGGTCCGCCACTGCCACCTCCTGCGGCGAGACGACGACCCCGGCAGGATGGGAGGGACGAGGCAGGGACGGCGCGCGCCAACCGCACCGCCGCATCGCCCGCCTTCTCCCATCCCGACTGTCACGGTCGGTTCCGGAATCTCGCCGGATCCACCCCCGGCTGGCTGCCGGAGGGTCGCGGACTTTCACCGCCGGTGGGGAATCGCACCCCGCCCTGAAGACGAGCTCAATCGTGCATGAGCACCAGCGAGTATAGCCTCGGGGTCAGTCCCGCCGGCGGTCGACGGCGAAGGACGAGCCGGGCTGGCGCTTGGCTACCTGCTTCATCTCGGTGGCCACCGAGACCGCCTCGCCGTAGTGACTGTAGCCGCGGTTCGACGTCGACACGACCCCGACCGACACCGTGAGGATCGGGAACTTCGCCATCGCGCCCTGGCGGTCCTTCACTTCGATGTGCCCGCGCTCGAGGTCGTCGGGGTCATACAGCATGGGGGCCTCCTCGTCGAAGCGCTCGCAGAGCCGCGCGGCCACGTCCTCGGCGATCTCGGGGGGCACGATGAGCACGAAGTCGTCCCCGCCGACGTGGCCGACAAAGCTCTCGGGACCGACCATGTCGTGCGCGACCTCGCTCGCGAGCCGCGCCATCGCCTGGATGGCCCGGTCGCCTCGCACGAACCCGTAGTGGTCGTTGTACGCCTTGAAGTGGTCGACGTCCGCGTACAGCAAGGCGAACGGCTGTTCCTCCGCGACGCGCCGGCGGATCTCCTCCTGGACCCGGATGTTGCCCGGCAGGCCCGTGAGCGGCGAGAGCGCCCGCATCTCCCGTGCCCGGCGGAGCGTCCCCTTCACGCGCGCGAGGAGCTCGACCGGATCGAAGGGCTTGATGATGTAGTCGTCGGCGCCGGTCGACAGGCCGAGCACTTTGTCCGAGGAGAGCGCCTTCGCCGTCAGCATGATGATGCTCGTCGAGGAGGTACGGGCGTCCCGTCGCAAGCGCTGCGCCACCTCGAAGCCGTCGAGCTTCGGCATCATCACATCGAGCAGGACCAGGTCGGGCCGGAGCTCCACCGCGCGCTCGAGCGCTTCCTCGCCGTCGGAGGCGACGGTGACGTCGTACCCCGCCGATCGAAGGTTGACCTCGACGAACCTCGCGACGTCGGGATCGTCGTCGACGACCAGTACCGACTCGCCCATCGGTTACCTCCCGGCCGCCGTGGACAGGCGCCGAGCGGCGTCGGCCGGGTCGGCGGCCTTGAAGATCGAGGACGCCGCGGCGAGCACGGTCGCGCCCGCGGCGATGCATCGCGGGCCGCTTCGCTCGTCGATCCCGCCGTCGACCTCGACCTCGACCGCGAGCCCGCGACGGTCGATCTCCTTGCGCACCGACTCGACCTTCGGCAGGGAGTCGTCCAGGAACCGCTGGCCCGCCCACCCCGGCTGGACCGTCATCACGAGGACCCGGTCGACCGATTCGAGGAACGGAAAGACGTCGCCGACCTCCGTTGAAGGGTTGACGGCGAGCCCCGCCCGCATGCCTCCATGTGGCAGGTCACGATGTCGGCCCCGGCCGCGGCGAACTCCGCGAAGAGCGCCTCGGGCCGCTCCACCATGAGATGGCAATGCAGGGGCAGCGTCGTGACCTTGCGAAGCGACTCCACGACGACCGGCCCCACGGAGAGCGGGGGCACGAAATGCGCATCCATAGCGTCGATATGTATGAGGTCGACGTGTTGCTCGACGAGCTTTACCTGTTGGGCGAGGTGGGCGAAGTCGGCGGACAGGATGGACGCGGCGACCTTCCCCGGCATGTCGCGGGGATTCTAGCCTAGCCCAGACGCTCCCCCGGGACCGGGCGGTAGCCCCGAACGAACTCCACCCCGGACATCCGGCGCTTGCCTTCAAGCTGGACCTCCTCGAGCACCACGGGCCAATGTCCCGTGTCCACCACGAGACCCGACTCGGACGCCAAGATGATCATGCCCGCCTGGCCCGATCCCCCCTCAGAGGCTTGTCCATACGAGGCGTCGGTGGCTCGGAACACCTTGAGGGCGCGACCCCGGTAGGTGGTTCGAGCCCCCGGCTCAGGTGTGAGCGCCTGAACCCGGGCGAGCACCATCGAGGCATTGCGGTTCCAGTCGATCACCTCGTCGTCGGCGGTGAGCTTCGGAGCGTACGTGGCCCGCGCTCCGTCTTGCGCGCGCTCGACGATCGTGCCCGCCTCGAGCCCGTCGAGCGTCAGCACGAGGAGGCGCCCACCCAGGTCGGATAGACGCTGGCCGAGCGTCCCGGCCGTGTCGTTCGGCCAGAGCGGTTCCGCGACCTGAAGCAGGATCGGGCCGGTGTCCATGCCCTCGTCCATGCGAATGGTCGTGACTCCAGTGTCCTGCTCCAGGTCCAACTCGCCGAGGATGGCTCGTTGAACCGGAGCGGCCCCGCGGAGCTTCGGCAGCAGCGAGAAGTGCACGTTGACCGGCGCGACGCGCGGCACGTCGAGGACCGCCTGCGGCAGGATCTCGCCGTACGCCACGACCGCAAGGACATCCGGCTTCGCTTGGACGAGCGCATCGAACCCGGCGCCCGACCGAACGGTCTCGACCTCCAGCAGCGGCAGTTCGAGTCGACGCGCCGTGTCGGCGACCGGCGTGGGCGTGAGCCGCATTCCTCTTCCTGCGGGACGCGGAACACTCGTGAGCACGAGCCCGACTTCGTGCGATGAACCGGCCACCGCTTCCAACGACGGTACCGACCAGGGTGCGTTCCCCAGGAACACGACCCGCATGTCGCGAGCCCTCAGCCGCGCGGCCCGGGCGCTTCCAGCTCGCGCTCCCGGATCGCTGCGAGCGCCTCTCGGCGAACCTCACCCGTCAGCCGGCTGATGAAGAGCATCCCGTTGAGATGATCGGTCTCGTGCTGGAAGATCCGCGCGACGTGCCCGGTCCCCACCATCGAGATCGGCTCGCCGTGCAGGTCCTGGCCATCGATCCGGATGGACTCCGCCCGGTCGGTCGGGAAGTAGAGCTTCGGGATCGACAGGCACCCCTCTTCCTCGGTGATGGAGCCGGTCGCCTCCGACAGCACGGGGTTCGCCACACATGCGGGCCCCGAGCCTTCGCCCGCGTCGTAGACGAAGAACCGGAGCGCGAGCCCGATCTGCGGTGCCGCTCTCCAGCATGTCCTCGTAGAGGCGCTCGAGGAGCGCGTCGAACGTCTCCACGTCGCGGCTCTGCTCGCGAAGGACCGGATCGCCCAGGAGGCGGATCGGCGTGACCGTGCCGCGCTGCTTCGCCATGCGTCGTTCCTCTACGAGATCTGCGGCTCCGCCTCCACCCGGTCGGCGATCCCCTCGACAACCAGGCGCAAGACGTCTCGCCGGAACTCGGCGAGCCGTTCGGGTCGAACGGCCGCCAAGCATACCGTGCGCTCAGCGAGGGTCGTCGCGAGCACGGTCTCGGCGCCCGCGCCACAAAGTCGCTCCTCGAGCGGCGGCTGGCCCGCGATGCGGAAGACGGGATGCGTGGGGGCGAAACCCGCCTCGGCGCGACGCGCGGCACGTCGAGGACCGCCTGCGGCAGGATCTCGCCGTACGCCACGACCGCAAGGACATCCGGCTTCGCTTGGACGAGCGCATCGAACCCGGCGCCCGACCGAACGGTCTCGACCTCCAGCAGCGGCAGTTCGAGTCGACGCGCCGTGTCGGCGACCGGCGTGGGCGTGAGCCGCATTCCTCTCCATCGCGGCGGTCCCGACCTCGATGCCCGACGGCGACACGCGCGCCGCCCACTCCGCCATCCGCTCCGTCCCGCCGGGCTCCAGGCCGAACGAGGTGTCGCCGCAGGTCGAGCACCGGCCCTCGAGGCCGCATACGGCGCAACGAGCCTCGCCGCCCTCGGCGACGATCGGTCCCCCGCACGCAGAACAACGGGCCGCGGCGCCACACGTTCGGCAGATGCGGGCCACGCCGTACCCGCGACGCGACACGATGAGCGCGGCCGTGCGCGACGAGCGCAGCAACCGCGTCAATCGGGGCGAGCGGTCCTCGGCCTCGGGCGCCGTGGTCTCGACGAGGGGCGCGGCAGCTCGTTCGAGCGAACGCGGAGCGCGGGCGACCCGAACGTCGTCGCGCTCGGCGAGGACGGCCGTCTCGACCGACGGCGAGAGGGACGCGAGGACGCAAGCGGCCCCTTCCAGCCGGGCGCGGGCCACGGCCACCTCGCGGACGTGGTAGGTGGGCGAGCGCTCCTCTCGGTGGCCCGGATGCGCCTCGCGGCTGATCCAGATCAGGCCGAGGGCGTTGAGCGGGGCGAAGACTGCCGGGCGCGTTCCCACCACCACGTCGTGGCGGCCGGACTGGATGTCGAGCCATGTTCGGTAGCGCGTGCGTTCGTCCCCGCCCGCGAAGAACACCGCGCGATCCCCGAACGCGTCGAGCACCGCACGCGCCGTCGCGGGCAGCGGTTCCGCCTCAGGGACGAGCACAAGCCCCTGTCTGCCCGCCGCGGCGCAAGCGCCCACCGCTTCGACGCAGACGAGCGCCTCGTCGTCGGGCAACGGCCGCAGCCACGTGACGCTCCCCGCCTCGAGCAGCCGCTCAGGCTCGCCGTACCGCGCGAGCACACCTGATGACGGCGCCGGCTGAGGTCGGCCTCGCTCGGCGTGGCCGGCCCCCGCCTCGCCAGGCCTCCCCGCCGGCGCTCTCTCCTCGCCGGCTACGCGAGGTGGATACGAACGTTCGATGACGACGCTCAGCGGTGCGAGATATCGCTCCGAGACCCAGCGCAGGAGCTGCAGGCGGCGTTCGTCGAAGAACCGCACGTGAGAGCGAACCTTGCGGACCGGGAGCAGTCTGCCCGCAGGGATCTCACTCGCGGGGCCCAGGATCCATCCTGCCGTAGTGCGCCCGTGGAACGGAACCGAGACGAAGCTTCCGACGCCCGCGTCCGCGCCGTCGGGCAGCACATAGGTGAAGGGACGATCGAGCGTGAGCAGCGGGATCGAGACGCAGACGTCGACCGGACCGGCGAGGACCGAGCGCGCGGAGGCTTCGCTAGTCGAAGGCGCGGCGGAGGTCGTCGGCGCGATCGGTCTCCTCCCAGGAGAAACCCTTGCGCCCGAAATGCCCGTAGGCGGCGGTCTCCCGGTAGATCGGGCGCCGCAGGTCGAGGTCACGGATGATCGCCGCCGGCCGGAAGTCGAACAGCTCGCGGATGACCTCGCCGAGCCGGTCCGGGTCGACCCGATGCGTGCCGAAGGTCTCCACCGAGAGCGACACCGGGTGCGCCGTCCCGATCGCGTAGGCCACCTGCAGCTGTACGCGGTCGGCGAGGCCGGCGGCCACGACGTTCTTCGCCACGTAGCGACCCATGTAGGCGGCCGAGCGGTCGACCTTCGTCGGGTCCTTGCCGGAGAAGCAGCCGCCGCCGTGCGGGGCCATCGACCCGTAGGAGTCGACCATGATCTTGCGGCCGGTGAGGCCCGTGTCGGCCTTCGGGCCGCCGATCTCGAACCGACCCGTTGGGTTCACGAGGACCCGCTTGCCGTCGTGGTCGAGCCCGACCTCCGCCAGCACTGGGTCGATGACGTGCTCGCGCACGTCCGGCGCGAGGAGCGAGGCGATGTCCACGTCTTCGCCGTGCTGTGCCGAGATCACGACCGTGTCGATGCGAACGGGCTTGCCGTGCTCGTACTCGATCGTCACCTGGCTCTTGCCGTCCGGACGGAGGTACGGCAGGACGCCCGCGCGTCGAACGTCGGCCAGGCGACGGGCGAGCCGGTGCGCCACCGCGATCGGCATCGGCATGAGCTCTTCGGTGTCGGTGCAGGCGTAGCCGATCATCATGCCCTGATCGCCCGCGCCCAGCTCGTCGAGCGGATCGATGGCCCCGTCGCGTGCCTCGAGCGCCTTGTCGACGCCCATCGCGATGTCGGGCGACTGCTCCTGGATGGCGACGACGACGCCGCAGGTCGCGCCGTCGATGCCGGACTTCGCGTCGGTGTAGCCGATGCCCGTCACGGTCTCGCGCACGACGCGCGGCACGTCGACGTAGATCTTCGTGCTGATCTCGCCGGCGACGAGGACGAGGCCGGTGGTGAGGAGCGTCTCGCAGGCGACGCGGCCGTCGGGGTCATCGGTGAGGATGGAGTCCAGGACCGCGTCGGAGATCTGGTCGGCGAGCTTGTCGGGATGGCCCTCGGTCACCGACTCCGAGGTGAAGAGGTATCGCCCGCCCATATGCGCGCGGATTATACCGACCTGATCAGCGAAGCAACCCGGTCGCAGATCGCGGCCGCGAGCTCGACCTTCGTCCATGCGCGGGGCGCCATGTCCTCGCCCCGGCGGCCGAGGATCGCCGCGACGTCGGTGTCGGCGCCGAACCCGGTCCCCGGGCGCCCGACCTCGTTCACGACGATGAGATCCAGGTTTTTCTCGGCGAGCTTGCGCCGTCCCTCGGGGAGGAGCTCGACGGTCTCCGCCGCGAACCCCACCAGGACCTGGTGCTCCTTTCGCTTGCCCAGTGTGGACAGCACGTCCACCGTTGGCTCGAGCGTGAGATCGGGGGGCCCGGCATCCTTCTTGAACTTGCCCTCGACCGGCCGGGCGGGCCGGAAGTCGGCGACCGCGGCCGCCATGATCACCGCATGGCACTCGGGGAACCGATCGAACACCTCTCGGGCCATCTCCTCGGCGGTCTCCACGCGCACGACCTGGACGCCGGCCGGATCGGGCAGGGCGACCGGGCCGGTGATCAGCGTGACGTCGGCCCCGCGCCGCGCTGCCTCCGCGGCCGCCGCGAACCCCATCTTCCCGCTCGAGCGGTTGCCCAAGTAGCGGACCGCGTCGATCGGCTCGTGCGTCGGCCCCGCCGTCACGACGACCCGCACACCCGAGAGGTCTTCGCCCGCCGCGAGCCGCGACCGGACCGCCTCGAAGATGACCTCGGGCTCCGCCATGCGCCCGATGCCCGCGTCGCCCGCCGCGAGCGGTCCCTCGTCTGGACCCACGATCACCGCGCCGCGTCCGCGCAGGACCTCCTTGTTCGCGAGGGTCGCCGGGTGGTTCCACATCCCGGTGTGCATGGCCGGGGCGAGCACCAAGGGACAGGTCGCCTCGAGGAGCGTCGAGGACAGCAGATCATCGGCGAGCCCGAGTGCCAGGCGGGCGAGCATGTTGGCGGTCGCGGGCGCGACGACGGCGAGCTCCGCCCGGCGCGCGAGCCGCACATGCAGCACCGCGTCGGGCTGCTCGAAGACATCGGCGTGCACCGGTTTGCCCGAGAGGGCCGCGAACGTCGGCGGTCCAACGAAGCGGGTCGCGGCCGGCGTCATCACGACCTGGACGTCGACGCCGGCTTCGACCAGCAGGCGAAGGAGCGAGGCGGACTTGTACGCCGCGATGCCGCCCGAGACCCCGAGGAGGATGCGGCGCCCCGTGAGCGAGGTCACGGCTCGGCCTAGTCGGCGGGCGCCTCGAGCCGCTCGAAGACGACCTTGCCTTCGGCGATCTCCTGCAGGGCGATCGCGAGCGGCTTGGAGCGCAGGTCGCCCGTCTCCGCGAGCGGCGGGACGAACTCCCCGCGGCCCTCGCCGAGCTGGCTGTAGTACGAGTTGATCTCCCGGGCTCGCTTCGCCGCGAGGATCACGAGCGTGTAGCGCGAGTCCACCTGCGCCTGGAGGTCGTCGATCTTTGGCTCGATCATGCGGAGGGGTCTCCCTTCAGAGGGATGGGCCATTGCTGCGAATCCTTCTCGATTATAGCTGCGATCTCCCCCGCGGCCCGGTTGACGTCGTCGTTCACGACCACGTGGTCGAACCATTCCGCTTGGCGCATCTCGTCCGCGGCCGAGGCGAGCCGCCGCGAGAACTCCCCCGCGTCCTCGGTGTGCCGAGCACGCAGGCGCCTCGCGAGCTCCTCCAGGGAGGGCGGCCGAAGGAACACGAGGATCGCGTCCGCCCGCCGCGCCCGGACGGTCGCCGCCCCTTGGACGTCGACCTCCACGAGCGCGTCCGACCCCTCGGCCAGGGCCTCGTCGAGGGGCGCGCGGAGGGTCCCGTACCAGTGCCCGAAGACCTCGGCCCACTCGAGGAACGCACCCTCGGCCATCAGCCGGTCGAACTCGGCCTCGGTGACGAAGCGGTAGTCCCGGCCATCCACCTCGCCGGGGCGCGGCTCCCGGGTCGTGCAAGACACCGAGAACGTCAGGTTCGGCCGGAGCGCGAGAAGCGGTCGGATGATCGTGGACTTGCCGGCGCCCGACGGGCCGGAGAGGACGAACAGGCGCCCTCGACGCGCCTCGCCGGTTGGCAGCGGCTACCTCTTGGTGAACTCCGTGAGGAGCGCGTCCTTCTGCTTCGCGCCGAGGCCGCGAACGCGACGGCTGGCGGAGATGTCGAGGCGCTCCATGATCTTGCGCGCCCGGACCTTCCCCACGCCCGGGAGCGACTCGAGCACCGACGAGACCTTCATCTTCCCCACGATGTCGTCGCCCTGCTTGGCGAGGACGTCGCGGAGCGTCATCTTCTCCGACTTCAGGTGGCCCTTGAGCTCCGCCCGCGCCTTGCGGGCTTCGGCCGCCTTGGCCAGCGCCTGCTTGCGCTGTTCGTCCGTGAGGATCGGTAGCGGCATGCTGCCTCCTTCGAGCTCAGGTCCATCCGGCCGTGATGCGGGCGGGATTATAAGCACGCCTCCTCGGCGGCAGCAATCCGACGCCGCGCCCGTGACCAGCGCATTCCGGTGTGTCGTGAACCTCAACGTGAAGGTCAGCGCGCGAGGTGCCGCGAACCGGGTATGTCGATCGCCACGCCGGCCGCGCAGAGCGGGCACGCGGCGGGATCCCACGACACCGCTTCGACGCGAAGGAGCGCGCGAAGCGGGAACGTGAGTGGCGCGGTCGATCGGTCGACGAGCGCCGCGACGCCGAGCGTTCGCGCGCCCGCGCCCTGTGCGATGTCGTAGGTCTCGCGGGCGGAGCCTCCCGTCGTGATGACGTCCTCGACGACGAGCGCGCGCTCGCCGGGCTCGATGAAGAACCCGCGCCGCAGACGAAGCGCACCCGCGTCGCGCTCCGCGAAGATCGAGCGCGCATTCGCCCGTTCCGCGACCGCGAACCCCAGGACGATCGCGCCCACGGCGGGCGCGACGACCACGTCGATCCCCTCGTACCAGGACGCGATCTCCGCGGCGACCCGGCCGGTGAGGTCGGGCCGTTCGAGGATCCGC
>VAYJ01000187.1:0-5266 GCA_005888465.1 Actinomycetota bacterium
CCTGATCGGCGGCGCCTTCGCCATGCTCGTGATCATCGCATCGATGCCAAGCAGGGCGTGGTGACGTTGGAGGTGCCTTCGCCCGTCGACCCCGACGTGGCTACGACGGTGGCTCGTGACATCTGGGGCGTGCGGGAGGTAAAGATTCGCCAGGTGGACATCCCGGTACCCCCTTTTCATTGTGTAGGTTGCCCATACGGTCGGCCGGCGGCATTCGCCGAACCGCGAGGATTCTGCTCTCCAACGCGTCTCGAGACTCATGAGCCCCACGCTTCGGCGTGGGAACGGGGGACGGCGCCAGGCCTGCCCCCGTCGCCGCGATGCTTCTGGGGAAGCAGGCGCGCAGGACCCGCTTACGGAACGGTGATCGTCGTTCCGTCGCCGTTGGCGGTAATCGAGAAGGTCCCGGTGCTGCTCGAGGTGTAGGTGTAGGTCCCGCTCCACGCAGGCGAGCCACCCGGGGGCGGTGTGGGCACGGTAGCGATGAAGGGCCCCGCAGATTGTCCCAGACCGTTCGCGGTCGGCTGCGTCAGGTCCGTTAGGGCGGCCGGCAGGGCACCCATGTGGGCGGTGAACATGCTCACGCCCGACGCGAGCGTGCGGGTATCGGCTTGCGCTTTGGCCACGCGTGCCCGGGTCTGTATGTTGGCGTAGAGCGGGATAGCGATAGCCGCCAAGATCCCAATGATGGCCACCACGATCATCAGCTCGACGAGCGTGAAGCCGTCCTCGTTGCCCGCTCTCCTCCCTCGGCGATGCTGAAATCTAGCCATAAATGATGCCCTCCGGCCCTCGGTCCGTCAGTGAACTCCACGTGCCAGGGTCTTCGGCCCGAACTGAACATCGAGGTGCATTCACAATACCAACCCGATGCCGAGATACAAGAGAACGGGCGGGCGGTAGCTCACCCTGGCCGCCCGTGGGTGCTGAGACGTCCCGCAGCGAAATAAGACGCCCCCGGCGTGCTGAACACGCCGAGGGCTGGCTCATTCCCCCTAACCGACCAAGGTAGAGACAAATGGCCAAGACCAGCGTAGCCCCGAAGCGCGCTCGAACCAAAATTCTCCTGCCGCTTCGCGTCAAGCGCGGTCCGGCCGACATCGAGTTCCGCCTCACGCACCTTCGCCTACAATCAGGCAAGTGAGATCGGCGCTTCCGCGCTCGAACCATCGCGGCGGGCTGACGTCGCACCTATGCAGCCAGTCGAGGAGGAGATGACCATGAAATGGGCGACCAGGAACGGAGGCGGCGGGCCGCAGCCCGTCTCACCATTTTGACCAAGTCACCCACGCACGCCGGGCTTGTGGATCATTCCGGCGGTCGCGTCGGCACATAGTGGAGCGTTACAATTGGGGAGGCGATGAGCGCTCCCCGCTTTGACCTGCAGCTTTGTCGGGCATAGCCTCAGCCGCCTTGAGCGACCCTCCTGGGCAACCGTGGCTGGCGACGCATCCCCGGGTGCATTTTCACTTCACCCCGACCGGAGCCTCGTGGCTGAACATGGTCGAAGCATGGTTCAGCATTCTGACCCGCAAGTCGGTCCGCCGGGGTTCGTTCGATACGGTGCGCGCCCTCATCCGCCACATCGAGCGCTACCTTGCCGAGTGGAATGCGCACCCGACGCCCTTTGTGTGGACTAAAGAACCCGCCGACATCATCCGCAAAGCCCTCCGGCGTGCCCATTAACATGACTTCTCGGACGGAACACTAGTGTACTCAGTGCAGCGGGTCCCCGCACTCGTCTGCTAGACTTCCAGGCCAAGCTGGGGCGAGGAGAAGATAGAAAGGAGCCGGTTGTGGCCGACGACGGACGCCACTGCATGGACCACGGCAGGACTCACTTGGCATATCGTTGGTACGTGCATGAGAAGCGATCCTCGGAGCCTGAGGTGTTTGTCATACGGGGCTCCGCTCCGAGAGTTGACTACTTGTGCAACGCTGCTTACAGCCGTCTGCCTCGGTCTGAGCAAGCGGAGTGGAAACTTCTTGAATAAGTGGAGGCGCCCCCATGCGTCATACACTTCGTTGGACCGCTCCGCTCGCTTTCGGCTTCTTCGTTCTTGCCACCTCCGCCTCTGCCGAGTGCGCGTGGGTGCTGTGGGTACTGGACGAGCGCCTTGGGGATGATCCGAAGGACCGGAACTGGGGTGCGCAGACAATGCGCTGGATCGTGCTCGGAGCGGCCTCCAGCGAGACGGAATGTCACCGCAGACTTCGGGACGCGATTGAGCGCGTTGCACATCCAGACTTCCCCCGGCTGGACGCGGACGTGATGTACAAGGTAACCGGGGACACGGTAACGCTCCTCTTCTTTCCGAAGGACTCCAAACCAACGGATACAATGACGCGCTCGCAGACCTTTCGCTACGCCTGCCTTCCCGACACCCTCGACCCGCGTGGGCCGAGGGGGAAGTGAGCGCCGCCATGCCGGAGCGCAATGCGTGTCTTGTGGTGTTGGGATCGACTTGGAGCGAGATCTTCGGAGAGACATCTCCAGATCTCGCACAGTACAAGTACAAGCTGCGCTGTCGGATTGTCTACGACAACCAGCGAACCACCCATGTCTTGATTTTCGAAGTGTCAACCTCATCAGGCGTGTTCAGCAAATTAGTGCCAAAGCTAAAGCACATTCCCAAGGACAAGATCATCAGGGAAGAGCCTTGGGATCGCGGGATGTAGACGAGCTACGCTTCCCCGACGACCGGCACGAGCAGCCACCAGCCAGTAGCCGAAGCCACGGCTGATACTCCTGGCCGTGGCCGTACCAGTTCACCATCGAGAAGGTCTTGAAGGGCGCCCAGCCATCCGGACGGAGGTGCTCGTTTCTGTTGCAGCTGCTCCGTTTCCTAGGCTTTTCTCGCCGCAGAGAAGAGAATCAGAAGCCGTCCGGGACTGACTCCACGCTCGCTTCTCGGCCGTCACGAGCGATCACGCTTTCAATTACTTCCTCAAGATGCTCTGGGGTGAAGGGTTTATGGAGGATGGGAACGAGCGCGCCGTCGTGCTGGCCTAGAAAACCTCGAGTCGGTCTCTCGGCGGTCATAATGACCGCCGCGAGCGCCTCGAGCGCCTAGCCGAGCGGGTCAAGACCACCGGTGCTCGCGCCATCGTCGTGTACCACCTCGACCGCTTTGCCCGGGACGACACACCATCGTCGGCTAGGACCTCGGCGAGCGACCACCGGCGCTCCCTGCAGTAGGCCTCGATGCGCGCCCGCTGGTCCTCGAGGGAGATGGTGCGGGCGCCCGATTCCTTGCTGCGTCGGACGTAGCCCAGAGCGATCGTCCTAGCGGTCGATGGCAGCGCTGTCGTCGGCCTTCGGGTCGGATAAGCCTCGATGAGGAGCGCGAGGACCCCGAGGGCGATCCGCTGGGGCGTCGTGAGCGAGCCGAAGGTCACGGGGACCATCATCGACGGCGCTCCTGCGCGATTATCTTGCCTTTACCCGGCAGATAGATTGAACTCAACTCCAGGGCAGTCCTCGAAAGGAGCAACTCATGCCAGAGCCCGTCGAACTGAGAATGAGTCTGGAGCTGCACCACACCCTGCTGGAGGCCGCCCCTCCGGGGTCGGCCGTGGAGGCACGCTTGCAGGCGGCAGACACCCGGTACGACATACTTCCGGGTCTCGAACACTATCGATGGTTCGTCGGAACCCCAGACGAGGCCCAAGCGCTGAAAGCGCTCATGCTGGTCTGGGCGCCCAAGTCGACCTATCTCGTCGACGAAGCACTGCGCGAGGCTCGACCGCAGCGAATCAGCGGCGGCTAGCCTCCTCGCCGTGGAGGTCATCCGAAGAACTCGTCGGCCGCGCGAACATCACTGCGTCCCGCCACCAGCCCGAGCGGGCGCAACCGACTCAGGGGATTCCTGAAGGCTCCGCCGCTGGCTTCGTAGTCGGTCGCCTCCGACTGTCGGCTGGCTATTGACTCAAGCAGCCACGCCCGATAGCACACCAGATGCGCGTGCGCTCGTCGTGTTCCGATGACTTCGTGCGACGACTCAGCAGCGGAAAATCGGCTTGTTGCACACGGCACAGATGTCACTTACGGTGCCGGCCGGGGTGGTGCCCTTTCTGGTGTTGCAGCCCACCTCACTTCCGCTCTCGACGTGCTCTTGCTCAGCGGATGCGATTGGTTCGTTGCCGACATCCTTGAGATGTTGGCTGTCATCGATGGCCAGATAGCGGTGCAGGAAGATCTATATCTAGTATCTGCCCGCGCGGATACCACAATCCACCCACTAAAGTAGTGGGGAAGTAGTGAGGGAAATATTAGGGTACCCTAATTATAATCGGTCGCCACTCGCCCCAACTTGCCTGTGAGTGCGGACTCCTTCACGATCAGGTAGGCATATGAACGATGTCGTCTCTGCGCAGCGCCTGGAAGCCCCGCCTCGTCGGTGGGCACGCTGGCGCAAGCTGGCCGTCGTCGGTGCCCTCTGCGTAGGCGGCCTTACCTCCGTCGCCTACCATGAGCTTCGCCCGTCGGCCACCCAGTCCTGGCTCCTCTCGCGCGACGCGGCGAGCCTCTCGTACGAGATCGCGCCCGGGCCGAGCCCCAGCATCGCCTTCCCGCGCGGCGGCCCCTTCGACGCCCAGCACGGCTATCCGCGACTCGGCGATTTCAGCCGACGGCTCGCCTCCGCCGGATACCCGGTGGCCGAGCAGGCGCGCCAGAGCGCGGGGACGATCCGCTTCGTGCGATGGGGTGTGACGCCGCCCTATCGCGAGCCGGCTAAGAAGGAATCGGCGCTGAAGAAGGCTCGTGAGGTCATCGCCGTCGGCGAGATCATCGGTTCAAATCCGAGCCCCGCAACCCAAAAAGACGATGGGGTAGCAGCGATTCGACCTGCTAACCCCTTTCGTTTACCCAGGAATTACCCAGAAATCCGCTTCGCCTGCTCGGCTCCAGCGCGAGGTGCTCTGGGCGGTCGCGGAGAGGGAGACGTCGTCAATGGTGTGCGGGCGAAACCGAGCGAGAGCTCGGCCCAGAAGAAGGCGGCCGCCTGAGCTCACTCGCACACCGACTGATGGGCGGATTCGTTTGAACCGCATGGAGGCACGGACATGGCTGATCTTTTAACGTTGGACCGCGTGTACCACGTCATTCTCCAGACAATGGTCGAGGGAGGTCAAGCCCCTCATTACACAGAGATCGCGCGCGCCGTTGGCGTGTCGCCCGACGAGGGCAAAGGGCTCCTGCACGAGCTCATGGCGACGGGGCTACCGAATTATCTCTTCCCTGAAACCGATCTGATCGGCGGCT
>VAYJ01000187.1:5315-6657 GCA_005888465.1 Actinomycetota bacterium
CGGTCTGCTGGCTCTTCCCTGGACAGACGATCTTAATCGAAGCGCTCTGTCTGGATTGCGGCGAGCCCCTGAGTGCCAGCGTGCGAGCCGGCGTCATCGAACGCGAGGATCCAACCGGCCTCTACGGGTACACGGACCTTCCCTTCCATGAGTGGCGCAACAACTGGCCCTATGCCTGAAGCCGGATGAACCTCTTCCGGTCGGAAGAGCACGCGCGGAGATGGTCGGGTTTCAAGACCGAGAAGGCAGCGGGCCTCCTGTCATTTACGGACATGGTGGCTATCATGAGCACACCGCGCCATCAGGAGCGACTAAACGGCCACTACGTCTCTTCCGTGGCGACCTATGCCCAGCAGTTCTTCGACCGGCTAAGGGAAGTGACCCGCAACAGCCCGTTCTGGGATCCCGCACCGCCGCAGTCGGGGGACGCGAGGAGGTGAGGAATCGCCGAGCAGACTCTGTGATGAAGAAGGCGCCCGAGCCGGGCCTTCGTGGTCGTGACGGGATCCTGGTGCAGCCTGACGCGACACGTGCTCCGCGCCGGGCGGGGGCCGGTGGTCATCGAGGTGGCGACCACGAGCACGTTGGTCGGGCTCGCCCAGGTCAGCACGGTGGAGAAGCTGCCGATGGCGAGGCCGTTGACATCCATCGGCTGGTTTGTGACCCGCGGATTCCCGCCCCCGTTGAGCTGCGCGAGAGCGAACTCCAGGCCGCTTTCTGCCAGGGCGCGCGCCTGGGAGTGGTCGTGCTGGTTGTTGGCGAGCGTCACCTCGCTCGTGGCCAGCCGGAGCGTGGCGGCCATGAGCACGGCGAGGATGGCCAGGACGAGGAGCGCCAGGACCACCACGATGCCGCGCTGGTTGCCCGGCCTCATGGCGTTCGCTCCGCGTGGGCCGACTCCACCCGTCGGTCGCGGAAGAGGATCTCCTCGAGCCCCTTGTCGGTCACCGGCCCGGCCGACGCCTGGATGCGGTAGGCGTCGAGCATGTCGCGCACGCTGGCGCTGATGATTCGGTGGAGCTCGCTGGCCTCGGTGCTCATACGACCGCTTCCTAGCTCCGGTTGGACACCTACTTCACGCGCTGCATACGTGCCGAACCTCGACCATCGGATCTCGTGAAGGTGAGCACCTCTTTCCCGTTTTCCACCGACAACGGTACAGCACCTTCCGAAATGGTGGACCGGAATGATGCCTTGCCGTCGGTCACGGTGACTCTTCCTGCGGTCTTAGCGCCCGTCGCGGCGCTACCGTCGTACGTACCGTCTTCGTTGATATGAATCGCAGCGACAGAACGATCGATCGAGACACAGTTGCCAGCGAGAGCTTTGACGCTCTCAATAA
>VAYJ01000189.1 GCA_005888465.1 Actinomycetota bacterium
ATCGGCCGCCCCTCGAGGATCGCCGCGGCGTCGAGCGCCGTCGCCGAGGCCACGTCGGAGGCGCCCCACGTCGTGTTCGTGCCGGTGTTGCCGGGACCGTCGCCCACGAGGATCACGTCGGCGTCGGCGACGTCACGGGCGGCCAGGAGCCCGCCGAAGACGGTCACCGATTCCAGGTCTCCGCCGAACGCCTGCCCCGAGGTGACGACCGACCCGATGAGGCCGTCCGAACGCAGGCGCGCCGCGAGACGGGAGAACCCCGCGGGCAAAGCCGCGCCGTCGGTCATGACGTAGACGACCCGCTCCGCGCCCGCCGCTGCCGCCCCGGCGGCCGCTGGGGCGAGGAGCGAATGTAGCGGGAGCCACACGACCGGCGTGCCCTGGAGGCCCTCGGCCTCGGCGCGCTCGTACGCCTCGCGGTGCTGGCCGCCGGGCTCCTCCACAGCGCGAACGCTCGTCTGCAGCGGCGTGTACCGGAGCTTCATGATCCTGGCGTCGTCCTCGGGCAGACCCGAGGGGTCGCGGCCCTCGACAGCGACGACGACGTGCGCGCCGCCCGTGCCGAGCCCGAGCGCCACGGCCGTGATGTTGAGCAGCACCCGGTCGCCGGGCCGCACGTCGCCGCAGAGCGACGGATAGGCGATCGCCCGAGCGGGCTCCGGCTCGTCGTCGAAGCGCACCGTGAGCTCGACAGCGCCGGGCCGCTCCTCCGACACGCCCTGTACCACGCCCCGCCGGAGACGGATCATGTCCGCATTATCATCGGCGCGTGCATCCGCTGGAACGGCTGATCAACCTCATCGCGCTCCTGCTCGAATCCCGCCGGCCGCTCACGTTCGACGACATCCGTCGCGTGATGCCCGCGTACCAGCAGTCCGACGCTGCGTCGGCCAAGCGCATGTTCGAACGCGACAAGGACGTCCTGCGCGAGGTCGGCATCCCGATCGAGCTCGCGCCGACCGACGCGTGGGACCTGGAGCAGGGCTACCGGATCGTCCGCGACCGGTACGAGCTCCCCGACGTCGCGTTCACCGAGGACGAGGTCTGGGCGCTCTTCGTCGCGGCGCACGCTCCCGGCGAGGGCGGCGAGGCCGAGCAGGCGTTCCAGAAGCTCTCGACGACCACGGAGACGAACGTGCTCGCGGCCATGGCCGAGCGCACTGCCGCGCCCGGGGTCGACGCGTCGGGGCCCCATCTGGGCGCGGTCGCCGACGCCCTGGCGCGCCGCCGGGCCGTGCGGTTCCGCTACCGGCCCTCGCAGGGCAAGCCCGGGCAGCGCGAGGTGGATCCGTACGCGCTGGTCTTCCGCAGGGGGCACTGGTACCTGGTCGGCCGGGACCGGGGACGGGGCGAGGCGCGCTCCTTCCGGCTCTCCCGCGTGCTCTCCGCGGTGAAGGAGCTGGGTCCGGCGGAGCCGCCTCCGGAAGGCTTCGACGCCTCCGCGCAGCTCGAAGCGGGTCCCTGGGGCCTGGGGCGGCCGGAGGCCCGAGCGCGGATCGCGTTCAGCCCGAAGGTCGCGTGGTGGGCGATCGCATCGACACAGGGCGCGCAGATCCTCCGAACCCGCCGAGACGGCTGGGTCGAGGTGGACGTCCCCGCGAGCGAGACGGACTCGTTCGTCTCGTGGGTGCTCTCGTTCGGCGCCGACGCGCGCCTGTCGGGCCCCCGCGCGGTGAAGGACCAGCTCGTGGCGAAGCTCGAGGCCCTCGCCGGCGATGCCGGGCGCTGAGGCTCGCGCCGGCGCGCGGGCGGCCGACCGGCTCCGGCGGCTGCTTGTGGTCGTGCCGTACGTCCTGCGCCACCCGGGGACTCCGATCGGGGAGCTCGTCGAGCGCTTCGGCATCCGCGAGGGCGAGCTGGTCGAGGACCTGAACCTGCTCTTCGTCTCCGGCCTGCCGCCGTACGGGCCCGGCGACTTGATCGACGTGCAGATCGAGGACGGCCGCGTATGGATCGGGATGGCTGACTACTTCTCCCGGCCCGTGCGTCTCACGCGCTCCGAGGCGCTCGCGCTCTACCTGAAGGGCCAGGCGCTTCTGGGCTCGCCGGGGCTCGAGGAGGCGCCGGCGCTCTCGACCGCGCTCCGGAAGCTGGAGGAGGGCTTGGGCGACGAGGTCCTCTCGGGCCTCGCCGGCCGGGTGGCGGTGGGAGGCGGCGGGCACGTGACGCAGGCGGTCGCGACGGCGCGACGAGCCGCGGAGCGACGCGAGCGCCTCTCCATCGAATACTTCACGGCCGGGCGGGAGGAGCTCACGACGCGAACGATCGATCCCGAGCACGTCTTCTCCGCGCTCGGCAACTGGTACGTCGTCGCGTGGGATCACCTGGCCGACGCCGAGCGCCTCTTCCGCGCCGACCGGATCCGCTCGGTGCGCGAAACGGGCGAGACGTTCGACCCGCGCGGCCTGCTCGGCGCGGGTCGGCCGCTCTATACACGCTCCGAGCGCGACATCCCGGTGAGGCTCGCGCTCGGGCCGAGCGCACGCTGGGTGATGGAGTACTACAGCGTCGAGAACGTGCGGAACCGCGAGGACGGCCGGACCGAGGTGACGCTCCCGACCAAGGAGCTGCCGTGGGTCGCGAAGCTCGTCCTCCGCCTCGGCGGCGAGGCCGAGGTCCTCGATCCGCCGGAGCTCGCGGCGATGGTTCGCGAGGCCGCACGCGCCACGCTCGAGCGCTACCGGACCCCGCCCGCCTGAGCGCCCCCCATTCTCAAGCGGGGCACCGGGCCGACCGATACCGGAGGCGTGACCACGATTCGCACCACGTGTCCGCAATGCGGTGAGGTCGACATGACGCCGGAGGCGATCCTGTTGTCGATCCGCGACCAGAGCGGCGAGGGATCCTACCGCTTCTCGTGCCCCCGCTGCCGCGACACCGTGGAGAAGCCGGCCGACCGGAAGGTCGCGGCCCTGTTGCTCTCGGCGGGCGTGGAATTGGACGAAAGTCCTCCGGAGGAGGAGGACGAGCTCGGCCCCGACGCGCTCGAGCTGGCCGAGCACCCCGAGGGACGTCCCTCAGGCCCACCGTTCACCGTCGACGACCTCATCAGCTTCCACTTCTTGCTGAAGGACGACTCCCGGCTGCACCGGGACCTCCCCCGCAGCTAGCCCGCTGGTATCCTCCGGCTGATGCCGGTCCTCGTCGCGATCGCGCTCGCGTTCCTCGCGACCGTCCTGCTCGGGATCCTCGCCGTCGGTCTGCTCCGCAACCTTCGCGCCCTCGCGGCGGCCATCGGCCGGTTCCAGGAGGACGTGGGCTCGACCGCGGAGAAGATCGCCGGCGACGGGGCGCGGGCGGCGGCCCGCCTGGAGGAGATCCGGGCCCGGTTCGACCGAGGCCCCGGTGCTAGAATCCGCCGGTAGACGCACCTGTTCGCGTCGACGCCCCAATCCGGGAGGCCCGATTGTTCAACATCGGTCCCGAAGAGATCATCCTCATCCTGGTGATCGCCCTGATCATCTTCGGCCCCAAGCGACTGCCGGAGATCGGGCGGACCGTCGGCAAGTCGCTCCGCGAATTCCGCAAGGCATCCGACGACATCCGCCAGGAGCTGAGCCTGCATCTGGACGACGAGCCGGAGGCCGCCCCCGCGCCGGCGCCCACGACGCAGCTTCCCGCCGCGACGACGAACGGCGACGGTCCGGCCACGGAGGAACACTCCGCGCCCGCGCCGGAATCGGGCTCCGTCCCGTAGACACCCCCCGTCGGGGCGTGGTTTGCTTGGCCGCACTGGTGGAACGGTGGCAGTGATCCTCAGGCGGCGCCGGCAGAAGAACCCGGACGGGAGCATGACGCTCGTCGAGCACCTCGACGAGCTGCGGACCCGGTTGGTCATCTCGGTGGCGTCGATCGGCGTCGGCTTCGCCATCGCCTGGCCGCTGTACCGGCCGGTTTTCAACCTGCTGACGAACCCGTACTGCAGCTTCCCCTGCGCTCTCGCGTACATCTCGATCGTGGAACCGTTCCTGGTGAAGATCAAGACGGTCGGCGCACTCGGGCTGTGCCTGGCGCTCCCGGTCGTCCTGTACGAGATCTGGCGGTTCGTGACCCCGGGCCTCAAGTCGAACGAGCGCCGCTACGCGATCCCGTTCGTCCTCGCCTCCATCGCGCTGTTCGTACTCGGCGGGTACTTCGCGTTGCTTACACTGCCCAAGGGGCTCGCATTCCTCCTCGGGTTCGCCGGTACGAGCCGCATCTACACCGTCCTCTCGGTGGGCAAGTACGTGGGGTTCGTGACGCTCCTCATCCTGGCCTTCGGGGCGTCGTTCGAGTTCCCGTTGCTGCTCATCTCGCTCACCATGGTGGGGGTCCTCTCCAGCCGGAAGCTCCGGGCGTGGCGGCGCTACGCGGTCGTGGTCATC
>VAYJ01000032.1:0-14913 GCA_005888465.1 Actinomycetota bacterium
GGGGTCGACCAACCCACCGTGACCATCCTGTGCTCGGCGTCCAGCTCGATCGTTCGGCCCTCGCTCGCGAGCACGTGATCGCCCTCATGCTCCTCGAGCAACTCGAGCACCGCGGGGTCGTCGTCATTGCCGCCGGTCAGGTAGAGGCGGACTCGCGAGCCGGACAGGCGGTCCTCGGCCTGCGCGATCCAGGACGCGAGCCGCGCGCGTGCCGCCTCCTGGAACAGGCCGCGCTGGAGCAGCGGATCGGCGTTCGCCGCGTCGTAGGCGTCGCGGTCCATGACCTCCCAGTAGAAGCCTGTCCGTTCGACCAACCCCGTGAACGCAGCGAGGCCCTCGCCGCTGAATTCGTGGCGCTCGCCGCGGAATTCGGCGAGATACCCGCCACCATCGCGAACGATCGGCACGAAGGCCTTGCCCATCAGGTCGCCGCCGAAGACGAGCGCGTCGACTTCGTAGAACGAGGCGGCGGAAAGGAACTTCCGGAACGTGAGCTCCGAGCCGTGCAGGTCGGCGGCGAAGAAGATGCGGGTCGGGCCGCCCATCGGCGCCGCTACTCGCCGAGCGACACGACGATCGTCTTTAGCTCCGTCAGCCGGTCGATCGAGAACCGACCGCCGACGCGGCCGACCCCCGACGCCGAGCCGGCGCGGCCGCCGAACGGGAGGTGCGACTCCCAGTAGTTCGTGCCGTCGTTGATGTTCACGGAGCCCGTTCGCACGCGCTCGGCGAACCGGAGGCCTCGCGCGAGGTCGCGCGTGAAGATCGCCGACATGAGACCGTACGGTGACTGATCGACGATCTCGATCGCGTCCTGCTCGCTCCCGATCGTCGTGATCGGCACCACGGGTCCGAACGTCTCCTCCCGGGCGATCTGCATCTCCTCGGTCACCCCGTCGACCACGGTCGGCTCGAAGAACAGGTCGCTCCCGTGTCGCGGTGCCCGCTTGCCGCCCGCGACGACCGAGGCCCCCTGCGCCGCCGCCTCCTCGACGTGGCGCTCGGTCTTGTCGGCGACGCCGGCGTTGTTCAGCGGGCCCATCGTGGTGTCCGGGTCGAACGGATCGCCGAGCCGTACCTGGTCGGCGACGGCCGCGATCATCTTCGCGACGAACTCGTCGTGCACGTCGCGCTGCACCAGGATCCGCTCGCCGGCGGTGCAGCTCTGGCCGGCGTTCAGGAAACAGGCCTCGATCGTGCCCTGGACGGCCGCGTCGAGGTCCGCGTCGTCGCAGACGACGAGGGGACCGTTCCCGCCCATCTCCAGCAGGACGTCCTTGCCTGCGGCCCGGGCCGCCACGCGGTGCCCGGTGGCGATCGAGCCGATGAACCCCACGGCCGCGACGCCGGCGTGCCCGGCCAGCTCGTCGCCGACCACGGGTCCCCGGCCCGTCACCAGGTTGAACGCCCAGGTCCGCTTCGCCGATGCACTGCGCGAGTGCCACCGCGCAGAGCGAGGTGGACGGCGCGGGCGTGAGCACGACCGTGTTCCCGAACGCGAGGGCCGGCGCGACGATCTCGGCGGGCATCGTGTAGGGCCAGTTCCACGGGCTGATCACCCCGACCACGCCGCGGGGCACCCGATAGAGCAACACACGCCGACCGGCGTCGACCGAGGGCGCGATCAGCCCCTCGGCACGCGTCGCGTCGGCGGAGGCCATGTCGAAGAACAGGATCAGCTCGTTGACCTCGTCGCGGGCCTCGGCCTCCAGGGGCTTCCCCTGGTCGAGCGTGAGCGTGCGCGCCAAGCTCTCCCGGCGGGAGTCGATGACGGTCGCGATGCGGCGCATGGCAGCAGCTCGGTCGAATGCGGATGCGGACGACCAGGGAGCGGACGCCCGCCTCGCCGCCTCGACCGCCAGTCCGACGTCGGCCCGCGTTCCTTCGGGCACCGAGCCGATCACCTCGCCGGTCGCCGGTGCCGTTGCCTCCATGGCGGCGCCGCCTTGCGACGCCACCCACTCGCCGCCGATGAACATCCGTCGCTCGCCCGGCATCGCCTGCTCCCTTCGACGCGTGAGGGGCGGCCCCCAGGCGGGGCCGCCCCTCACCACGTCACTCGCTCTAGTCGACCGGGATCTCCTGATGGATCGACTTCAGGTTGATCCCCTGGCTCCGCCGCACGAAGTAGGCGATCGCATACACGACGATCGCAAGCCCGTACATGGCCGCCAGATACTTCAGAGACGTGCTGTTGTTGATCGCGTACAGGTCGTCCGTGAACCACTTGAAGAGCATCCAGCCGAGGAATGCTGCGGTGATGCCACCGGTCAGTGTGATCAGCGGAATGCCCCCGACGTTGTACTTCGCGATCGCCGAGTTCTGATAGAGCGACTTCTTCCGCCACGGAAGGATCATCGCCGCGATGGCCGTGCCGAAGAAGGTCACGGCGATCACGAGCGTCGCATCCAGCGTGTAGGTGATGAACCCGCTCTTGTACGCGTAGAACGCGCTGATGATGACCGAGGGGAAGAGCATCAGGGCGAGCGCGCCGAACGGCACGTGACGCCGCTCCGACACCCGGGCTGCCCACTCGGGAAGGATCCGGTCGAACGCCGCGGCGAACACGACCCGCGTCGAGGAGAGGAACAGCGTCCCCGCCCACCCGAGGAACCACGTGCCGAACGCGAGCACCACGATCGCCTGGAAGATGGCGCTATGGATGTAGAAGCTCGCGAGGAGCGGTGGGTACGGGAAGATCGGGATCGTGGGCGCCGCCGTGCCGCCGTACAGCGGGAACCAGTAGTTCGCGTTCGCCGCGTTGAAGAACTGCCAGCCGAACGTCTTGGCCATGAGGAGCACGAGGATCACGGAGAGCCCGATGGTCACCCAGAGGCCCCACATCATGCCGCCCATCACCTTGCGGAAGTCCCCGGCGCCCCGAACCTCGCCGTAGAGCGTCGCGCCCCAGTTCGGCCACAGGATCCAGAACGCCATGAACGGGACCAGCAACAGGCTCGCGCCGAAGAACGGCGAAAGCGAGAGCTTCATCGCCGGCACAGCGTTGCCGGTTGCGGCTGTGGTGAGCGTCGCCTTGTAGACGTCGCCCTTCGCGCCGAACAGGTTCGCCGCCTCGCGGTTGAAGGCGCTCGCAAACCCGCTCTTGCTCCCGAACACCAGTATGAGCAGCATGACCGCGAGGGCGACCATCCCGACGTAGAAGCAGAACCGCTGGACGCGCGCGTAGCCCTCCATGCCGAGCGACACGAGGAATCCGGCGAGCACGATCGTGCCGACGCTCGTGATGAAGATGCCGTTGTGGGTGCCCAGCCACGTGACCGCGCCCGACCACTTGAAGATGGCGAAGAGCGGTTGGAGCACCTCGACCGAGAGGATGTTCGCGTAGATCGGCGCCCAGTGCCACAGGATGAACCACCATCCGGTGACGGCCAGGACGAACGCGATGCCGCCGCCGAGCACGCGGCTCTGCCAGACGTAGTCGCCGCCCGCACGGGGCATCGCCGAGATGAGGCCCGCGTAGGTGATGACGAGGAACGTGATGAGCACGCCGGAGATGATCACCGCGAGCAGCACCTGACCGTTCGGCACGAACGCCAGGACCGAAAACGCGAAGTACAGCCCGAGCGTGATCAGGTTCACGGACATGAACGAGTAGATGAAGGCGTCGCGGCGCGACCACCCCTTCACCAGCCCGGTCGCCTTGCGGAGGAACAAGGTAGGGGTTTCGCCTACCGTTGCCACCAGGTCTCACCTCCCCTTTCCGAGCGCGGCACCCATGGCCGGCTCATCCGTTCACCAGCTGATAGTTCTTGACGACGTGCTTCTTCGCGTCGAGCGTGATGAGCGCGGCCTGCAGGACTCCTTCCTCGTAGGAGCTCCCGGGGTTCAGCACCAGGCTCGAGCCCATCCGCGTCGCGCCTTTCGCCTCGTGGATGTGGCCGTGCAGCGACAGGACGGGTTGGACGCGCTCGATGGCCGAACGAACCGAGGTCGACCCGACGGGTCGAAGGGCCCGGCCGCCCGCCTTGATGTTGAGGTTCTCGTCCAGCGCCGGGGCCTCGTCCAGGCCGCTCCCGTATGGCGGCGCGTGGAAGTTGAAGATCGTCCTCGCCGGGTCGGTGACCTTCGCGAGGATCTTCTCCAGGCGCCGGCCAAGCTCGTCCTCGGGCAGCTCGCGGAACGTGTTCCACGGCGTCGGGTTCGTCCATCCGTAGGAGAGCATCTCGAAGCCGTCCAGCTCGAGGGGGTCGTCGCCGCCGAATTCGACAAGGTGCCCGCTCTTCAGGACCGGGTCGATCTCGAACATGTCGTCGTTCGCCGGGGAGACGATCGCGCGGATCCCCTTGCCCGCCAGGCGGTCGTCGGCCATGGCGATCCAGCGCTCGGTCCCCTCGAGCATCACCTCCTTGAACCGCTTGTCGACCGCGTCCTCGTCGTCCTGCATGTGGCGGTACTCCTCCTCGGAGACGCGGATCGGGTAGTAGCCGCGGTTCAGGATCTTCGTCTCGATGTCGCGGACCTCGTCCTCGGTCTCCAGGGAGACGTGCTGGTCGAACATCGTGGTGTCCCAGCGGGTGCCGCGCTGGACGATGGGGACCATGGCCTTGCCGGTGATGTCGCCGCCGACGATCACGACGTCGGCGCCGTAGTGGGGACCCGCGTTCAGGAACTTCCGCCAGCAGATCTCGGAGCCGTGGATGTCCGTGACGTAGAAGATCTTGGTCATCGATCCCCCCGATCGATGCTGTTCAGGCGCGATGTTCCGCCCGCGCGAGGCCGGGTGCAAGTCGGCGGTTGCAGGATCGGCAACACGGGTGCGCTCACCGGCCCGGGTGTCGATAGAACGCGACCGGCTCGGGAGCGAGGGGCGTCGCGCCCAGGATCAGGTCGGCTGCCTTCTCGGCCACCATCATCACCGGTGCGTAGATGTTCCCGTTCGTCACGTAGGGCATGACCGACGCGTCGACCACGCGAAGCCCCTCGGTCTCGTGCACACGGAGCGTCACTGGATCGACGACGGCGGCCTCTCCGGTCCCCATCGCGCAGGTGCAGGAAGGATGCAACGCCGTCTCCCCGTCCCGGGCGACCCAGTCCAGGATCTCGGCATCGGTCTGGGCGGCGGCCGGACCCGGGGACAGCTCGCCGGCGTCGTAGGGCTCGAACGCGGGCTGGCCCAGAACCGTCCGGGCGGCGTGGATCGCCTCGACCCACTCGCGCCGGTCCTGGTCGGTCGAGAGGTAGTTGAACCGAAGCGCCGGGTAGACGCGGGGATCGGGGCTCGTGATCCGCACCGATCCGCGGGCGTCGGAGTACATCGGCCCGATGTGGACCTGGTAGCCGTGGTCCCCCGCCGGCGACGAGCCGTCGTAGCGCACGGCGACGGGGAGGAAGTGGAACATGAGGTTCGGGTAGCGGACGTCCTCGTTGCTGCGCGCGAACCCGCCGCCCTCGAAGTGGTTGGTCGCGGCGAGCCCTCGCTTGAAGAGCAGCCATTCCAGCCCGATCCACGGCCGGTTCCGCCATTTGAGGCCGGGGGCGACCGAGACCGGAAGGCGGGAGGAGTGCTGGACGTACACCTCCAGGTGGTCCTGGAGGTTCTCCCCGACACCGGTCAGGCCGTTGAGGACCGGGATCCCGAGCGGCTCCAGGAGCGACGGGTTCCCGACGCCGGAGAGCTGCAGAAGCTGCGGCGAGTTGAAGGCGCCCCCGGCGAGGATCACCTCGCCCGCGAGCGCGCGCTTCGGCGAGCCGCCGCGCTGCTGGTACTCGACGCCGATCGCGCGCCGGCCCTCGAAGAGGATCCGCGTGACGAACGTCCGGGTGCGGACCGTGAGATTCGGCCGGCCCATCGCCGGGTGCAGGTACGCTCGCGCGGCGGAGAGCCGGCGCCCCCGCTGGATGTTGCGGTCGAACGCGGCGAACCCCTCCTGGCGGTAGCCGTTCACGTCCGCGGTCAGCTGGTAGCCGGCCTGCTGGACGGCCTCGAAGAAGGCACGGAACAGGGGGCTCGTCGCCGGACCGCGCTCCAGGACCAGCGGCCCGGCGTGCCCGCGGAACTCGTCGTCCGGCGCGGCCGCGAGGCAGTTCTCCATCCGCTTGAAGTAGGGAAGGCAGTGCGCGTAGTCCCAGGTCTGCATCCCCGGATCGGCGGCCCATCGTTCGAAGTCGAGCGGGTTGCCCCGCTGGAAAATCATGCCGTTGATGCTGCTCGAGCCGCCGAGGACCTTGCCCCGCGCGTGCGAGATGCGCCGGCCGTGCATGAAGGGCTCCGGCTCGGACTCGTACTTCCAGTCGTAGAAGCGGCTCCCGATCGGGAACGTGAGCGCCGCCGGCATCTGGATGAAGATGTCCCACGGATAGTCGGGCCGTCCCGCTTCGAGCACCAGGACCCGGTTGCTCGGATCGGCCGAGAGGCGATTCGCCAGCGCGCACCCCGCGGAGCCGCCCCCGACGATGAGGAAGTCGTGCTCCGCGCGGCGCATGCTAGTGACCGACGACCTCCGGCAGCTCGTACCACTGCATGCGCTCGCCGACCTTCGAACGGAGCTTCCATTTGAAGGTCTTGGAGCACGCGTCGCAGTACTCCCGGATGCGCTTGGCCTGCGCAAGCGGATCGAAGCGGCGCGCCGAGGGGATGAGATCGGCGTGCTCGCCGGCACCGAGCCGGACGAGGGTGTCGAGGCTTCCCGTGACCGTGCGCCACCAGCCCCAGTCGTCGCACACGACCTTGCCGATCCGCGCGAGCCCGACCGCGCCCACGTCGTCCCCGTCGCGGACCTCGAAGGCGGACAGCAGGTGCACGATGTCGTGTAGGTCCTTGCGGTTGAGCTCGACGATCTGGAGTTTCGTGAGCAGCAGGTCGGTGACGTCCAGCGTGTGCGGCATCCGGTCGATGCGCTCGCGGAAGTCCAGGACGTGACACATGTTCAGCCGGTCCATGATCACGTCGACGCTCACGCCACCGTCGGCGGTGGTGAAGTACATCTGCCGGTCGCCGTGCAGGGTGTTGAACCGCTGGTCGCCGACGAACCCGCGCGCGGCGAAGAAGTCCATCACCGGGCGCCTGGCCGATGACACCGAAGCGAAGTCCATGTCCTGATCGGTCCGGGCACGATGCGGGAACAGCGGGCAGAGCAGCCGGACGGCCTGGCCGCCGATTAGCTTGAGCGGGACGCCGCGCTCGTTCGCTTCCCGGACGGCTGTGGTCGCCACATCGAAGGCGTCCAGCGCCATGGACGCACACGTTACTCCTTCCGCTCGCGCGCATGACCGAAGCCCCCACCGCCCGGCGTCTCGACGAGGAGCACGTCGCCGGGCTCGACGGGGAGCGTGACCTTGGCAGGGAGCGCCCGCTCGTCGCCGTGCCGAACGAGTGCGTTGCGCCCGGGGGCGCCGGGCTCGCCGCCGGCGAGGCCCCAGGGGGAGTGGCGCCGCCGCTCGGACAGGATCGACACGGTCGCGCCGTCGGCGAGCACCTCGATGACGCGCCGGACGCCGTCGCCGCCCCGCCAGCGACCGTCGCCGCCGGTGCCGTTTCGGAGGCGCGCCTCCAGCAGCCGAAGCGGGTACGCGGTCTCGAGCGCTTCGGCGGGCGTGTTGAGCGTGTTCGTCATGTGCGTGTGGACGCCGCTCATGCCGTCCCCACCGGGCCGCGCGCCCTGGCCGCCGGCCACGGTCTCGTAGTACGTGAACGCCCGGCCGGTCCGTGGATCCAAGCCGCCGATCAGGATGTTGTTCATGGTGCCCTGCGAGGCGGCGGGGATCCGATCGGGGAGCGCCGGTGCGAGCGCGCCCAGAACGACGTCGACGATGCGCTGCGAGGTCTCGACGTTCCCGGCGGCGACCGCCGCGGGAGGTTCGGGGTTCAGGAGCGAGCCGCGTTCGGCCCGGACCTCGAGCGGACGGTCGGCGCCGGCGTTCGCGGGGATCTCGGGGTCGGTCACGGCGCGGAGCACGAAGGCGCAGGCCGAGCGCGTGACGGCGAGGGGCGCGTTGACGCTCCCCGCGACCTGCCGGGACGTCCCCGCGAAGTCGACTCGCATGCGTCCACCGCCGATCGACACCGCCACCCGGATCGGGATGTCGACGGTGCCCGCGCCGTCGTCGTCGAGGAGGTCCTCGAACCGGTACGTGCCGGGCGGGATGCCCATGAGCGCCGCGCGCACGGCACGCTCGGCATGGTCTTTGGTCGCCTCCATGCCGACGAGGAGTCCCTCGATCCCCATCCGGCCGGCGAGCTCCGTGAGCCTCGCCGCCGCCGTGTGGTTGGAGCCGGCCTGGGCACGCAGGTCGCCTCGCCGCTCGTCGGGCGTGCGCGAGTTCGCGAGCAGCAGGTCCAGCACGTCGGGGTCCTCCCGTCCCTCGCGCCAGAGACGAACCGGCGGGATGCGCAGACCTTCCTGGAAGATCTCGGTCGCGCCGCCCGGCATGCTCCCGGGCGCCATGCCACCGACGTCGGCGTGGTGGGCGCGGTTCGCGACGTAACCGAGGAGACGGTCATCGACGAAGACCGGCGCGACGAGCGTCCAGTCGGGGAGGTGCGTGCCGCCGGCGAACGGGTCGGACAGCAAGACCTGATCGCCGGGGCGAAGCGGCCCGCGGCGCGCGAGGGCCGCGGCGACCGACGCCGGCATCGAGCCCAGGTGCACCGGGATGTGCTCCGCCTGCGCCACGAGCTCGCCGTCGGGGCCGAACACCGCCGCCGAGCAATCGACGCGCTCCTTGATGTTCGGCGAGTAGGCGGTTCGCCGAAGCGCCGCGCCCGCCTCCTCGGCGACCCCCGACAGAGCCGCGCGGCAGACCTCGAGCGCGATCGGGTCCATCGTCATCACGCGTCGCGGATGAGGAGGTTCCCCACCCCGTCCACCTCGGCGTGCTGGCCGGGAAGGAGCAAGCACGTCGCGTCGACGCCGGCGACGATTGTCGGACCGTGGAGGCGGTCGCCGGCGCCGAGCGCGTCCCGTTCGAAGACGGCGCACGCTGTGTCCCGCCCCTCGATCCGCACCGTCCGTTCGCCGCGGCGCGCTTCTGCGGAGCCGCGTCCGGGCGGGACGGATGGCAGGGCGAACACGGGCCGCGGCGCTTCGGCCCGGACACGCAGGTTCACGACCTCGATCGCCTCCTCCGGGAGCGCGTAGCCGTATCGCTCGCGGTGCGCGTCGTGGAAGGCGCGAGCAAGACCAGAGGTCGTGTCGCCCTCGTCCGGCGCCATGACTTCGAGCTCGAACGACTGCCCTCGGTACCGGCAGTCCGCCGAGCGAACCACCACCGCATCGTCCATCGACGCTCGCACGTCTGCCTCCAGGCCCGCCCACCCTGCCGCCAGCCCGGAGGCCACCTCAGCGTTCAGTTCGCGGAGCACCGTTCGCGCGCCGCTCGCCGAGCGCGGCGCGGCGAGCAGACCGAGCGCCGACAGCACGCCCGGATACCTCGGCACGATCACCAGAGGGCACCCGAGCTCCCGAGCGAGCGCCCCCTGGTGCAGCGGGCCGGCGCCGCCGAACGCGAGGAGCGCGAGGCGGCGCGGGTCGCGACCGCGTTCGACCGACACGACGCGAAGCGCCTTCGCGATGTGGGCCTCCACGACGCGTACGACGCCGGCCGCGGCCGCCTGCGTCTCCAGGCCCAGGGACGCCGCGAGACGCTCAAGCGCATCGGTCGCCGGAGCCGGCTCCAGCCGGAGCGAACCGCCGAGCGGAGCGTCGGGATGCAGGAGCCCGAGCAGGAGATACGCGTCGGTCACGGTGGGGTCGGTGCCACCCTTCCCGTAGCACGCCGGCCCGGGATCGGCCCCCGCCGAACGTGGTCCCACGCGAAGGGCACCGCCCGCATCTCCCCACGCCACGCTCCCGCCGCCCGCGCCGACCGTGTGGATCTCGGTGGAGGGCACCGCGAACGGGAGCCCCGCCACCTGACCCTCGGCCGTCGTGCGCGGTCGCCCGCCCTCGATGAGCGTCGCGTCCGTCGAAGTGCCGCCCATGTCGAACGCGATGAGGTCGGTCACTCCGCAGCCCAAGCCGACCGCGGCGGCGCCCCAGGCGCCCGCTGCGGGCCCGGAGAGCAATGTGTGCACCGGGTTCGACGCCGCCGTCGTAGCGCCGAAGGTGCCGCCGCCCGAGCGCATCACCTCGACCTCGCAGCCCAGCCCCGCATCGCGAAGCGCACCGTCGAGGCTCCTCAGGTACCGCGACAGCGCGGGCGCCACGTAGGCGTCGAGCGCGGTCGTGCTCGCCCGTTCGTACTCACGGAAGACAGGAAGGACCTCGCTCGAGACGCTCACCGGCAGGCCGGTGGCGCGGAGCGTGGCCGCGATCGCCGCTTCGTGCTCGGGGCGAAGGAAGCTGAAGAGCAGGCAGAGGGCGACGGCCTCGGGGCGCAGGGCGGCCACCTCGCGGGCCACCACGGCCACGGCGTCGGCATCGAGCGGACGCAGGACCGTCCCGTCGGCCGCCACGCGCTCGGGCGCCTCCACGACCAGGTCCCGCGGGATGACCGGCGGCGTCCGGTCGCGGAACAGGTCATAGAGCGAGGGACGGTTCTGCCGGCCGATCTCGAGCAGGTCCCGAAAGCCCTCGGTGGTCACCAGGACCGTGCGCGCGCCGCGCCGCTCGAGCGCCGCGTTCGTCGCGACCGTCGTCCCGTGGGCGAACCGCCGCAGCCGCCCGGGGTCCGCGCCGAGTTGCTCAAGGCCGTGCAGCACGCCTCGCGCCTGATCCCGCGGGGTGGAAGGAACCTTCGCGACGACGAGCCGCTCGCCGTCGGTGAGCGCGAGGTCGGTGAACGTCCCGCCGACGTCGACCCCGACCTCGAACGTCACCGCTTCTTGAGCTTCGTCTCCAACCACTCCAGGATGATCTCGAAGCGCATGGCGCGGTGCACCGGGTTGCCGGAGCGTGTCAGCTCGTGGCTCTCCGACGGGAAGCGCACCATCTCGACGTCTCGCTTCAGGAGCCGGAGCGTCGTGAAGAGCTGCTCGCCCTGCTCGATCGGGCATCGGAGGTCATTCTCCGAGTGGAGGATGAGGAGCGGCGTCGTGATCGCTTGCGCGTAGGTCGCTGGCGACATCGCGATGTAGGCGTCCAGGTTCTCGTGCAGGAAGCCCCCCACGTAGCCCTTGAAGTCCCAGCCGAAGTCGCTCGATCCCCACATCGACACCCACTGGTTGACGGCGCGCTCGGAGATGGCCGCCTGGAACCGGTCGGTGTGCCCGACGATCCACGACGTGAGGTACCCGCCGTAGGAGCCGCCCATCACGCCCAGCCGTTCCGGGTCGCAGAAGTCGAACCGGCGAAGGGCCTCGTCGAGCACGGCCAAGACGTCCTCGTAGTCGACGCTCCCCCAGCCGGGGCCTTCGGCCACCGGGCCGCGGATCGCGCGCCCCCACTCCTCGCTGTAGCCCGAGGACCCGCGCGGGTTCGAGTACAGCACGACGTAGCCGGCGCCCGCATACACCTGGAACTCGTCGAAGAGCCTGTTCCCGTACTGCGTGAACGGGCCGCCGTGGATGTTCAGGAGCACGGGATACGTCGTGCCGGCCTGGAACCCTGCGGGACGGATGATCCACGCTTCCACGTCGGTGCCGTCCCGGGAGGTGGCGGTGAAGCGTTCGGGCTCGACCAGCTCACGGCCGGCGATGAACCGCCGGCCGACGTCACTCACCTTGCGCTCCCCGACGAACAGCTCCGCAGGCGCAGTCGACGTGGTCAGCGTGTGCGCGATGGCCCCTCCCGCCGCGTCGTAGCCCGTGACGCATGCCTCGCCCCCGACCGCCAGCTCGGGCTTCCCGTTCCCGTCGGCCGGGACGCGATAGACGTGCACGTTGCCGCGGTCCTCGACCGCGAACATCAGGTCGGCGCCGTCCCAGATCGGCTCGCGGATGACCGGGTACGGAGCGCACTGGCGATCGAGCGACGTCGTGAGCACCTTGCGATCGCCGCCGTCCGCGGGGCTCACCGCCACCTGGCCGTGCCTCGGGTCGTCGAAGACACCCGGCGCGAACAGGTACGCGATGCTCGCCCCGTCGGGCGACCACGAGGGCGCGTCGCACGTGCCGTCCCCGAGCGACACCTGGCGAGGCTCCCCCCGGCCGCTCACATCGATGACATGGATGTCGGAGATGTGGTCGATGTCCCAGTCCTCGTGGCGCGGGGACGCGAAGGCGATCCGCTCGCCGTCGGGCGACCACGCCGGGCCCGACTCCTCGTGTTCCCCGGTGGTGAGCTGGACGGGCGGCGCCGATCCGTCGACCGCGACGAGGAACAGGTGCTGGGGCCGGTCGCCGGTCCAGCCGACCGTGTCGAGCTTGAAGTGCAGCCGCGTGAACCGGCGCGGCGCACGCCGCTTGTCGTCCTCCACGCCGTAGGCGGGGTCGGGTACCCGGGACGCGAACGCGATCCGCGTGCCGTCCGGCGCCCAGACGACGTCCGTGACGTCCTCCTTCAGGTCCGTAAGCTTGCTCGGCTCACCCCCGCCGATCGGCATGACGAAGAGCTGCATGTGATCGCCAGCACGCTTCGACGTGAACGCCAGGCGCTCCCCGTCGGGCGACCATCGCGGGGCGGCGTCCCGGGTCGTGCCGGAGGTGAACTGGCGAGGCGGCGCCGATCCATCGATCGGTGCTAGCCAGATGGCGCTTCGGTATTCGTTTGCGTCCTTGTCGATGCTCCAGACGACATAGGCCACGGTGCGTCCGTCGGGGGAGACGCGCGGGTCCGTGGCTCCCGTCAGGGCATAGACGTCGTCAGGCACCATCCCGGGCATCTCGCATCCCCTCCCCTAGCAGGGTCGTCGTGTCGTTCGGGCTCCGAGCGGCAAATCTTGCCACATAGCGCCCGGAAGCACCCCTCCGAAGGAAGGTTTCGGCCGGCCGCGTTAGGCTTCGGCCGTGGTCAGGGGCAGCCGGCTGTACCGGTGGTTCGAACGGGCGATCCTCGGAGCGGGCATGTCGGTGATCGCGTTCGTCATCGAACGACGGCTGCTCAAGGCGATCAAGCAGGGGAAGACGCACCCCGACGAGCCGTCGCGCGAGGCGCAGCTAGCGACGACGAACCAGGTCCCCGATCAGCCCTAGGGTGAGCACGCCCCCCGCGCTCCCGAGCGTGATCGGCACCCAGGGCGCCACGTGGATCGAGCTCGCGGTGATCGCGGTCGCCACCAGCGTCCCCCCCGCCGAGAGCGCGAGAGCGAGGCGCCGGCTCCCGCGCCGGATCGTGTCCTCCAGGCGTTCCGTGCCGCGGAAGTTCACCGTGAGCTTGGGTCCGGGGCGCGATCCGGACAGGCGCTCGATCGATTCGACGAGCCTCGTGAATCGCACGCGGAGCTTCTGCGCCTCGTAAAAGAGCTTCTTCGGATCGGCCCGATCGCGGATCCGGTGCACCAGCCCCTTCGTGAGGAACTGGCCCGCCACGGAGAAGGGGTCGAGCGTCGGATCCAACTCCCCGGTCGCGAGCTGCATCTGGGCGAGTGCCTTGCCGGTCAGCACGAGGGACGCCGGGAGCGACACGTCGTTGCGGATGGCGATCTCGGTGATGTCCTGCAGGATCGGGCCGAGCTGGATCTCTTTGAGCGAGGCCTTCCGGTAGTGGGCCATCACCGCGCCGATGTCCCTCTGGAACGCCTCCACGTCGATGTCGGTCCGCTGGTCCTGGCCGGCCAGCATGAGCGTGACGTCGGTCAGGAAGCTCACGTCCTCCTGCCAGAACGCCATCAGCAGCAGGATGAGCAGCTCGCGGATCTCCGGGCCGAGCTCGCCCACCATGCCGAAGTCGAGGAGGTAGACCCGGTCCTGCCACCACATCAGGTTCCCAGGGTGCGGGTCGGCGTGGAAGAACCCGTCGGTGAGGATCTGCGCGTAGTAGGACTCGAGCAGCTGGCGCGCCGCCTCCTTGCGCACGTCGCCCTCCGGGGCCTGGCGGATCGGCACGCCCTGGATCTCCTGCATCACGAGGAGCCGCGCCGTCGTGTACTCGCCGTGGACGCCCGGGACGTCCAGCCGGTCGTAGGGCTCGAGCACCGTTCGCATCCGCGCGATGTTCGAGGCCTCGCGCCGAAAGTCGAGCTCCCGCTGGAGCGACTCGGAGAGGTGCTCGAAGATCGCCGGCATGTCGACGAGCTGGCGAAACGCGGGCCGGTGGGCCGTCTTCTCGGCGAAGAGCTTCAGCAGGCCGAGGTCCTCCATGATGTCCTTGCGCGCGGTCGGGCGCTGGACCTTCACGACCACACGCTCACCGCCGGTGAGCGTGGCGCGATGGACCTCGGCGATGGTGCCCGCCGCCATCGGCTCGGGCACGATCGATTCGAACACGTCCTCCCACGGCACGCCGAGCTCCTGCTCCATCACGTGCACGACTTCCTCTTGTCCGGGCGCGTCGACAGCATCTGCCCGAGCTTCGCGAAGGTCGGCCCGAGCTCCTCGAGCGCCTGGCGGAAGCGGCGGGCGCGCTGCTCGGTCGAGTCCTCGTCCCCTCGCCGCCCGCGCGAGAACAGCTCGCGGATCCCGTGCTTGGCGAGCACGGCCGAGATCGTCGTCGCCCGGCCGAGCAGGTGACCGCCCACGTCCTGGTGGGTGTCGGCCGATGCCGGCGTCCGCGGGACGAACCCGCCCGGCTGTCGCTCGTCCGTGTTGACGATGATCACCGTGCACCGCGCGTTGTGGCTCACGCGATTGGGCACGTTGCCGAGCAGGAACTCCCTGCGCCCGCTCATCCCGAGGTTCCCGACCACCAGGACATCGACCCCGGTCTCCTCGGCCGCCCGGACGATCGCCATCGAGGGGTCCGCATCCACGACGACCTGCGCTCTGCCGCGGGGTCCCGCGAGCTGTTGGGCGAGCCGCGCGAGCTCGTTCGACGCCGCTGAGGCGCGCGTCGACTCGGCCATGCCGGCTTCCGTGCCGGGTTCGTTCTCCGGGACGACGACCTGGAGGAGGTGCAGCTCGGCCCCGAAGCGCTCGGA
>VAYJ01000032.1:15014-16332 GCA_005888465.1 Actinomycetota bacterium
CCTTCCTCGAGTCAGAATCGGCATGAGGCGACCCGATCTCTGCACCGGTGCCACATTTCTGCCGAGACAATTGGCATGATGAGGGGTATGAGGGGCGGGAAGCATCGGGTGCGGCGGCTCAGCCGGCGAGTCATCGTCCTGCTCGTCGTCCTCGGGCTGCTGGTGCTCGGGGTCGCCGGCACCGCCTTCGGGGCGCTTCGCTACGACCACAACCGGCTGGGGCTCATCCTGCCCGGCGTGCGCATCGACGGCATCGACGTCGGCAACATGGACCGCGCCGAGGCCGTCACGGCGGTCGCCGCCGTGGTGGACCGGTCACTCGAGCAGGAGATGACGCTCGCGGCCGGCGACAAGATCTGGACCGAGACGCTCGCCGACCTCGGCCTCGCGGCCGACGTCGATGCGGCGGTTGACAAGGCCATGGCGCTGAGCGCCGCCAACGGGCTCGTGTCCCGCCTCTACCACCGGATCACGGGCACGCCCGTGACCGACATCTCCGTGACGGTCGGCTACACGCTCAGCATGGACGCGATCGACGCGTTCGTGCACGGGGCCGCCACTCAGATCGCGGTTCCGGCGAGGAACGCCAGCTTCGACCTGGTCGACGGCAAGCTCGTCAAGGTGCACGCGAGGGCCGGCGCCTCCCTCTCATCGGGGCCGAGCACCGAGCAGATCAAGCAGGCGGTCCTCCAGCGTGCCCTGGCGCTCGCGCTCCCCGTCTCGCTCGTGCGGCCGAAGGTCCCGGATTCGAGCCTCGGCAAGACGATCGTGGTGAACGTCAGCCAGAATATGCTCTACCTCTACGACGGGCTCCACATCATCCGTCGTTATCCGGTCGCGACCGCGAAGCAAGGATTCGTCACGCCGGACGGCGCATGGGAGGTCGTCGACAAGGTGGAGAACCCGACGTGGCACAACCCAGCGCCGACGGGTTGGGGCGCGGGCGAGCCGCTCGTCATCCCGCCCGGCCCCACCAACCCGCTCGGGACCCGCGCCCTCTACCTCTCGGCGCCCGGCATCCGCATCCACGGGACGCCCAGCGACAGCTCGATCGGGACCTACGCGTCGCACGGGTGCATCCGGATGCATATCCCGGACTCCGAGGCGCTCTACCCACTCGTGTCGATCGGCACCCCGGTGTTCATCATCGGGGCGCCGCCGTGGGGGATCACCACCCACCCGGGCGCCGCCGGCTAGGGCTCAGACCTTCGGATAGGCAAGCGCCGGGCTGGGCAGGCCGGCCCGTTCCGCGTCCTCGATCGCTTCGGCCTGGGCGAGCGCCGTGGCCGCGAGGCCCTCGGTATCGACGCCCCAGTGC
>VAYJ01000032.1:16343-24239 GCA_005888465.1 Actinomycetota bacterium
GTGCTGGTTGCCGCGCAGGTGGTGTGTGTAGCCCGCGCCCAGCTGAGACAGGCCCTTGAAGAACTCCGCCTCGGGCGTTCCCTTCGCCTGCTTCCAGCAGGTCTCCCACGCCTCGTGCGCGGGGAAGAACCGCTCAGCGTCCAGCGCCTCGATGCCGAGCTGGTGGTTCTCCTCGATCGTGAGCGCGTCGTAGTCCTCGAGCTGCAGGCGGTTCGTCGCGCCGTAGGCGAGCGGCCGGCCGAGCTCGTCCCGTGGACGGCGTGGCTTTGCGGGCGCGTTCGGGTCGCGTGGGCGGTTCGGCTTGGGCGCGGGCGCGCGGTTGCTCATGAGCGGGTTCGGCGGAGCCCCTGGAGGATGACCGGGATCCCGAGCAGGATCGCGAGCACCCCCATCCACGTCCACAACGCCTGGTTGGTCATGAAGCTTCCTTTCAAGGTACCGATGCCCTGCAGCACCCACACAATCCCGACCACGACCAGTACGAACCCGAGAATGACCATGATCGTGCGCACCCGAGCTTCCTCCTTGCCCGTGGGGTTGTGCCGCAAGCCTATCGCGGGACCAGGCGAGTGCCGGTCGCCTTCCACGTGGCGACGACGCGCACACCCGGGGCAAGGCCCATCCGATGCACGGATTCGTCGGTCACCTCGGCGACGACCGGTGGGTCGCTCCCCACGGTCACGCGCACGCGGTTGCCCACGCCCGCGATGCGTCGCACAGCACCGGCAAGTGAGTGCAGGGCCGAGCCCTCGGGGCGCGAAAGCGAGAGCGCGACCTCCCACGGCGGAACGGCGACACCAACCGGCCCGTCGGCCGGGTCGGTCGAGAGGAACCGGGCCCCGCTCCCGGGCGCGTGGACCTCGGTCAGCTCACCGCGCCGGCGCGCCACGCCGTCGAAGAAGTTGACCCCGGTGAGCGCCGCGACGAAGGGCGACGCCGGGGCCTCGAGCAGCTCCCGCCCCGACCCGACCTGCACGACACGGCCGGCCTCCATCACGGCGATTCGGTCGGCCATGCCCAGGACGTCGCCGAAGTCGTGCGAGACAAGGATCGCGGGCAGGCCGAGGGCGCGAAGGTGCGTGAGCAGCTCGGCCGAGATGCCGGCCTTCGTCGCGGCGTCGAGCGAGGAGACCGGCTCGTCCAGGAGCAGTAGGACCGGGTCGGACGCCACGGCCCGCGCGAGCGCCACGCGCTGGCGCTCGCCGCCGGAGAGGTCGCGCGGGTGAGCGGAGGCGAGCTCGCGGATGCCGAACCGCTCGAGCAGGTCGTCGACCCGCCCGCGTCGCCGCCCGAACCGCACGTTGCCCGCGACCGTGAGGTGGGGGAACAGCGCGCCCTCCTGGAACACCATGCCGACGCGACGACGCTCGGAGGGCATGTCGATCCCGCGGGCGGTGTCGACCCAGGTGGCGCCGGCGAACTCGATCCGGCCCTCGCGAACGCGCCGCACGCCCGCGATCGCCCGCAGCGTCGAAGTCTTCCCAGCCCCCGAGGGCCCGACCAGAGCGAGCGTCTCCCGTTCCATGGCGAGCTCGACCGCCAGGTCGAGCCGGCTCAGCGAGAAGCCGAAGTGAGCGTCGAGGATCGGATCCACCGTGGCTCCAGGGCGGCCCTGCCCGTTCGAAGCATCGCGCGGACCCCGACCAGGAGGCCTGCGCTCACGACCACGAGCAGGGCCGCGATCGCGAGCGCCCCGCGAAGGTCGCCGCCGGAGAACTCGCCGTAGATCGCGAGGGGGAGCGTCTGCGTCCGGCCCTGCAGGCTGCCCGCGAACATGATCGTCGCGCCGAACTCGCCGAGCGCGCGCGCCCATGCGAGCGTCGCCCCGGCGGACAGGCCCTGGCGCGCCACGGGCACGCCAACCCGCCAGAAGGCGCGGCCGGGCCCGGCTCCGAGCGTTCGCGCGGCCCCGAGGAGCTCGGGGTCGACCGCCGCGAACGCCGCATGGGCCTGGCGCACGTAGAACGGGCTCGCGACGAACGCGAGCGCCATCACGACCGCGATCTGCGTGAACGGGATCTCGACGCCCACCGCCCGGAGGGCGCCCCCCAGCAGCCCAAAGCGTCCGAACGCAGCGAACAGCCCGATCCCCGCCACGGCCGGCGGAAGCACGAGCGGCAGCTCCAGGAGCGAGAGGACCAGCCCGCGTCCGCGAAGGTTCGTCGTGGCCAGCACGTACGCGGTCGGCGTCCCTACCACCAGGATCAGCGCCACCGCGATGAGGCTCGTCTTCACGCTCACGCCGAGCGCGTCCAGGGCGACCCGCGAGTGCAGCGCCGTCACCAGGCGTCCCGGCGAGACGCGCAGGAAGATGGCGAGCACCGGCAGGAGCACGAACCCGATGAGGAGCGCTGCCGCGACGCCGGCAGCGACCCCCGGCAGGACATTGCCACGCCGGCCGGTTCGCAACGTCGCCCTCAGCCCGCGGGGGGCCCGAACCCCGCGTCCGCGAGGAGGCCCTGCCCGGTCGGCCCCAGGACGAACGCGACGAACGCCTGCGCGTCGATCGCGTGGGCCGAGGACTTGACGACCGCGATCGGGTACGTCGCGACCGCCTGGGCGTTGGAAGGGAGCATGATCGTGGTGACTGCGGCACCCGCAGCCTTCGAGTCCGTCACGTAGACGAACCCGGCGTCGGCCTCGCCTGACTCCACCTTGGTCAGGACTCCCTCCACGTTGTCCTCGTTGCTCACGACGTTCGCGAGCACCTGATCCGAGAACCCGGATCCGTAGACCGCGTTCAGGTTGGTGAGCACCGTTCGCGTGTACGCGCCGACGGGAGCCGTCTCGGAGCCGATGACCAGCTTGAGGCCCGGCTTCGTCAGGTCCGTGAGTGTCTGGATACCGGCGGGGTTCGACGGCGGCACCACGAGCACGAGGCTGTTGGTGCAGAACGGCGAGAACACATCGATGAGGCCCTTGCTCGAGAGCTCGTCGCCGTACTTCTTGCTCGCGCCCGCAAAGACGTCGGCCGGCGCGCCCTGTTCGATCTGCGCGGTGAGCGCGTCCGTGCCCGCGAACGAGAAGGAGAAACCGACGTTCGGATGTGCGGCGGTGAATTGATCCCCGATCTTCGGGAAGAGGTTCTTGAGGGACGACGCCGCGAGCACCGTGAGCGTCACGTGCGACGAGCCGGCTTCCGCCGAGGAGCTGCACCCGATCGCGGCCAACCCAACCAGCATCACGCCGACGACCAGCCGGCGAACCCTCATGCGGTCTCACCCTCGCGGCTCACCATCACCGACGTCGCTTTGATCGTCGCCACGACCGGCACGCCCGGGACCAGGGCCAGCTCCTCGACCGCGTCGGCGGTGATCGCGGCGGCGAGCAGATAGGGGCCCGCCTGGATCTCGACGACCGCCATCACCCCGTCGGCCTTCACGCTCCGAACGATGCCGGCGAGCCGGTTGCGGGCGGACAGGCGCGTGCCGGTGCGCACGGCCGGCGGCCGGCCGGCGAGGCGCTCCACTTCCGACACCGGGACGACACGCCGGTTCGACGCGTCCCGGCGGACGCGGATCCGCCCGTCCCGGTCCCATCGCCGCAGCGTGTCGAGGCTGATCCCGAGCGCGCGAGCCGCGTCGCTCGCCTTCATCGTGCGTTTCGAGGCTGGCATGGAGCTACCTAGGCTACACCATGGCATGGCCTAGGCGCTGGGGGAAGCCTACGGCAGCAGGCGCTTCAGGATCGAGGGCAGCAGGTCGGTCGGGAGCGGGAGCGGCAGGGGCGAGGTGCTCGGGAGCGGCAGGGGCGTCGGCGAGACCGTCGGCAGGACGTCCGACGTCGGCGACGGCGTCGGCGAGGGATCCGATGTGGGCCGGGAGCTCGGGGTCGGTGACGGGCGGGACCCTGACGGTGCAGGGCTCGAGGCCGCCGTCGGCGTCGTCTGCGGGTTCGGCGCCGCCGACGGCGCGACGACGGCGGGTGGCCGTGGCGCAGGCGCGGCCGAGGTGGCCGGGTGCGGCCCGGTCGCAACGGCCGCTCCGACGGCGGCGGCCGCAGCGGCCGCCGCCGCCACCTGCCCGACGTTCGCGAGCGTCTGGACGCCGACCTCCTGGAGACGCGCGAGGAACGGCAGCTGCACCAGGAACGAGAGCGGCCCCGTCTTCCACACCAGGCGCGGCAGCGAGATGCTGAAGAACGCGCGCACCATCACGGGGTCGAATTGTCCGCCCGCGCAGCGAGCCAGCTCCTGTCTCGCGGCCCGCGTGGCCATCGGACGCTTGTAGGTTCGCGCAGCGGTCATCGTGTCGTAGGCGTCGGCAACGGCCACGATCCGCCCGGCGTACGAGATGCCCTCGCCGGCCAGCCGGTTCGGATACCCCTCGCCGTCGAAGCGCTCGTGGTGATGCGCGATCGCGTCGCCCCACTCCCCGAGCCACGCGAGCAGCGGCTCGGCGATGCGCTCGCCCTCGAGCGGGTGGCGTTTGATCTCCTCCCACTCGCGAGAGTCCAACTTGCCCGGCTTGTTCAGCGTCCGCGCGCGCACCGACAGCTTCCCGATGTCGTGCAGGAGCGCCGCCCATCGCAGGCGGTCCCGGTCCTCGTCCGGGAGGCGAAGCTCCTCGGCCAGCATGTCGGTGTAGATCCGAACCCGCTCGGCGTGGCCGCGCGTCCGGCGGTCGTGCGACTGAAGCGCGGCCGTGAGCGCCAGGATCGTCGCCGCGCTGGACGACTCCGGCGACACCTCCGCCCCGTCCAGCTCTGCGAGGCGGCGACGCAACTGCCGGGCACTCCCTGCTTCCCGCGCGACGGCGAACCGCGACGGCGCGCGATCGGGGAAGAGCATCGAGAGCTTGAGGAGCATGACGAGCGGCAGGAGCCGCCGACCGAGCCGTTCGACCGCGAACGCGACGCACGCCGCGATCGCGACGAGCGCCACGATGACCGCCGCATGGCCCGCCGCGCCACGCTGCACGGGCAGTCGCGAGCGCATCACGAGCGTGACGGCGAAGGAGACCGCGGCGGGGACGGCGAGGATCGCCAGGCGCAGCCCGCCGCCGAGGATCGGACGGGCCCGCCACCGATCACGGCGCGGGGCCTCTGTGCCCATTCCTCCAAGAGTCGGCCAGAGCCCAGGTCGCCCACATCGGGCGTTGGGGACGAATCCGAGAGGGACGAGGTTAGGCCGGAAGGATCAGATCCGACCGGTCAGGACGCGGCTCACCGGCACCGGGCCCTTCGTGCTCCGCACGTCGCGGAACCCGGCCCGCCGGATCACGCCGGCGACCTGCTTGGAGCGATCCGGGGAGACCTCGACCAGCAGCCAGCCACCCGGACGAAGCCATCCCGGTGCCTCGGCCACCACGCGCGACAGGAGCCCCATTCCCTCCGGCGATCCGTCGGTGAGCGAGCCGCGCGGCTCGAAGCCGAGTATCTCGTGCGGTATCGTGCGCAGCTCTCGCGTGCCGATGTACGGCGGGTGCACGGTGATGACGTCCACCATCCCCTGAAGCGCTCGTGGGAGCGGCGCGAAGAGATCCCCCCGGACAAACCGGGCGTTCCGAAGCCGCAGCCGTTCGGCGTTGCGCCTGGCAAGCGTCACGGGACGAGCGAACAGATCGGTACCGAACACTCGGGCTCTCGGGAGCGCCGATGCCACCGCGAGCGCCACCGGCCCGACGCCCGTCGCGAGGTCCACGTGCACGGGACGCGACCGAGCGCGCAGACGACGGATCGCCTGGTCGGCCATCCATTCGCTGGACTGCCTCGGGATGAAGGCGCCCCTGCCCACGTCCAGCCACAGGCCGTGGAACTCCTCTCGCCCAGTGATGTAGGCGGGCGGCTCCCCCGCCGCGCGCCGCGCGAGCAGCCGTCCGAACCGGCGCGCGGCCGAAGGATCGAGCGTCTCGTCCGGATCCGGCTCGCGACCCAGGACGTGCTCCAGGATCTGCTCCGCGTCGATCCGCTCCTTGCCCGCGTGCGGATGCTCGACCGCGCGCGACGCCTTCAGCGTCCGCTCGGCGTCGCGAAGCACCTCTTCGGCCGTGGGCACGGCCCGCAATCATACGGACGCATCGCGCTTCCGAACGGCAGGTTCGGCCCCCTACAATCGAACCGTCATGTCCCCGCGCGCGCAGAAGCTCCACCCCGTCCCCGACGGCCAGGCCCAGCCGCTCGCTGATCCAGCGGGCAAGATCCGCCTCACGGCGGACCGGATCCTCGTTCGCGTCCCCGACGAGAGCGAGCGCAAGTCGAAGGGTGGCCTGCTGATCCCCGCCACGGCCGCGACGCCCCTCAAGCGCTGCGTGTGGTCGGTGGTGGTGCTGATCGGCCCGGAGACACGCAACGTGAAGGTGAGCGACCGGGTGCTCTTCATCCCGCAGACGGGCCTCGAGGTCGACATCGACGGCGACCTGTTCCTGTTGCTGCGCGAACGAGACGTCCAGGCCGTGGCGTCCGACCGCCCCGACCGCCACGCGGGCCAGTACCTGTAGCCCTACCCTTCCGCCAGCTCCATCCGGTAGAGCACCGACCCGTCGTTGTCGTCTACCAGCTCCACCGACTGGATGCCGCGTTCGCGAAGCTCCGCCCACGACGCGGTGAGCCACGACTCGGCCTCGTCGGAGTCGTGGAACTCGTCGGATGCGCCCGTTTGCGCACCCGTCGCATCGAGGTAGCGCCAGCGGATCATCGGACGAGGCGGGAGAGGCGGCGGTCGGCCAGGATCTTGCCGCCGGTCTGACAGCTCGGGCAGTAGGTGATCTCGTGCGACTCGAACGAGACCCGGCGAAGCTCGGTGCCGCACACGGGGCACGGTGTGCCGGCCTTGTGATGCACGATGAAGTGGTCGCCGAGCTTCGTGGGGAGGCCGCCGGTTCGTTTCCGTTCGACCTCGAGCGCCTCGTCGAGGATGCTCCTCGTCGAATCCAGGAGCCTTCGTCGTTCGTTCGCGTCGAGCGACGTGAGCGAACGAAACGGCGAGAGCTTGGCGCGATGCAGGATGTCGTCACTGTACCCGCGGCCGATGCCGGCCACGCGTCGCTGGTCGCGCAGCATGGTGTTCAGCTGCCCGCCGTCGGTGCCGTTCGTGATCAACTCGGCGAACTCCTCGGAGGACGGCTCGGGACCGAGCTTCGCGAGCGGCCCGTCATCACCTTCGGCGAGCACCCACCACCCGGCCTTGCGCTCGGTGCCGAACTCCTTCACGAGCAGCCCGGGCTCGCGGTCGAATCGAAACCGAACCAGCGCGCCCCGGGGCTTCGTCGTGGATGGCGCTTCCTCGAAGACGAGCCGCCCGCCCTGGGAGAGATGGATGAGGAGGCGCAGCGGGTCCAGCTCGAGGATCAGGAACTTGCCGCGCCGGGCGGTCTTGGTGAGCGCGCGTCCCTCGAGGTCCTGGGGGCCGGGCGACACGGTCTTGAGCGCCGAGAACGACAGCGCGGTCGCGCGGACGAAGCGGGCGCCGACCAGCCGCTCACCCACCCGTTCGGCCAGGGCCTGGACCTCGGGGATCTCCGGCATGTCAGGAGTCTAAAGTTCCCAGATCAAGCGATTCCCCAGCCGGGTCGATACTGCATCGTGGCCCCGTCCGCTATTCGCCCCCAGCTACGGCTCGCCGATCACGCTGTGAACGGCTTTCACGAGCGCGCCCAGGCTGAACGGCCGGCGGAGTTCCGCGTCAACGGGAACGAGCAGCAGCTGCCCGGTCTCGCCGCTCGGCGCCATGAACACGATCACCTTCAGGCCCGAGAGCGACTCGTCCTTGCGGACCGCGCGGAGCACATCCCAGCCGTCTTCGTTCGGAAGCTCCGAATCCAGGATCAGGAGCTCGTGCCCGCTCGCGCGCAGCGCATCGAGGCCCTCGCGTCCGCTGGCCGCCTCCCGCACCTCGTAGCCCTCGAGCTGCAGGCGAACGACCGGCTGCCGGATGGCCTCCGGACGATGGTCGATGAA
>VAYJ01000033.1:0-23711 GCA_005888465.1 Actinomycetota bacterium
CACGGGATGATGCCCGCGCAGACCCCGTAGGGTTCGCGCTGCACGAACTCCCATGCCGGCGCGGGGAAGTCGGTCCGTGGGACGGGCTGGGTGAACTCGAGCCGCTCCGCCGCCTCCGCCAGGTACTGCCAGTGATAGACGCCGAGCGGGATCGTGAAGAGGTTCGCCATCCGCAGGGTGTGCCCCGCGTCGCGCGCCTCGAGCTCCGACAGGTCCGCCTGGCGTTCCGCCAGCAGCTCGCCCATCCGGACGAGGATCCGCGAGCGCTCGCGGGGACTCATTGTCGGCCAGGGCCCTTCGTCGAACGCGCGCCGTGCGGCGCCCACGGCCCGGTCGACATCCTCGGCGCCCGCGCGGGCCACGCTCGTGATCAGCGAGCCGTCGGATGGATTGCGCGTCTCGAACGTCTCGCCGGTCAACGAGGCGACGAACTCGCCATCGATGAAGAGCGAGCAGACCGGTGTGCCCATCCCGACCGTGAGGATAGCCCCGCCTCAGCGGTAGGCGTGCGCCTCGTCGGGAAACTCGCCCGCGGCGACGTCGGCGGCGAACCTGGTGACCGCCTCGGCGATCGTCTCGCGCAGGTGGGCGTAGGGCTTGGCGAACTTCGGATACGAGCCGAAGCCGAGCCCCAGGAGGTCGTTGATCACCAGGACCTGGCCGTCGCAGTGGGGCCCGGCCCCGATCCCGATCGTTGGCGCGGACATGGTCTCGGTGATCCTGGCGGCGAGATCCGATGGGATGCCCTCGAGCACGAGCGCGAAGATGCCGGCCTTGTCCAGGGCCTGGGCTTCGTCGAGGATCTTCCGGGCATCCTCCTCGGTCCTTCCCTGCACGCGGTAGCCGCCCATGGCGTGCACCGACTGGGGGCCGAGCCCGATGTGGCCCATCACGGGGATCCCCCGGTCGACGATCGCCGCGGCGACCTCGATCACGGGACGCTCCAGCTTGATCGCGTGGGCGCCGCCCTCCTTCAGGAATCGGCCGGCGTTCGCGATGGCGTCCTCGATGGCGGTGTGGAACGACATGAACGGCATGTCGCCCACGACCAGGGCGTTCGTCGCGCCCCGGACGACGGCTCGCGTGTGATGGAGCATCTCCTGCATCGTCACGGGGATGGTCGTCTCGTAGCCGAGGACGTTGTTGCCGACCGAGTCCCCCACGAGGATCACCGGGATCCCGGCTTCGTCCAGGATCCGCGCGGTCGGGTAGTCGTAGGCGGTGAGCATGACGAAGCGCTCACCCCGCTCCTTGAAGGCCCGCAGGTCGCGGACGGTGACGGACATGGCTCGCGCCTCCTTCGGTCGAGTGCACGGCTGCTTCGGCGAGTGTACGCCCCGGAGGCGTGTCACACCCGCAGGGTAGGATGCGGACGATCGGGCGGGTCGGGCGCGCCGGGGCGGGCTGCTACCATGAGGGTCCACTCCTGCTCCTTCGGGGGCCGCGCAGACCAGAGGAGGTGGAATGCGGAAGTACGAGATCATGCTCATCTTGCCCGCGGACGCCGATGAGGGCGTCGTGGCCGGGGTCACGGATCGGATCCGGCAGACGCTGGCCGAGCGAGGAGGCGAGATCGTCGGGACGACCCCGTGGGGCCGTCGCCGGCTCGCCTACCCGATCGGCCATCGGTCCGAGGGCTTCTATCTCATCGTCGACGGCATGGCAGACCCTGCCGCCGTGAAGGAGCTCGACCGGGTGCTCTCGCTCGCCGACGATGTCGTTCGATTCAAAGTGGTGGTCCGATCCGCCGACCGCAAGACGGCTTGAGGAGAAGACGATGGCACAGGACAACCAGGTCGTGATCGTGGGCAACCTGACCCGCGACCCCGAGCTTCGTTACACGCCGAACGGTGCTGCGCTCGTGAAGTTCGGCGTGGCCGTGAGCCGGCGCGTCAAGGACGACGCGACGGGGCAGTGGAAGGACGCGGATACGTCGTTCTTCGACGTCACCGCGTGGCGCTCCCTCGCCGAGAACGTCGCCGAGACGCTCACCCAAGGGAACCGTGTGGTCGTGGTGGGGCGCCTGCGCACCAACTCGTGGGAGACGCCCGAGGGCGAGAAGCGCTCGAAGATCGAGATCGAGGCCGAGGAGGTCGGGCCGTCGCTGAAGTGGGCAAGCGCCAAGATCGAGCGCCAGTCCCGTGGCGCGGGCCAGGGCGACTGGCAGGCGAGCGTCTCCGTGGGCGCGGGCGGCCCCCAGGGGGAGACACCGCTGGATGGCTAACAAGGACCGGGACCGGCGCAAGCCCCGCCGGGAGAAGGAAGAGAAGCCCTGGAAGAAGCAGAAGAAGAAGTTCTGCGTCTTCTGCAAGGACAAGGTCGCCTACATCGACTACAAGGACGTCGGCGCGATCCGGAAGTTCGTCTCCGACCGGGGGAAGATCCGGGCTCGACGCGTGACGGGCAACTGTGCCCAGCACCAGCGCGAGGTAGCGACCGCGGTGAAGAACGCACGCGAGATGGCCCTGCTGCCCTACACGGCCCGATGAGGGTCATCCTGCAGCGAGAGGTCGACAAGCTGGGGCAGCGCGGGGACCTCGTCGAGGTCGCCGACGGCTACGCGCGGAACTACCTCATCCCTCGCGGGCTGGCGGCGGCGGCGACGGGCGGGGCGGTGCGCCATGCCCAGCGTCTGCGCTCAGGTCACGAGGAGCGCAGCCGCAAGGTGCTCGCGGAGGCTCAGGCCCTCGCCGAGTCGCTCACCGCGCAACCCCTGCGCGTGCGCGCCAAGGCGGGGGGCGACGGCCGGCTCTTCGGCAGCATCACGGCCGCCGATGTTGCGCGGGAGTTGTCGGCGCGCGGGGGCGGGGCGTTCGACCGCCGCCAGGTGCACCTCGACGAGCCGATCCGAAACGTGGGGAGCCATCCCGTCTCGGTCCGGCTGCACCCGGACGTGAGCCCGACCCTCACCGTGGAGGTCGTGGCCGAATAGCCGCATAGCCGCATCGCCGCAGGTCGGGGGCTGTCGGTCTGCGTCGCTACGATCGTTCGCGTGGCGCACGCGAAAAGTGGCGAACTGATCTGGCGCGGTGTTCGCGCAGGTCCGAGCGCTATCCACACGTCGTCCCACGAGTGTTCCTCTGGAAACCCCCAGCGGAGAACGGGTAGCCTGCCGCGTCGCTCTGGGAGGGGGATGTGGCAACCGTCACCGAAGATCTGACGCGCACGCGCGCCGACCGCGTCCCACCGCACAACCTGGAAGCGGAAGAGTCGGTCCTCGGCTCGATGATGCTCTCGGGCGAGGCGATCGCGAGTGTCGTCGAGACGCTAAAGGCAGAGGACTTCTATCGCTCGGCGCACCGCCGGATCTTCGAGTCGATCCTCGGGATCTACGCGCGGGGCGAGCCCGTCGACGCCATCACCACCGTCGAGGAGCTGAAGCGCCATCACGAGATCGAGGACGTCGGGGGAGCCCTCTCCGTCTACCACCTCGTGGAGCAGGTGCCGACGCCGGCGAGCGCCGGGTACTACGCCCGCATCGTCGCGGAGCTCGCGCTCCTTCGCCGCCTCATCCGAGCCGCGTCCGACATCATGTCGAGGGCCTACGCGATCCCGGAGGACCCTCGCAAGGCCGCCGACGAGGCCGAGCAGACGATCTACTCGGTTTCCCGGGGGCGGGAGACCGACGACGTGGTGCCCATCGGGCCGGTCGTGGACGAGGGGATGGAGGCGCTGGAGCGCGCGCAGCAGCGGGACAGCGCCTTCGCCGGCACGCCAACCGGGTTCCGCGACCTTGACGAGACCTTGTCCGGGCTGCACAAGGGCAACCTCATCATCGTGGCGGCCCGCCCGAGCGTCGGGAAGTCGGCCCTCGCCATCAACATCGCCCGCAACGTCGTCGTCGAGACGCAGCGCCCGGTCCTCATGTTCTCCCTCGAGATGTCGCGGTTCGAGATCGCCATGCGCATGCTCTGCTCCGAGGCCCGCGTCGCGTGGGATCGGGTTCGCCACGGTCGCGTCGCTCCCGAGGAATGGGCCAAGTTCACCGACGTCGCCGAGCGCCTCCACGAGGCGCCGCTGTTCATCGTCGACTCCGGCAGCGTAAACGTGGTCGACATCCGGGCGAAGGCGCGTCGGATGCGCGGGAGCCCCATGGGGCTCGAGCTCGTGATCGTCGACTACCTCCAACTGATGGCCGGGCATCGGCGCGTGGAGAACCGCCAGCAGGAGATCGCCGAGATCAGCCGCTCCCTGAAGCTCCTCGCCAAGGAGCTCGAGGTGCCCGTTATCGCGGTCTCCCAGCTGAACCGAGACCCGGAGCGCCGCCAGGACAAGCGCCCGCAGCTCTCCGACCTGCGCGAATCGGGCCAGATCGAGCAGGACGCGGACGTCGTGCTGCTCATCCACCGGGACATGGACACGGACAACCCGCAGGCGCGCGGCCGGGCCGACGTGATCATCGCTAAGCACCGCAACGGCCCCATCGGGAAGGTCGAGCTCACATTCCTCGAGTCCATCACCTCGTTCCGGGACTTCGCGCCGACGAGGTGAACGGGGGGACCGGGTACGCTGGGCGGCCATGAGCCCCTCGCCCTCCACGATCCGCGAGATGGTCCGTCGGCTCGCGCGACGACTGGGACCGCTCGACCCTCCGCCGCGACGCGAACCGATCGAGGAGCTCATCCTCACGGTGCTCTCGCAGAACACGAACGACGTGAACCGCGACCGGGCCTTCGCCGCGATGCGGGAGCGGTACCCCACGTGGGAGGGGCTCGCCGCGGCCGACGAGCGCGCGCTCGTCGAGGCGATCCGCCCCGGCGGGCTCGCCAACACCAAGGCGCCTCGGATCCTCGCGATCCTGGCGGAGATCGCTCGTCGCGAGGGAGGAAGCCTCGACCTGGAGTGGATGAAGACGGCACGCCTCGACCGCGTCCGCGCCTACCTCGTCTCGCTCCCCGGTGTGGGGCCGAAGACGGCGGCCTGTGTGCTCGCCTTCTCGCTCGGCCGACCCACGGTGCCCGTCGACACGCACGTCTTCCGCGTGGCGCGGCGGCTGAGGTTCCTCGATGACGGCGTCGATGTGGCCCGCGCACACGTCGTCATGGACGAGCTCGTCCCGGCCTCGCTCCGCGTGCGGCTGCACGTCGGCTTCATACGGCTTGGTCGCCGTATCTGCCGCGCCGGCCGGCCGGACTGCGACGCCTGCCCCCTCCTCGATCTGTGTCCCACCGGGGCCGTGCTAGTGGGTGCCTGATGTCGTTCTCCGAGCTGGGGCGCGAGTTCGCGCTCGGCCTGGGCGCGGCGCTCTTCGGGGCGAACCTCTGGGTGCTCCTCCGGCCGGTGGTCGCCCGGCCGCGCGACGGTCGCGCCGTGCCGAGGCCGACCTCGACCCGAAAGGTGGTCCGCAACATGATCATCGGCGCGGGGGTCGCGGGATGGGCCCTGATCGCCTGGCTCCGCACGTGATCGGGAGCACATTCAAGGAACGATATGGGTCCCGTCGATATACAAAGGGAAGTGCGTGGCCGAGCGCCCCTGATCGTCGTCGTCCTTACCTGGGGGGTTTCCGTCGCCATGGTCGCCTTCCTGACGATCAGTGGCCTGTCGCTCAAGATCCCGGGTCTGCGGCTGGTTGCCCCGAGGGGCCCGTCGCCCAGTGGGCCGCCCGTGGCGCTCCCACGGCCTCCCGCCAATCCGTCCCCGGGCGCAGCGCTCCCGGCGGAGGTTCCGCACCCGGTGAGCGTCCTTCCGGTCCTTCCGCCCCCGCCGATCCTTCCGCCCCCGCCGGTGCCCACGCCTTGCCGAACGACCCCCGACGCGCTCCGCCTGCATCACCGCCTCCATCACGGGCACGACGGAACCTTCGGCTGCACGGTCCCGCAGTGCATCTGGCACCACCGTTGCCATCGTCGCCCTCACGGGCACGGCCGACCCATGTGGCTCGCCAAGGGCGATGTCGGGGTCGCGCTCCGGCGGCTCTGGTGGATCAACGACGCGTGGCCGGGTTCCTCGGGAGCGGGAGGCCCGTCAACGAAGCGGCACGGTTCGGGACACGCGTGGGGCTGGGGGCACGGGAAGCGGAGCGGATGAGGGGAATCGAACCCCCGTCTCAAGCTTGGGAAGCTTGCGTTCTACCATTGAACCACATCCGCGGGATCGCCCGGATTCTACCAATCGTGCCCGTGCGGACCTCGGACCGAGGAGCCGCGCAGACCCTGTAGTACGCTTCGCCGGATGATCCTGTCGGACAGGTCCATCCGCGAGGAGATCGAGCTCGGCCGCATCGAGATCGACCCCTTCGACGAGCGCTCGGTCCAACCATCATCGGTGGATCTGCACGTCGATCGGACCTTCCGAACGTTCCACAACGCCCGGTATCCCTTCATCGACGTGAAGAAGGAGATGCCCGAGCTGACGGAGCTCGTCGAGGTTCCCGACGATACGCCGTTCATCCTGCATCCCGGTGAGTTCGTCCTGGGCTCGACGGTCGAGCGGGTTCGGCTGCCGGACGACCTGGTCGCGAGGCTCGAGGGCAAGTCCTCGCTCGGCCGATTGGGCCTGCTCATCCACTCGACCGCCGGCTACGTCGACCCCGGGTGGGACGGATACCTCACGCTCGAGCTCTCGAACGTCGCGAACCTGCCGATCACGATCTACCCGGCGATGAAGATCGGGCAGATCTCCTTCTTCCGGCTGACGACGGCCGCCGATCGTCCGTACGGCTCCCAGGGCCGGGGGAGCAAGTACCAGGGGCAGCGCGGCCCTACCGCGAGCCGCTTCTACGAGGAATTCGCCGCCGGGGTTCCCCGGGAGCCCTGACCGGTCTCGTGGCGAGCCCGTTCGGAACGCTCCTCGTCGTCGCCAACCCCGCAGCCGGCCGCGGTCGCGCGGGCACGCAGCTCCCCGCGGCCGAGGCCGCGCTCAGGGCGGCCAGCCTCGACTACCGTTTGGTCCTCACCGCCCGGCCGGGCGATGCCGCCGCCGCGATTCGGGACGCGATGGAGCACGAAGTGTCCTTCGTCGCCGTCGTCGGCGGCGACGGAACCGTGCTCGAGGTCGTGGACGCGATCCTTCGAGTTCCGGACCGAACGCTCCTCGACAGGCCCGTGCTCGGGCTCGTGTCGGCCGGCGCCGAAGGGGACTTCGCGAAGACGTTCGGCCTGCCCAACGACGCGGCGCAGGCATGCGCGCACCTCGGGGGCGACGCCGTCTTCCCCGTGGACGTGGCGAAGGTGGGGTTCGTCGCCCCGGGCGGCGCGGAAGCGACCCGGTACGTGCCCAACGTGGCGCAGGTGGGCCTGGGAGGCGCGATCGCCGCCCAAACGCTCCGGCTGCCGCGCTCCCTCGGCCGGGCGCGATTCTTCCTCGGGTTCTGGGCCGCCATCGCGTCGTCGGGCCGTGCGCATGTCGAGGTCGATGCCGACCGACGTTCGTTCCAGGGCCGCGCGAGCAACGTGGTCGTCGCGAACGGGCAGTTCACGAGCGGCGGGATGCGCATCTCACCGCGGTCCTGGCCGTCGGACGGACACCTCGACGTGCTGGTCCAGACCGGCCCCCGGTCGGAGGCGTTCACCCTGCTGCCCCGGATCTACCGGGGAGAGCACCTGCCCCACCCGCACATCGCGGAGCTCCGTGCGAAGGCGGTGTCCGTGCGGTCGGACCGACCGCTCACCGTGGAGGCGGACGGCCAGGTGCTCGGCACGACCCCCGCGACGTTCGAGGTCGTGCCGCAGGCGATCCGGATCAAGATTTAGCGCTCGGGCTGGTGACGGCGAAGGAGCTGGGCGAGCGCCGTGACGGCCTCGGCGCGCACCGCGGGGGAGGGGTCGTGGCCCGAGACGGTTGCGATCGCCCGGGAGGCGGCGACGCCTCCCCGGCGGGCGAGGGCGCGAACCGCCGCGCGGCGCACCTCACCGGCGGGATCCCCGAGGGCGGCGAGGAGGAGCCGCTCCGCAGCCGGGTGGTTCGGGGCCCGATCGATGGCGCCCCGCCGGCGGACGGGATCGGAGGACCGCATCGCCTCCTCGAGCAGCGCGAGCTCCATCTCGGTTCCCCCAGGCCGGCCGCTCATCCCGGGCAGAGTAGGGGGGACGCCCGCGCGGCGTCATCAGCCGAAGGACGCGGACTTCGAACGGGACTTCCGACCTAGCCCGCGACCGCTCGACCGGATGCCGGGCCTCATTCGTCGGCGACCCACGGCCCGAAGTCGCTCGGGTCCGCCTCGGGATGGTCGCCGAGCGCGCGAAGCGCCGCCTCGGCCGCCGCCGCCACCTCCATCACCGGGTCGCTCAGGAACACCCTGCGGAGCGAGCGCACCGAGCGGGGGTCGCCGAGCGAGCCGAGGAGCGTCGCGGATCGAACGCGGACGCGCACGTCGGGGTCGGTGAGCGACGCGACGAGCGCGTCCGACGCGGTGCGGCCGCCGATGGCCCCGACCACCTCGACCGCGCGGAGTCGTTCCTCCGGGTCCGTGGACCGAAGGGTCTCGACGAACCGGTCGGGCCCACTGATCCGGGCGAGGAGTCCGCCCGCCACGGCCGCCGCGATCGGATCGGAGCCGGTGACCACCTCGACGAGGGGGGGCACCGCGGCAGGCCCCATCTTCTCGAGGACGTCGCTCGCGGGCCGGCGCAAGTCGGCCTGGCCGAGCGCTGAGGCCAGGCGACGGGCGACGGCAGGCGAGCGCCAGCGGAGCAGCGCGTCCGCGGCCGTGGTTCGCACCATCACCTCGGGGTCCTTCATGGCCTCGATCAGGATCGATGGCACGGCATCGTCGTCGATCAGTCCGAGCGCGCGGACCGCCTCGACGCGCACGTCGGCCTGGGGATCGGAGAGCGATCGCGCGAGCGCCTGCACGGCAGCCGGCGCCCGGATCGCGGACATCGCCGACGCGGCCGTTCGCCGAACCACGGGATCGGGGTCGGAGAGCGCCTCGACCACGATGCGCGTCGACTCGGGCACGGCCGCGCGCGCCGCGAGGTCGACGGCGAGCGCCCGGTCGGCGGGGTCGGGGGCCTGCGCGTTCGAACCGGCCAGACGGGCGAGCCGGGCGGGGTCGAAGACCTCGATGGCCCGAACCAGATCCGCGCGGACGCGTGGTCCCGCCGAGTGGATCGCCGACCAGATCGCGGGCAGCTCCGACTCGGGAAGCGTGGCCACCCGGGCCGTCGCCGCCCGGGCCACTCGGTCGTCCTCGTCATGCAGCGCCGCCAGCAGGAGCGTCACGGGGGACTGAATGTGCGTGCTGCTCCACCAGCCTTCGGCGAGGCCCTCGACCGCGGTCGCCCGCACGTCGGGGTCGGGGTCGGAGAGGGCCTGGGAGAGCGCCCGGCCGGCGGCGTCGCCCGGCAACCGGGCGAGCACGTGCACGGCGAAGGCGCGAACGGCGGCCGAGGAGTCGTCGCGGAGTAGCTCGGTGGCGAGCCGCTCCGCGCCGGGGTCGCCCGAGTCGGCGAATGCCTCCAGGACGGCGAGGCGGACGGCACCGGCCGAGTCCTCCAGGAGCGAGACCAGGAAGGGGAGGATGGCCCGGCCGCCCACCTGCCACGAGACGCGAACGGCGCCGGCACGCACCGAGTGGTCGGTCGTGGAGACGAGCGCCGCGAGCGACTCCGCCTTGGGGTGCATCTCGGCGAGCGCGCGGAGGTACGGTGCGCGCTCGTCGTCGGGGAGCGCGGCCGCCACCTCGAGCACTGCTGCGGAGGCCTCGTGCAGTCGCAGCGCTTGAGCGACCGCCGCCGCGCCGGCCGACGACAGCCCGGGCTCGCGAATCGAGCGGTTCGTCCAACGGACGAGCTCCTCGCGCGGAAGGGATCGGAGCGCGCCCTCGGCCTGCAGCCGCACCATCGGGTCGGGGTCCTCGAGCGCGCCCGAGAGCGCCGCCACGACGTCGTGGAGCTCCGCCGCCGCCCCGGCCGATGCGGTCGCGGCTGCTCCCGCTCGGCCCTCCGGCGCGACGCGTGATATGGCCTCGAGCGAGGACGGGCTCGCGTCGCAGAGGAGGAGCCGGGTGGCCCCGCGCCGGCGTTCCTCGGTCCCGTCCAGCTCCAGGATCAACCGGTCGGTGCCGACGGCGCGGGCGAGCTCGCCGTAGCCCTGCCGCTCGACCGCGAGCGGAGGAGGGTCCAACCCCGCGATGAGCGCCAGGAGCTGATCCAGCTCCCGTTCGGTCAGGCCGCCTGCGCGGCGGATGACGTCCGGCAGCCGCTGCAGCGCCGAGCGCTGGGCGAGCGACCAGGACCGCTCGACAATGAGGGGGATCAGCAGATCGATGCCGGCACGCCCCTCCCGGGCTGCGAGCTCCACAGCCGCCGCGCGCACGCCGTCCACGGGATCGAGGAGGCTCCGCTCGATCAGGCCACGCGGGAGCGGCGACCGGGCATCGGCGAGTCCCTTTGCGGCGAGGGTTCGAAGCTCCGGATCGGGGTCGGTGAGGAGCGCGCGCCCCAGGACCTCGACGTCGCCCGGCCCGAGGCCGGCAGCGAGGAGCCCGACGAGCGCGGCTCGCCTGGCGTTCGGGTCGATCCCGAAGACCGCTCGGCGCGCGAGCGCGTCGGATGGTCCGGGTGTCGGCGGAGGCGGCGACGGCGCCCGGCGCTCCGGCCCGGGCGGCGTCGGGCGCGGGCGCGGCTCCGCCGCGAACGCCTCTCGGACGGCACCCAAGATGGGGTCCTTCGTGTCCTCCTGGGAAGCTCCGCCCTCTGCGCCCATCACGCGTACGCCCCGCACCAGCCGTGGCCGCATGGTCGGGCTCCCTCCAATGCCAGGACGTTCACGACGTGGAGCTCTTTTCCCGCGGGTCTCGCGCTCGGGTCAGTGCTCAGCAATAAACCAAGGTTCGCACGATTCGCGCAAGGACCGAAAGGCCAGAACCCCGATCCGTCCTACGATGGGGACCGGCGGGGCTGGTCCGGAGACGGTCAGGCCCCGCGTTGGCCGGAGGCGATCAGCGCCGCTCGCTGGATCACGGGCGACGGTGGGCCGCCGAGACCCATCGCCACGGCCGCCATGGCCGCCTGGGTCCGGTTCGACACGCTCAGCTTGCGGAAGACGGCGGCGAGGTGCGCCTTCACCGTCTTCTCCGAGAGGAAGAGCTGGCGGGAGATCTCGCGGTTGCTCGCGCCGCTCGCGAGGAGGTGCAGCACGTCGGCCTCGCGGCGCGTGAGGCCGGCGTCGGGGATGGCCGATTCGCGCGCGTCCGAGCGGTCGGTTCCGGCCGCCCCCTCGAAGAGGTTGCGTACCGCACGGGGCGACAGCACGTTCCCCGATCCGGAGAGGGCCACGAGGATCGCCTGCGCGAGGTCCTCGGGCGAGGCGTCCTTCAAGAGGTAGCCTGCCGCGCCCTCCGTCAGGGCGGTCTTGACGTAGTCGCCGTTGTCGTAGCTCGTGAGGATGATCACGGGAAGCGCGGCCCACGTCGAGCGGATCTCCCGAAGCAGCTCGATCCCATCGCGTCCCGGCATGCGGATGTCCACCAGGGCGACATCGTGCGGCGTCTGCTGCAGGATCTCGAGCGCCTCCTCCGCCGAGCCCGCTTCCGTCACCTCGGCGTTCTCGACGCAGCCCTGCAGGACCTGGGCGAGGCCCTTGCGGACTAGCGTGTGGTCGTCGACCAGAAGGACCTTCATGACGCCACCTCGTGAAGGGGAAGTTGGGCCGTGACCCGGGTGCCGACGCCGGGACGGGACTGGACCTGAAGGTGCCCGCCCGCCTCCTTGACCTTGCGGCGAAGGAATCCCAGGCCGAAGTGGTTGTCGTCCTGGGCGGAGAGCTTGTCGTTCCGCGTGAACCCGCGCCCGTGGTCGCCGACGACGATCGTGAGATCCGTCGCCCGCACCGCGAGCGAGACCGTGACCTTGGAGCCGCCGGAGTGCTTGGCGGCGTTCGTGAGGGCCTCGCGGACCACTTGGTAGGCGATCGAGCGGACCTCGGTCGGGATCTCGCGCAGATCGCCCTCGACGGAGAGCTCCGGTATCGGTTGCCTCCAGCGCTTGGCGACGTCCTCCAGCACGCGCCCGAGGTCGTCCGGCTCCGCCTGCCAGGCGCCCGTCACGCCGGATTCCAGGTGGCGGATCATGTCGCGAAGGGCCGAGAGGGCGCGTCGGATCTCCGCCTCCGAGCTCTCGATGGTGGCTGCGGCCGCGCCGGGATTCTGGTCGATCGCCTTGCGGAGGGCTTGCAGCTCCAGCACGGCGCCGGTGACGACCTGCGTCAGGTCGTCGTGCAGCGCGCCCGCGACGCGGATCCGCTGCCACTTGTCGAGTGGCTTCACGGCGTCGCGCCGCGCCGCCAACCCGGCCCGGACCGTCGAGACGGCCCGCGCCGCAAAGGTCATGGAGACAGGGGAGAGCGCCGGTCCGTCCGCCCAACCCGCGATCAGGATCTCGAGCGCGTCGGCGTCGCGACCGTACGCGGCCGCCACAGCCCGCGAGGCGATCCCGAGCGACACGGCAAGCTGGCGCGCGTGCTCCTCCGTGAGCGCCGAGGACACTCGCACCAGCAGCCCGTCCTGGATCTTCCTGGGAAGGCGAGGGGCGGAGCCGTCGGGGGTCGAGGCGAGCGCGGTCAGCTCTCCGCCTCGCTCCGTGATCAGGAACAGCTCGTCGGCGTGGATCGCCTCCCGGACCTCGGCCAGCAGCTCCTCGAACGTCGAGCCTTGCCTCGCGATCACGCTCTGGCACGCGTCGAAGATCCGTTGCAGACCCACTGCGGCCCGGACATGAGCGACGTGAGCTGCAGGTAGGGACGGGCCCGCTCCACCCACCCGCCCACGCTGCCCGACGTGCTTGAGTCGAGGAGGAGCCGGCCACCGTAGGGAAGCGGAAGTGTGGCGACGCTCGCGCAGCCGAGCTCGGCGAGGCGAGGGCCGACGCCAGGGATCGTGCGCGCGTCGGTGTACTCGGCGGTCTCGGGCGTGCCCTCGAGAGCCGAAGGGTCGAGCACCACGTGCCACGGCTGCGTCGGGCCGCGGCGCTCAAGGAGCCGCCAGCCGGCCGGGGCGCTCACGAACAAGCTCGCGGTGTCGAATCCAAGGTCGTCGCGGATGCCGTCGAGAGCGTCCTGCAGGGAGGACCGATCCGCACGAGCCGCGCCGCGCAGGGTCTCGGTGGTGCCGTCGAGCGCCATCTGAACGCGAGCCTCCTGTTCGTCTCGCTTGCCGCCGGGGAGCGGCCTCAATCGGAGACGAGCTCCCGACCCCCTCGCGGTGACTGGGGAAGCTACCGGTGGTCGGTGCAGAGACTGTGTTCGGTTGTCGGACTCGGAGCGAGGGGTCAAGTGTAGGCCCTCGCGCCGACGCTGCAAGCACAGTGACCTGTCAAGTCCATGCACTGGATATCGGTCGAAGGGCTCATGCGCTTGAACCTGAGCGGGTCGGTGAGGGCCAGGGCCGTTCGGCCGGGCGGCACCGTCGAACGGATGCGCCGCCCCGTCGCTTAGTCGGCGCCGAGCGAGCGCGCGACGACCTGGGCGACGTCCAGGACCTGGATCTCCTTCCCCTCGGCCTTCGCGCCGTCGTCCAGCATGATCAGGCAATAGGGGCAGGCCACGCCCAGGGCGTCGGCCCCGGTCGCGATCGCCTCCTGCGCCCGTTCCAGGTTGATCCGCTTGCCCAGTCGCTCCTCGAGCCACATGCGCGAGCCGCCGGCGCCACAGCAGAAGCCCCGCTCGCGATGACGGGGCATCTCCTTCGTGGTGAGGCCCGGAACGCGGTCGAGCGCCTCCCGAGGCTCGGTGTAGACGCCGTTGTGGCGGCCCAGGTAGCAAGGGTCGTGGTACGTGAGGAGCGCGTTGACCTCCTCCGTGGGCCGCAGGCGTCCGTCGCGCATGAGCCGCGCGATCAGCTCGGTGTGGTGGACGACTTCGACGTCCGCGCCGAAGTCCGGGTATTCGTTGCGAAGCGTGTTGAAGCAATGCGGGCAGTTGGCGACGATCGTGCGGATCCCTGCGTCTCGGAACGTCTGGACGTTTCGCTCGGCGAACGTCTGGAACAGGTACTCGTGGCCGAGGCGGCGGGCGGGATCGCCCGAGCACAGCTCGCGTGAGCCGAGGATGGCGAACGGGATCGCGGCCCGCTGGAGCAGGCGGACCACCGCGCGGCTCACCTCGCGCGCGCGGTCGTCGAAGGACCCGGCGCAGCCGACCCAGTAGAGATATTCGGGCGCGGGACCGTCCCCGAGCACCTTCACGCCGAGGTCGCGTGCCCAGTCGGCCCGGGTCGCCTGGTCCGCTCCCCACGGGTTCGAGGAGCTCTCCAGGTTACGGAGCAGGAGCCCTGCCTCCTGTGGGAACCTGGACTCGCCCATCACCAGGTTCCGGCGCATGTCCACGATGTGGTCGATGTGCTCGATGTCGACGGGGCACTCCTGCATGCATGCGCCGCACGTCGTGCAGTCCCACACCACCTCGTCCTCGACGACGCCCGGGTTCAAGGCGGCGGGGGGGTGTTCCTCGCCGGCCTTGCGAGCCGCCAGAATCTTCGGCCCCTCGTCGAAGACGTGATCGCGCAAGTTCATCACGAGCAGCTTGGGTGAGAGCGGCTTGCCCGTGTTCCACGCCGGGCACACGCTCTGGCATCGGCCGCATTCGGTGCACGAGTAGGTGTCGAGGATCTCCTTCCACGTGAGGTCCTCAAGCGTTGCCGCCCCGAGGCTTCCCTGCCCCTCGCCCATCCGCTCGACGTCGATGTGCAGCGGCCTCAGGGCCCCCCGCGCCTTCGTGCTCGCGAGGAAGACGTTCACCTCCGAGGCGAAGATGTGCAGGTGCTTCGAGTAGGGGATGTAGGCGAGGAACCCGAGGATCAGCAGGATGTGCGACCAGAGGAAGAGCCCCTCGAAGGAGCGCCGGGTCCCGAGGCTCATGTGGGTAAACGCGTGGGAGACGAGATTCGAGAGCGGCGTCCACGCCGCGGGCGACTCGTTCACGCCGAGCGCGATCCGGGCCGCATTCAGCCCGAGGAGCGTCAGCATGATGCCCAGGATCATGAGCAGGATGAAGTCCGCCTCCTCGAGGTGGCTGCCCTTGAACCGGTCGGGCCGCACGACCTTGCGGATGAAGACCGCCATCTCGATACCGACGATGACGAGCACGGTGAAGACGTCCTGGATGAGCCCGAGCCAGCTGGTTCGCCCGATCAGCGGGATGGCGAACGTACGGGTGAAGACCTCACCGAACGCCTCGACGATGGTCGTGAGCAGGACGAGGAAACCCCAGAAGATGAAGGCGTGCATGATCCCGGGAACGAAGCGCTGCAGGAGCTTGCGCTGTCCGAGCACGACGACGGCTTCGGCGCCGACGCGCGCGGGGAGGTCGTCGATCGGCCGTCCGCGCGTGCCGAGGAGCACGAAGCGACGAAGCTGGTCCGCCCGGCGAGAGAACAGGCCGAAGGTGGCCAGCAGGGCGAGTCCGAGGACCGCGGGTCCAATCAGCAACGCGGATCAGGAGTCTAGGGGCGGGCCCGAGAGGGCCGCAAGTGCGCCCTAGCCGGCGTGGTAGCCGTACGAGGGGCCGTTCAGGTCGTCCTCGCCCGACGCGGTCTCGTCGGAGACCGGCGACGCCTGCGCCTTCTGGGGCGGGGCCTCGACCGACCACTCGTCGACGTCGTCGTCGGCCTCGAGGTCGCTCGGGGTGAGCAGGAGCGGGGGCGTCGAGGCGGCCGCGAGGTCGGCGAGGTCCGCGTCGATGGCCGAGATCGACTCCGCCATCGGAGCGAGCGCCTCACGGATCCGCTCGGGGACCCCTTCGATCAGCTCGCGCACCGCGTCCACCTTCGACTGCACGGCCCCGATCACTGGCTCCACGCCCTGGCGCCACGCGACGAACTTCGAGACCTCGCTCTGCACGTCGTGCCAGACGCGGTTGGACCTCGCGACCTGGCGCGAGGTCGTGGAGCGCGCGCGCTCGATGATGCGTGCGGCGGACTCCTCGGCCGCGGCCAGGATTCCGGCGAGCTCATCGGAGACGAGCTTGGACGCCGAGTCGCTCGAGCGCGACGGGCCGGGCACCGGTACGGGTGGGGCCGTGGCAGCAGGAGGCTCGCTCGGCACGAGCGCGGCGAACGGGTCTGAGGCGGCCGGTGGCTCTTGGGCGACGGGCGTATCGAACTCGGGCGCCGTCACCTCCGCCTCCGGGACCTCGGGCTGGGCAGCAGCCTCGGGCTCGGCAGGGGCGGCCTCGAACTCGGGCTCGGGCTCGGGTTCGGCGGAGGCCTCGGGGGTCTCGGAAGGCTCGCTCCAGTCGTACCGGTAGCCGTAGCTGGCCTCTTGCTCTGTCTCTGTGTAGTCCACGAAATGCTGGCCGAACGCGTCGACGTCGAACCCCGGCTCTGCGGAATCGGGAGCTGTGATCGTCTCATCGGTCGACGGCTCGCTCGCCGACTCCGCCGGCGGCGCGAAGGGGTCGACCTCGAACATCGGGGGGGCCTCAGCCTGCGGCTCCTCCTCGGGCGGGGACTCCGCCTCCGCGGGTGAACCGTAGACGTCCGCGTCGAAGGGGTACGGCGGGGCGTCCTCGGGCTGGGCCACGCCGGCCCAGGCGTCCGAGCCGGTCTCGTCCTGGACCGCAGGGGAGACCTCGTACGCGGGCGCGGCGTCGGCCTCGTCAGCGTCGGGCGCGACCGGCATCTCCGATACGGGCTGGGGCTCCGGCATCCGATCCTCCGGGGCGGGCGGTGCGTCCTCGGGCGCGGCGATGGCCGTGCCCGCGAGCGGGCTCGCCCCCATCAGCGCCGTGACCTGCGCGCGAAGGCGCTCGAGCTGCTCCTCCATCCGCTGGTTCCGCTGCTGCACGCCCACGAGCTCCGATTCGAGGTTCGAGACCTTGCCCTCGGCTGCGCGGACGCGGCCCTCGGCCTGACGGAGCATCGTGTCGCGGTCGGCGATGATCTGGTTCACAGCCGACTTGCGATATCCGAAGACGCCCTTCCCGAGTGCCGGTGGTTCGGTGCTCATCGATACCTCCTTCTGAGGTAGTACCCCGCGCGGCCTGATTATCGGCAGGCGCTAGGCCTTCCTCAACCATTCCGCCCTCGGAAAATTCGAGGGACGGGCGGACGCCCTAGCCAGGGCCGCCAGCTTGTCAATGGGACACTCAAACTTTATCATGGAATCACACTTAGGCAATCGAGGTAGGGAGGTAGGGCATGCCGCGGGCAGTCGGAATCGACCTTGGGACCACGAACTCGGTGGTGGCCGTCCTCGAGGGCGGCGAGCCCCTCGTGATCCCGAACGCGGAGGGCTCGCGGATCACGCCCTCCGTCGTCGGCTTCGCCAAAACGGGGGAGATCCTCGTCGGCGAGGTGGCCAAGCGCCAGGCGATCACCAACCCGGACCGGACGGTCCGTTCGATCAAGCGAGACATGGGGCGCAAGGACTGGAATCTCGAGATCGACGGGAAGAAGTGGACCCCGCAGGAGATCTCTGCGCAGATCCTCGGCAAGCTCAAGCGCGACGCGGAGGCCTACCTGGGCGACAAGGTGAACCAGGCCGTCATCACGGTGCCGGCGTACTTCGACGACGCGCAGCGCCAGGCCACGAACGAGGCGGGCAAGATCGCCGGCCTCGAGGTGCTCCGGATCATCAACGAGCCCACGTCGGCCGCGCTCGCCTACGGGCTCGACAAGCAGCACGACCAGACGATCCTCGTCTTCGACCTCGGCGGCGGCACGTTCGACGTCTCGCTCCTCGAGATCGGGGAGGGCGTGTTCGAGGTCAAGGCGACCGCTGGCAACACGCAGCTCGGCGGCGACGACTGGGATCAGCGCGTCATGGATTGGCTCGTGAAGGGGTTCAAGGACGCGCACGGCGTCGACCTCTCGAAGGACCGGATGGCGACCCAGCGTCTGAAGGAGGCCGCGGAGAAGGCGAAGATCGAGCTCTCCCAGGTCATGGAGACCACGATCAACCTGCCGTTCATCACCGCCACGGCCGAGGGCCCGCTGCACCTCGACATGAAGCTCAGCCGCTCGGAGCTCGAGCGCATGACGTCGGACCTCGTGGACGCCTGCAAGGGTCCGTTCCAGCAGGCCGTCAAGGACTGGGGCAAGGACGTCTCGGCGATCGACCACGTGATCCTGGTGGGCGGCTCGACCCGGATGCCCATGATCCAGGAGCTCGTTCGATCGCTCACTGGCGGCAAGGACCCCCACAAAGGCGTGAACCCGGACGAGGTCGTCGCGGTCGGCGCGGCGGTGCAGGCGGGCGTCCTGAAGGGGGACGTCAAGGACATCCTGCTCCTGGACGTGACGCCGCTCTCCCTGGGCGTTGAGACGCTCGGGGGCATCGTGCAGCGCATGATCGAGCGGAACACCACCATCCCGACCCGCCGGAGCGAGATCTTCACAACGGCGTCGGACAGCCAGACGACCGTTGAGATCAATGTGCTCCAGGGCGAGGGCGAGACGGTGTCCTCACCGGGCATCCGCTCGCTCGGGAAGTTCCACCTGGTCGGCATCCCGCCGGCGCCGCGGAACGTCCCGCAGATCGAGGTGGCCTTCGATATCGACGCGAACGGCATCGTGAACGTCTCCGCGAAGGACCTCGCGACGGGCAAGGAGCAGCAGATGACGATCACGGGCGGCACCGCGCTCTCCAAGGACGAGATCGACCGGATGCAGCGTGACGCCGAGGCCTTCGCGGCCGAGGACCACCAGCGGCGCGAGGCGGCCGAGGCGCGCAACAGCGCCGACAACCTGGTCTACCAGGTGGACAAGGCGCTCGCCGATTACGGCGACAAGGTACCCGCGGAGGAGCGCGAGGCCGTCACCAAGGCGAACGACGAGGTCAAGGAGGCGCTGAAGGGCGACGACGCCGAACGGATCAAGGCCTCGACCGAAGTGCTGATGCAGGCGTTCCAGCGGATCGGGCAGGCGATGTACGCGCAGCAGCAGGCCCAGCCGGGCGGGGCGGCCGCCGCGACCGGCACCGAGGACGCGGCGCCAGGCTCGGGCGAGGGCGACGTCGTGGAAGGCGAGATCGTCGACGAAGGCGGCTCCTCCTGATGAGCGAGCACGATCGAGGCGACGAGCAGCGCACGGGCGAGGTGCATCCGCGCGTCAAGGTGACGGACAAGCGCCGCATCCATCAGGAGGGCGGAGCCGAGGCCGAGGAGCCTCGGTCCCCGGCCCCCGCGACGCCGCAGACCGAGCTGGAGCAGGCGCGGGCCGAAGCCGCCGAGTACAAGGACCACCTGCTCCGGCTCAAGGCGGAGTTCGATAACTACCGCAAGCGGGTGCTGAAGGAGCAGACGCGCGCGGTCGAGATGGCCTCGGAGCCGCTCGTGCGCCGTCTGCTTGAGGTGCTGGACGAGTTCGATCTGGCGCTCGTCGCCGCCGAGCAGCGCCCCGACTTCGAGAAGTTCCTGCGCGGGGTCGAGCTCGTCTACGCGAAGCTCCTCGACAGCCTGCGGGCCGAGGGGCTGGAGCGGATCCCTGCCGCCGGTGAGCCCTTCGATCCCGAGCTGCACGAAGCGCTCATGCAGACGGGCGAAGGTGACGGCGAGCCGGTCGTGGCCGACGTCTTCCGACAGGGGTACCGGATGCGCGGGCGGGTGCTCCGTCCCGCCGGGGTGAAGGTCGTTCGCAAGTAATCGGGACGGAGGCAGGGACGTGAGCGAGGGACCACGACGCGAGTGGTTCGAGCGGGACTACTACCAGACGCTCGGCGTGCCCAAGAACGCCTCGGCCGTGGAGATCAAGAAGGCCTACCGGAAGCTCGCCCAGAAGTGGCACCCCGACGCCAATCCCGGCAACACGCAGGCGGAGGAACGCTTCAAGGAGGTCTCCGCCGCCTACGACGTGATCGGTGATCCGGAGAAGCGCCCGCAGTACGACCAGGTGCGCGACATGGCGGCTGCCGGGTACGGGTCCGGGGGCTTCGGACCCGGCGGGCGCGGTCGAACGGATGGGTCGCCCTTCGGCGGGGGGTTCGGCGCGGCGGACTTCGGCGACCTGGAGGATCTCTTCGGCTTGTTCCGCGGGGGCCAGACCTCGCGGCAACCGACGCGCGGGGCCGACCTCGAGACCGAGGCGCGCGTCTCGTTCGAGGACGCCATGCGAGGCGCCACCGTGCCGCTCCGCATCAAGGGCCCGGCCACCTGCCCTGTCTGCGGGGGATCAGGCGCGGAGCCCGGCACGAGCCCGGTCACGTGTCCGACGTGTCACGGTACGGGCTCGGTCGCTGTCAACCAGGGAGTGTTCTCGCTCGAACGAACCTGTCCCCAATGCCGGGGCTCGGGGCGGATCGTCGAGCATCCGTGCCACGAATGTGCAGGGTCGGGGAGCGTGCGTCGCACGCGGGAGTTCTCCGTGAAGATCCCTGCGGGCGTGAAGGACGGCGCGCGGATCAGGCTTCCTGGCCGCGGGGAGCCCGGGCCGCCGGGGTCGCGCGCGGGAGACCTGTACGTTCGCGTCAGGGTCATCCAGCATCGTGTCTTCGGCCGGCGGGACGCCGACCTCACGATGGAGCTGCCGGTCACCTTCGCCGAGGCGGTCCTCGGCGCGAACGTCTCGGTGCCGACCCTGGACGGTTCGGTCACCCTGAAGATCCCGGCCGGGACCCCGAGCGGCAAGACGTTTCGCATCCGGGGACGCGGCGCTCCGAAGCCGCGCAGAGGCGGCCACGGCGATCTGCTGGTGACCGTCAAGGTCGATGTGCCCGGACACCTCTCCAAGGAGGAGCGCGAGCTGGTGAAGCAGTTGCACGAGATCGAGCAGGTTCCGCCCGGGCGGGCAGACATGCTCCGGGAGGTGGTGACGTGATGGCCCGAAGGCAGCCTCGGCCCGGTCGCTCCGAGGACCGCTCCGGGACGGCCGGGGCGCAGGACCGTGCCGTGTACATCATCAGCGTGGCCGCGGAGCTCGCCGGTGTGCATCCGCAGACGCTTCGCATCTACGACCGCAAGGGCCTGCTCACCCCGGCCCGGACCGCCGGCAACAACCGTCGCTATTCGGAGCGCGACATCCAGCGCCTGCAGACGATACAGCGGCTCACCCAGGTCCAAGGGATCAACCTGGCCGGCGTCAAGATGATCGTGGAGATGGAGGACCAGCTCGACCGGATGCGCCGGCGGATGGAGCGGCTCGATCGCGAGCTCGAGGCCTCGGTTCGCCGCGCGAAGGCCGAGCTCGACCGGCTGCACGAGCGCCACCCGCGAGCGGACATGGTGACCGTATCGAGCGTCCGCCCCATCCGGCATGCCGCTCGCCAGGTCGGCGTCCGCGCGAACGTTCGCCCACAGGACCACGCGCGGGGTCCCATCGAGGCAGGACCGGGGAGCTGATGGCCGTGGACCCCAACAGGCTGACGCTCAAGTCTCAGGAGGCGCTCCGCGCGGCGACCGCCCTCGCCGCGCATCGGCACCACCAGCAGATCGAGCCGGCGCACATCCTCGTGGCGCTGCTCGGCGACCCCGAAGGCGTCGTGTATCCGCTGCTCCAGAGGATCGGTCAGTCGCCTCGCGGGCTCCGCGACCGGGCCGAGGAGCTCATGGACCGGCTCCCGAAGGTCTACGGGCCGGAGCAGGAACCCCAGCTTTCCGCGGGGTGCCGCCACATCCTGGAGCGCGCCTTCGTCGAGGCTGAGACCCTCACCGACGAGTACGTCTCGACGGAGCACCTGTTCCTCGCTCTCCTCGATGGCGCGACCGACGTCGCTCACATGCTCCGCGACGCCGGGATCGATCGTGACACCGTCTTGGCGGCGCTCGCCGCCATCCGTGGCCGCCAGCGCGTCACCGATCAGAACCCCGAGGAGAAGTACCAGGCGCTGGAGCGCTACGGGCGCGACCTCACCGATCTGGCGCGACGGGGCAAGCTGGACCCGGTCATCGGCCGGGACGACGAGATCCGCCGCGTGATCCAGGTCTTGTCGCGGCGCACGAAGAACAACCCCGTGCTCATCGGTGAGCCCGGCGTGGGCAAGACCGCCATCGTGGAGGGCCTCGCGCAGCGCGTCGTCGACGGCGACGTCCCCGAGGGCCTGAAGGGCAAGCGCGTCGTGGCGCTCGACATCGGCGCCATGGTGGCGGGCTCGAAGTACCGGGGGGAGTTCGAGGAACGGTTCAAGGCGGTCCTTCGTGAGATCGCCGAAAGCGAGGGCCAGATCATCACCTTCATCGACGAGCTACACACGATCGTCGGCGCGGGCGGCGCCGAGGGCGCCGTCGACGCGGGCAACATGCTGAAGCCGATGCTCGCGCGCGGCGAGCTCCGCGCGATCGGGGCGACGACGCTCGACGAGTACCGAACCCGGATCGAGAAGGACCCCGCGCTCGAGCGCCGGTTCCAGCCCATCGTCGTCGGCGAGCCGAGCGTGGAGGACACGATCGCGATCCTCCGTGGGCTGAAGGAGCGCTACGAGGTGCACCACGGCGTGCGGATCACCGACGCGGCGCTCGTCGCGGCGGCGATCCTCTCCGACCGCTACGTGACGGGCCGGTTCGAGCCGGACAAGGCGATTGACCTGATCGACGAGGCCGCGAGCCGCTTGCGGATCGAGATCGACTCGATGCCGATCGAGATCGATGAGGTGGAGCGCCGGCGCAAGCAGCTCGAGATCGAACGCGCGGCGCTCAAAAAGGAGACCGACACCGCGTCGAAGGAACGGCTGGAGAAGCTCGAGCAGGAGCTTGCGGACCTCAAGGAACGGAGCGCCGCGATGATGGCGCACTGGCAGCAGGAGAAGGAGCACATCGACCGCATCCGCTCGCTGAAGTCCGAGATCGAGGCCGTCCGCTCCGAGGGCGACCGGGCCGACCGGGACGGCGACCTCGAGCGGGCCGCGGAGATCCGGTACGGGCGCCTTCCCGAGCTGCAGAAGCGTCTCGACGCGGCGAACGACGCGTTCGCCGCCCTGCAGACGGACCGGAAGATGCTCAAGGAAGAGGTCGACGAGGAGGACGTGGCCGAGGTCGTCGCGAAGTGGACCGGGATCCCGGTGGCCCGCCTCATGGAGGGCGAGGTCGAGAAGCTCGTGCACATGGAGGCGGGCATCCACGCGCGGATGATCGACCAGGACGAGGCCGTGTCCGCCGTCGCGAACGCGATCCGGCGCTCGCGCGCGGGCCTGTCGGACCCCAACCGCCCGATTGGCTCCTTTCTGTTCCTCGGCCCCACCGGCGTCGGCAAAACCGAGCTCGCGCGGGCGCTCGCCGAGTTCCTGTTCGACGACGAACGGGCGATGATCCGGATCGACATGAGCGAGTACCAGGAGCGCCATACCGTGTCGCGGCTGATCGGCGCGCCGCCCGGCTACGTCGGGTACGAGGAGGGCGGCCAGCTCACGGAGGCCGTCCGCCGCCGCCCCTACTCGGTCGTGCTGTTGGACGAGATCGAGAAGGCCCACCCGGACGCCTTCAACGTCCTGCTGCAGCTCATGGACGACGGGCGCCTCACCGACGGGCAGGGCCGCACCGTCGACTTCAAGAACACCGTGGTGGTCATGACGTCGAACATCGGGTCCGCCGTCTTCTTCCAGCCCGGACGCTCGCCCGAGGAGCAGCGCGAGGAGGTGCTCGCCGAGGTCCGCGCGACGTTCCGTCCGGAGTTCCTGAACCGCATCGACGAGACGATCGTGTTCCATCCGCTCGGGAAGGACGAGATCGCGGGCATCGTCGACATCCAGCTTCGCAACCTCCAGACGAGGCTCGGCGACCGTCACCTGACGCTCTCGGTCACGCCGGCCGCGCGGGAATACCTCGCCATGAAGGGCTACGACCCGACGTTCGGGGCGAGGCCCCTCAAGCGCCTCATCCAGCGCGAGGTGCAGGACCCGCTCGCC
>VAYJ01000033.1:23832-27802 GCA_005888465.1 Actinomycetota bacterium
CTCTCGTATCGCGCGAAGGAGCGGCGGCGCGAGGCCCTCTTCGGCTTCGCCACCCAGCGTGGCCTCGAGTACTCGCGGGTCGATCCCTTCGCGCTTCCGTCCTCGTACGCGTTCCACCTGTTCGGGATGGGCGACGGGCGCGGCTGCGAGAACGTGCTCTCGGGCACCTGGGATGGTTTGCCGGTTCGTGAGGCCGACTACTGGTACTACACGGAGTCCTCTGACTCCAAAGGCGGCCGCTCGAAGTCCTACTCGTACTTCTCGGTGGTCGTGGCCGACCTCGACTGCTCGGTCCCCCGGGTCTCGATCAGCAAGGAGACGCTCCTCACGCGGGCGGCCGAGCACTTGGGCGCGCGCGACCTCGACTTCGAGAGCGAGGAGTTCAACCGCATGTTCAAGGTGACGGCCCAGGACCCGCAGGTCGCCTACCAGCTGATCGACCCGCGGATGATGAACTGGCTGCTCTCGACCGGTGGGGCGTTCGGCTTCGAGGTCGCGGGGCACCGGCGGCGGCCGACCGAGCTGATCCCGCTCTTCGGCTCCGCCCAGCTCTTCCGCGACCACATCCCGCGCCTGGTGCGAACCGAGTACGGTATCCGGCAAGGGGAAGGAACCGACCCGACGGAGAGGAGCTCGTCGTGATCGTGCTGTGGATCATCCTGGGGATCATCGTGGTGTTGGCCCTCGGCCTCGCCGCCTCCTACAACCGCTTCGTCAGCCAGCGCAACCTCATCAAGAACGCCTTCGCGAACATCGATACGGAGCTCCGGCGTCGGTACGACCTGATCCCGAACCTCGTGGAGACCGTGAAGGGGTACGCGGCGCACGAGCGCGAGGTCTTCGAGGAGGTGGCCCGGACCCGGTCGGCCGCCGCCGCCACCTCGGGCCAGTCGCCGGCCGCGCAGGCCGCCGCGGAAGGTCCGTTCGTTGCCGCCCTGGGGCGCCTCTTCGCCGTCGCGGAGAACTACCCCGATCTGAAGGCGAACCAGAACTTCCTGGCGCTGCAGTCCGAGCTCTCCAACACCGAGGACCGCATCCAGGCCGCGCGCCGCTTCTACAACGCGAACGTGCAGGACTACAACCGCCGCGTGCAGTCGTTCCCTTCGCGGTTCGTGGCGAACTCGTTCGGGTTCAAGGAGCAGGAGTTCTTCGAGATCCCCGAGGCGGAGCGGGCTGCGGTGGCCGCGGCGCCCCGTGTGGACTTCAGCTCGGCGGGTTCGGGGGGAGCTCCGGCCGCGCCGGCACCTCCGGCTCCGCCGATGCCGCCGGCACCGGACGCAGGGACCGCCGCACCGCCCGGGTAGCGAGCGACCAGGCCGCGGCGAAGACGAGCGTCACGCCGGCGAGCCCGAGCATTACCACGCGCACGTCCACATAGTCGGCGATCCATCCGGCCAGGGTGGCCGACGCGGCGATCGTGAGCGAGATCAGCGCCTCGTCGAACGCGAAGATCCGTCCGCGAATCCGGTCGGGCACGATGAGCTGCAATGCGTAGGTGGAGAGCGTCCACTGGATGCCGCCTCCGAGGTGGCCGAGCAGCACGAACACGCCGGCGAGCCAGATGACCGGCATCCACGCGACGAACGCGTAGCTCGAGCCGAACACGACGAACGCAAGGCCGATCCCCCAAAAGACCGTGCGCAGGTCGTCCTCGCGGATGAAGGGGCGAACCAGGAACGGCCCGAGCACGATCCCCGCGCCACGGAACGCGTACAAGATGCCCGTCCCCCGATCGCCCGCGTGATACACGGTGAGCGCGAGCACGGGCAGAAAGGCGATGGCCCCGGCACCCATGCCGAACCCGCCCTTGACGGCCAGGAGCGCGAGCACCCGCCGATCCCGGCGCGCGTATCCGAGGGTCTCCTTCGTCGCCTCGATCAGCCCGGGGTGACGGTCCTCGCCGAGCCGGGGCTCCGAGAACTGCCCGCGGATCCCGATGACCAACGCCGCCGAGAGGAAGAAGGACACCGAGTCGCCGACGTAGCCCGCGCCCCGGCCGAAGGCGACTACCACGAGGCCGCCGATCGCGGCACCGACGGCAAGCATGGTGCCCCACGTGGCCGCCCCGAGCACGTTCGCCGCCGCCAGGTCCTCACGGGACACGAGGTTCGGGATCGCCGCGCTCGCCGCCGGGTTGAAGACGGCGCCGAGAGCCGAGATCGACCCGAACAGCAGGAACAGGATCCAGACCTGTGACGCGGTGTGGATGAAGAAGAAGCCGAGCGCCAGGAACCCGCGGACCGTGTCCGCGGAGATCATCAGCGCCTTGCGGTTGTACCGGTCGGCGAGCGCGCCACCGACGAACGCGACCAGGGCAAACGGGACCGTGAGCGTCGCGTAGAGCGCGGTGACGAGGGCGGCCGAGTGCGTGAGGTCGTACACCTGTCCCGCGAGCGCGACGAACAGGAACCAGTCGCCGCAGAACGAGATGATCTCGGCGCCGAAGAGCAGCCGGAAGTCGGGATTGTTGCGAAGCAGGGTGAGCGCGGCGCGCTTTCGGTAGTAGGGGCCCGGGGTCGGGATGAGCGACTCGGGCAGGTCCACGGGCCCCGAGGGTAGCAGTCCGCCGATCGGGGTAGGCTTCCGGTTCCAACCACCTCCCGGTCCCAAAGGAGGCAGCCGTGCTCGAGGCGTTCACCTGGTTCCGGCAGTCGGCCTATCGCTGGCAGGAGGGCGGCGTCACCGTGTACATCGACCCGTGGGGCCTCACCACCGACGACCCGGCCGACGTGATCTTCATCACCCACGCGCACTCCGATCACTACGAGCCGGCGGACATCGAGCGGATCCGGACCGAGGGCACGAAGTTCGTCGCGCCGCACGACATCGCCCGAGAGCTGTCGGGGGATGTCACGCCGGTGCGACCCGGGGACACCGTGCACGTAGGCGGGATCAGCGCCCAGGCCGTCCCCGCGTACAACGTGCACCCGGAGCGGCTGGACATGCATCCGCGGTCGAACGACTGGGTCGGCTACATCATCACGCTGGGCGAGCACTCCTACTATCACGCGGGGGACACCGACCACGCGCCCGAGCTCTCGGACGTGCGGGCCGACGTCGCGTTCCTGCCGATCGGCGGCACCTACACCATGGAGGCCGGCGAGGCCGCGGGTCTCGCCAAGGCCATCGCTCCCCAGATCGCCGTCCCGATGCACTACGGCTTCGTCGTGGGGTCTCCGTCGGACGCGGCGCGCTTCGCGAAGGAGGCCGACCCGATCGTGGTGCAGACCCTCACGCCGACCAACCCGTTCGAGCGACCGTGAAGAGCTCGCGCCGCGCGCTCGGCGTCGGCGTCACGCTCCTCTCGCTCACCGTGGGCGCGCTCACCGCCGCCTCCTCGGCGCTCGCCGGCGCGGGGATGTGCGCGGTCCCGAGCTTCGACCCGGCGATGCCCGCCGGCCCGCCGGACAACGTCTGCCTCGCCCTGGTGCGCACGCTCGCCCTTCGAGTGGGGGTCATGTCCGCGGGTGCCACAGCGATCGTCGTGCTTATGGCGGTCGGCCTCTCGCGCCTCGTCGTGGGGCCTGAGGGCCCCACCGGGCTAGAATCCGGGCGGCCCTAGGTCCGCTCGCAACCCACTGGCCCGAAAGGAGACGAAGCGGTGGACGCCTCGACGCTCGGCTACGACCGGTCACTCTACATCCTGGCCTTCGATCACCGGGGTTCGTTCCAGAAGAAGATGCTCGGCATCGCGGGAACCCCGAACGCCGAGGAGAGCGCCCGCATCTCGGACGCGAAGAAAGTGATCTTCGAGGGCTTTCAGCAGGCCTTGTCAGACGGCGCGCCGAAGGACGCTGCCGGGCTTCTGGTCGACGAGCAGTTCGGTGCTGACATCGCCCGAACCGCCAAACGCGACGGTCTGGTCTTCGCGATGCCGGTGGAGAAGAGCGGCCAGGACGAGTTTGACTTCGAGTACGGCGACGCGTTCGGCGAGCACATCCTCGCGTTCGATCCCGTGTTCACGAAGGTG
>VAYJ01000193.1 GCA_005888465.1 Actinomycetota bacterium
CATGTGCCGTTCCCCTCTCCTCGCATCGCCCCTGTGAAGAGCACCGCCATCACGTTCCCTTCGCTTGGGACCGCCTTGATCAGACCAGCCAAGCCCGCCGATCCCGTGTAGTCGACGTCGATTCCGGTCGTCGATCGGGCTAATGCGTTCGATTCTCTCAAGGTCGCCTCGTCCACCAAGATCGGCAGGCCGGCCGTCTCGAGCATTGCGTACACCACGGCATACCAGTCGTAGGTCTCGTCGTCCAGGATGCCGTGAGCGATGCTCTTTGGTTCCTCTTCCCATGGCCACATGAACATCGAGCGATTGGCTCGAGCGTACGCGAGTTCATCTTGGACCTCAGGACGGTCGATCCGATCCGCGATCGGATTCGGGTCTCGTTCGTTGCGGGCGAGACCCAAGGTCATCAACCGATCCACGATACGGGCCTTCATTCGGTCGTACGCGCGCTGGAGCGGATGGCCACCTTCAGTCTGAACGGCGAAGAGTTGCGGGACGGCTCGTATGGCGCCAAGGCGACCGGCATCGCGCAGCCCGCCTATGTCGTTCGCGAGCTGCGAGGCGAGCTCGTAGCCAAGCGTCTCGCCGCCCTCGATCGTGAGGCCGTTGTCGGGGCCCTGGCACGTGAACGGGATGGCGCCGCCCGCGATTGCCCCTTGGAGCGCGTGGTAGGTCGGGTCACCAGGGACGCCCTCCTCCCGGGGGCACGGCGTGATCGTCGCGCCCAGCTCCTTCAGCCGGGTCACGATCGAATCGTCCGCCCAGGTGGGAACGAAGACGTCGAGGGGGCGGTTCGCCGCTCTGGCGACGACAGCGGCGGCGAGCGCCGCGTTGCCGCAGCTCGCGATCGCCAGGCGCCGGTCTCGGCTGTCGCCCAGACCAAGGCGATCCACGACCTCGAGCCAGATCGCGAGGCCCATCAGGTGGCGCGCTTTGTGGGAGCCCGACACGTTCCGGGTCTCGTCCTTGACCCACACGCCGCCATCCGTGGAGAACCCGAGTCGCTCGGAGAGGGCGTCCTGGCGGCCGAATCGGGTGACGACGAACCCCGTGCCGTCGACGGCGCTGACCTCCTTGTCGAGGCGCTCCACGAGCTCGACGTACTCCGCGTCGGGCATCCCCCGCGAGGTCGCCAGATGATGAGAGCGAAAGAGCTCACGGTACCGAACGAACGTGTTCGATTCGGTTCCGGTCGGCCACGACAGTTTGGAGGCGTCGAGGGTGCGGACGATCACGTGGTCGACGTCGTCGCCGGAGCCGGCGTTTGCGCAACGGAAAGGATAGGGGTCGTCGTCGGGTGGGGCCCACCCGCAGCCGGAGCAGGCGAGCGAGGACGGCATGGCGCTCACCGCTCGGCCAGCGCTCCCGTCTTCGCGTTGAACTCGTCGATGCCTGCGTCCCATACGGGGATCACGTCGCGCATCTGTTGCCAGAACGATTGGGGCTTGCGCGCGGCGAACTCTTCGAGGGTGCCCACGTGAAGTACCCGAGGTTGAACACTCGCTCCTGCTCCTTCGTCGTGAGCTCGAGCATGTCGTCGGTGGTCGCGCCCAGGACGTGCTCGCCGAAGACCTGCGCGGCTGCCTGGTCGTCGAAGGTGTTTTCGAAGTCGCGGGCGACGACCTTCTCGCGCTCGGTCCCATACATGGCGGCGCCGTCGGTGGCGACGGTCACGACGACGTCCGAGGGTCCGAAGTCGTGGTGCTTCGCCGTCTTGATGGCGGCCAGCACGTTGCAGATGCTCGACAGCCCGAACGACGGTAGCTGGGCAAGGACGGCGTCTGCGACATGTCGCCGATCCGAAAGGAAGGCATTGCCTACGGGCGTCCCGAAGAGCACGCCGAGCTGGTCGGTGCTCCGATCGGAGACGTCGATCACGAGGTCGGTGTTCATCACGTTGTGGATCAGGGGGATGTGCTTGTCGCCGATGCCCTGGATGTTGTGCTCGCCGAACCCGTTCGCGAGCATCGTCGGGCATTCGAGCGCCTCGACGGCGGCGATGAGCGTGCCGTGGCGTTCCTTCAGGTAGTCACCGGCGGCGATCGTGCCGGCCGAGCCGGTCGCCGAAGTGAAGGCGCGGAGGCGGAGGGTGGGGTCGGACGCGTGCAGCGACTCGAAGACGTGCTCGAGCGCGCGGCCCGTGCAGAGGTAATGGACGAGGTGGTTCCCGAACTCGGAGAACTGGTTGAAGATCACGTTCGCCGGGTCCTCGGACATGCGGTTGCACTCGTCGTAGATCTCCTTGACGTTGCTCTCGGTGCCGGGCGTGCGGATGATGTCGCCCGGGTCGGCCACCCAGCGCTCCAGCCATTCGAAGCGCTCCCGGCTCATGCCCTCGGGGAGGACCGCGACACCCCGGCAGCCCATGATGCGGCTGATCGCCACGCCGCCGCGGCAGTAGTTGCCGGTCGAGGGCCAGATCGCCCGGTTCGTGCTCGGGTCGAACTGGCCCGTGATCACGCGTGGGGCGAGACAGCCGTACGCCGCGAGCACCTTGTGGGCGTTGATCATCGGGAACCGGTCGCCCAGCGCCACGACGATAGGCGCCGCGACCCCCGTCAGCTCCTGGGGGAGCACGACGTGCTCCGGGACGGGCACGCGGTCCTCGCGGCCGGGCCCGTTGTACCAGTGCACCCGGAACAGGTTCAGGGGGTGGGGCTCGTCGGGATCGACCCCCTTCAGGGCCGTGAGGACTGGCTCGGGGATCTGCGTGGGGTCGGCGAGCTGGGCGAACGTAGGAAGGACGATGCCCTGCTCACGGAACCGGGCGACGCTTCGATCGTAGACGTTGCGGTCGACGACCTCGTGCTCCAGCCCCAATCGTTTCATGCGCACTTCGCCTCGAGTGAACTCGGTGTTCGGACTCCCTCGGAGTGTAGCCGAGCGCTCTGTCTCCCCGGCTGGCCCCGAACGAAAGCGGAAGGGACGGCTCAGGTTGCCGCTGATCTAGCGAAGCTCGGTCAGGCTGCTGCGGGGACGGCCGCGGCTCGCGAAGGGACGAGCCGTGGCCGGACCCTTGCGAAGTACACGATCGAGGCCACGAACCCGACGCCCACCACCGCGCCGAAGCTCTGCAGGCGCACCCAGCGGGTTCGGCTGCGCTCGCCGCCATCCCACCGATCACCGTGCTTGCGGGCCGCGTCCACTGCCCCCCACACGGGCAGGCCGACCACGATCATGCCAACGAGGATGTAGCCGAGCGTAAGGGTCGGCAGCCCTGTGAGCTTCAGGCCCGAGGCCACAAGCACGAACACGAGAGCCGGGCGGATGAGCCCGTCGGGGGCGCGCGAGGACAGGCGCGCGCCGAAGTACACGCCCGGCAGGCTCCCGATCAGGATCGAGGTCGTCAAGCTGAGCTGGAAGTCGCCGTAGAGGATGTGGCCGAACGCCGCAGCGGCCACGAGGGGGATCGCCTGGACCAGGTCGGTGCCGACGAGCTCCTTCGAGGTCAGCATCGGGTAGAGCAGGAGCAGGGCCACGATGATGAGTGAGCCCGACCCAACAGAGGTCATGCCCACGACGAGTCCGCCGATGACGCCGATCAGGAGCGTCGGGATCGGCTTGATCCGGAACGGCTCGTGCTCCAAGCCGTGGCGCCGCATCCGCTCCGCGGCGTGGCCCTGCAGGTAGGACTTCACGATGATCGACGTGGCCGCGACGATCAGCACCACGCCCAGAATGATCTTCAGGTTGTTCTGGAAGCGGTCGCCGCCGAGCGCCCGCAGGACGAACACCCCGCCGAACGCCGCCGGGATCGAGCCCACCGCGAGCCAGCGCACGAGCGTCCAGTTCACCGTGCCGCGTTTGGCGTGGACCGAACCGCCGACAGGCTTCATGACCATCGCGGCCACCAGGTCGCTCGAGACGGCAGCCAGGGGTTGGACCTTGAAGAGCAGCACCAGGATCGGGGTCATGAGGGCGCCGCCGCCCATCCCGGTCAGCCCGACCGTGAAGCCGACGATGAGCCCTGCGAGCGCGACCGACAGATCGATGTGCACGGGGGAAGCCTCCCTGGGGTGAGTATGTCTACTGAACGAGTGGAGATGGTAGAGAATAGCCCCCACGCTTGTCAAGAGGAACGGCCTGAAAAGGGCCGGAAGTCCTAGCGGGCGTGCTGGGCGTCCGGGTCGGCGGCGAGCGCCCGGACCGATCGGGGGAGCTTGCCCGAGGCCAGGTCGGCGAGCGTGACCTCCTCGAGCACCGCGCGGAGGCTCGCCCGCACGGCGATCCAGACGTCGCGCAGGGGTCCCGCCGGCCCAGCGTACGTGAGCTCCTCCGGCCGCGACTCGTGCACGTTGGCGAGCGGGCCCTCCACGGCCCGGATAACCTCCGCCACCGTGATCCCCGAGGCCGGCCGGGCAAGGCCGTAGCCGCCCTCGGCTCCGCGGTGGCTCTGCACGATCCTCGCGTGCTTGAGCTCGGTGAGGATATTCAGGAGGAACTTGAGGGGGATCGACTGGGCAGTGGCGATCTGCTCGCCCTTGACGGGGCCCTTGCCGGCCGCGGCGGCGGCGGCGAGCTCAGCCGTCGCCCGTACCGCGTAGTCCGCCTTCGCCGAGATACGCACCCGCACATTCTGGCGGATCAGGCGTCCCGGTCGCGACCGAAGAGGGAGCTCTCCAGCACGTAGAAGAGGGCGAAGGCGGCGAACAGGGCGAGGCTCACACGGGGGTTGGCGAAGGCGATGAGCGTCGCCGCGAGGTAGATCCAGGGTCCGGGCCGGTAGCTTCGCGAGATCCCGCGCACGACGCGCGGGTCGGCGTCCTCGCGCAGGAGCCGGCCACCCCGGGCTGCGTAGAACCAGAGGATGTTGAAGAAGACCGCAGTCAGGGTGAGCGTGACGCCGTACGCGATCGCGGCCGCCTCGGCCCCATCGCCCCGGAGGTGCTGCGCGACGAGCCGGGTTGGGAACGGGATGAACGCGACCACCATCAAGAAGAACACGTTCACGACCAGGAACGTCCGGTCGCACCGTGCGACCTGGTCCATGATCGCGTGGTGGTTCACCCAGATGATCCCAATCGTGAGGAAGCTCACCATGTAGGCGACGTAGCTCGGCCAGGCTCGAGCGAGTTGGATGGACAGCGGCGACCCGCCCACGCTCACGTCCAGGATCAGGAGCGTGGCCGCGATCGCGAGGACACCGTCGGCGAAGGTCTCCAGACGCGAGGTCCCCATCATCTCGAACC
>VAYJ01000034.1 GCA_005888465.1 Actinomycetota bacterium
GAGCTCCTGGCCGCGCTCGAGAAGACGGACGGCTTCATCGTCATCACGTATCCCAATGCCGACACGGCGGGGCGGCTCATCATCGAGCGGATCGAGGAGTTCGCGGGGCGCCATCCGCGGCGCTGCCGGCTCGCCAAGAGCCTGGGCGAGCGGCTCTATCTCTCGCTGCTGCGCCACGCCGACCTCATGATCGGCAATTCCTCGAGTGGGCTCATCGAGGCGCCCACCTTCGGGCTGCCCGTGGTCAATGTGGGCTCGCGCCAGCGCGGACGGCTCCGGGGGGCCAACGTGATCGACGTCGAGCCTTTGCGCGAGGACATCTTGCGGGGCATCGAGGCGGCCCAGGCGCTCCCCTTCCGCGTCCGGGCCCGCGCGGCCGCCAATCCCTACGGTGACGGCCACGCCGCGCCGCGCATCGTCGAGATCTTACGATCGGTCCCGATAGACGTCCGGCTCGTCCAGAAGCGGTTCGGCGAATGACTCGAATCGCCACGGCGGTTCGCCATGACATGTCGCGCCGGGCTTTCCGCGCCTCGTGCGGCGTCATCGTGCTCCTTTATCTCGGGCTCGGGCTCTTCTACTCGCGCACCCTTATCAGCTGGGACGACGAGTCGTCTTTCCTCGCTCTCGGCGAGATGGCGATCACCGGACAGGTGGCGTTGTTCCAGGACGAGATGACGGGTCAACGGATGCCGCTGCCCTTCTACGTGCTCGGTGCCTCGCAGATCGTGTTCGGCCGAAACCTGTGGGTGGCCCGGTTGGTGTCGCTGGCCCTTGGTGTCGGTGTACTGGCTGTCACGGTGGCCGTGGCGCGTCTCCTGGGGGGCGACCGGGCGGGAGTCCTGGCGGGGCTTCTCGTCGCGACGCAGGGCGCGGTCGTCGGGTACTATGCGACCGCGACGTATCAATCTCTCACCGCCCTCATCCTCATGGCGGCGGTCTGGGTGATGCTGAAGGACACATTGCCGTGGCGCGCGGCCCTCGGGATGGCGGCGGCGTCGCTGCTCTTCCTGACCCGCACCAACCTGTTCCCCGCACTGCCGTTCTTCTTCGTGTGGGCACTCTGGCTATCGCGAAGCGCGGGCGAGCGCGCGGCGGTGGTGGTGGCCGCGGGTATTCTACCTGCCGCCTTCTTCCTCTCGGACCCGACGCACCTCAAGCTCCTCGCGCACGTGCCGCTGCTCCGGCGGTTCGTGGCGCCGCTCGGCTACCGCTCCATCCTCGAGTTTTCCGCGGTGCGGGAGGCCGATCTCGACGACCAGCTCTGGGCGGTGCTCCTCTTCGCTCGGCGCTACGAGTCCTGGGCCGTGGCCGGGGCTGGTGTTGCGGCCGGGGCCGCCCTCGTCGCCCGCCGCCACGGCATCCGCCCCGTGCTCGCGTGGCCGCGCGAGCTGTGGATTCTGACCTCGCTGTGGGTCTGGCTCCTTCTCTGGCACTTCGTGATGTGGCGTGTCAACTTCAAGATCGTGGCGGCATACTTTCCGAGCTTCGCGCCTCTCCTGGCCGTCATGCTGGGCGTGGGATTCGCGGCCCTTCTCCGCCGGGACGATCTCGGGCGTCTCGGCCGAGGCGTGGCGCTGGCGACGTTGGCCGTAGCGCTGACGGTTTCGGTCGGGTTCGTGCGCCATCCACTCATGCCGCGCCCTATTCCGGTACCCTTCTTCGGAGATTCGATTCAGCAGGTGGACCGGGCCGCGCGTGACCTCGGAGCGCTCGTGCCGGCTGGCTCGCCCGTGTTTCTGTTCGCGCAGCCCATGCCCGCTTACCTCGCCAGGGTGCGGCCCTACCTGCAGCAGATCATGTCTCCGGGTGGCACGCTGGCGCCGGAATCCGTCGACCCCACGGTCGCCCGGCGAAATGGGGTCTGGGGAATCGCCGACGTCGATCGCTGGCTGGGTCGGGAGGCGGCGTTCGCGATCATCGCGCCGCATTTCCTGGTCGCTCTCTCTGATGCCCGCCCGGAGAGCGTTCAGCGCATGCGAGAGCTCCTGACGGAGCGCTTTGAGCGCATCGGACGGATCGGGGGAGGGGTATTCCCACCCTCCGACGTCTACCGTCGGATACGGTCATGAGGGCCTTTTTTCGTCGGCGAGCTTTGTGAAGCGCATCGTAACCGCTATAATTGCCGGTGTTTCCCGCGCGGCGTACCACCGTCAAGAGAGGGGTGCCTAGGGTAGTGTCCACTTCGTTGGTGCGAGTACCGTTCGTGGCGCTGCATCTCCAGCATCGCGCCGTCAGGGCGCAGCTTCTGGCGGCCGTCGACCGGGTTTTCGAGCATGGGCAATACGTGCTGGGGCCCGAGGTGGAGGAGTTCGAGAGCCGCTTTGCCTCGCTATGCGGTGTACCGTTCGCGGTCGGCATGTCGGACGGTACCCACGCGCTTCTTCTTGCCCTCCGCGCCCTCGGGATCGGAGCGGGCGACGAAGTGATCACGGCGCCCAACTCGTTCCTTGCGAGCGCCGCTTCCATCGCGCTCGCGGGAGCGCGGCCTGTCTTTGCCGACGTACGCGATGATCTCAATCTCGACCCCGAGCAGGTAGCCGCCGCGGTGTCGCCCAGCACCCGTGCCATCATGCCGGTCCATCTCACGGGGCGGCCCGCTGACATGAAGAGGATCGGCGCCATTGCCGAGCGCCACGGTCTTCATGTCGTGGAGGACGCCGCCCAGGCCGTCGGGGCCACCCTCGACGGTCAAGCGGTCGGCAGCTTCGGGGCGGCGGGTTGCTTCAGCCTCCATCCGCTCAAGAACCTGGCGGCCTGCGGCGACGCGGGGGTTGTCACCACCTCGGACAGGAAGCTCGCCGACGCTTTGCGGGTGGAGCGCAATCACGGCCTTCGGGGCCGGGATGATTGCGGCGCCTGGGGCTACAATGCGCGGCTCGACACCCTGCAGGCGGCACTGCTCAACGAGAAGCTGCCCTATCTCGGGCGCTGGACCGCGGCCAAGCGCCAGATCGCCGCGCGCTATCGCGACGCGCTCGGCGATGCCGTCGCCGTGCCCGAAGACGGACCCGGGGAGCATGCCGTCTATCAGACCTTCGTCATCCGCGCCGATCGGCGCGACGATCTCCAGCGGCATCTGGCCGCGCGAGGCGTCGACTCCAAGGTTCACTATCCGACCCCGCTTCACCTCCAGGAAGCCGCGGCCGAGCTCGGCTACAAGCGCGGGGATTTCCCGGTGACCGAGCGTCTGGCCACCGAGATCCTGAGCCTGCCGATCTATCCAGAGCTCACGGAGGCGCAGCAGGACGCCGTGGTCGACGGCGTGCTGTCCTTCTACGGAAGGCGAGCCCGGCGGTGATGCGGGTTCCGTACTCGTATCTCGACCGCCAGTTCGCCGAGCCCGATGCCATCCTCGCCGACATCCGGGAGCTCGTGCGCCGCGGCGATTACACTCTCGGGGCCGCGGTCGGCGAGTTCGAGGAGCGCTACGCGCGCATGCTGGGAGCTCGGCATGCCATCGGGGTCGGCTCAGGCACCGAGGCGCTCACGCTGGCGCTACAGGCGGTCGGGGTGCGGCCGGGCGACGAGGTGGTGACGGCCCCCAATACCTTCATTGCCAGCGTCGGCGCCATCGTGGCGGCCGGCGCAAGGCCGGTGTTTGTGGATGTCAACGCCGAGCACAACATCGACGCTGCCCTCATCGAGCGCGCCGTCACGCCCAGGACGCGCGCGCTCATGCCGGTGCATCTCTCCGGCAATCCCGTCGACATGGCGGCCATCGTCGAGATCGCGCAGCGGCGGCGCGTGCCGATCGTCGAGGATGCCTGCCAGGCTTTCACGGCCGCCATCGGGGGCCGCGCGGTCGGCACCTTCGGTGAGGCTGCCGGCTTCAGCCTGCATCCGCTCAAACCGCTCAATGTCTGGGGCGATGCCGGGATGATCGTGACCGACTCTGACACCCTGGCCGATCATCTACGTCTGCGTCGAAATCACGGGCTTCGCGACCGGGACACCGTCGAGATCTTCGGCGTGAACAGCCGGCTCGACACGCTGCAGGCTCTCGTTGGCCTGCATCTGCTGGATACCACGGGGGCGGTGACGGAGCGCCGGATCGGGCACGCGCGGCGCCTCGACGCCGGACTCGCGCCGCTCGCGCCGCACATCACGGTGCCTCCGCGTCGACCGGGGGTCCGCCACGCGTACCTGACCTACGTGGTCCAGGCGCAGGACCGCGACGGACTGGTCCGGTTTCTTGTCGAGCGCGGCGTCGAAGCGAAGGTGCACTATCCGGTGCCCGTCCATCTGCAGCCGGCCGCCAAGGACCTGGGCTACAAGCCTGGGGACTTCCCCGTTTGCGAGCGGCAGGCCCGCGAGATCGTCACGCTCCCGGCCCACCAGCATCTGACCTTCGATCAGCTCGACTACGTCGTGGAGCAGGTGACGGAGTTCTACTCGCGATGAGCCTCGAGCGCTCGCTTTACGAGGCCATGCTTCGGATGCGAATGGTCGAGGAGACGATCGCGGCGATCTATCCGGATCGGGAGATCCGCTCGCCGACCCATCTCTACATTGGACAGGAAGGGGTTGCCGCCGGCGTCTGCGCCGCGCTCGGGCGACAGGACGTGGTGGCGGCGAACTATCGCTCGCACGGCTGGTATCTCGCCAAGGGCGGGAGTCTACGCGCCATGGTCGATGAGCTGTTCGGCCGCGCCACCGGCTGTAGCGGAGGCTGGGGTGGCTCCATGCACCTGATCGACGTTGACGCCGGGGTCATGGGCACCTCGGCCATCGTGGGAGGCGGGATGTCCCATGCCGTGGGCAGCGCTCTCGCCGACCGCATCCTGGGACGGGCCCAGGTCTCCGTCGCCGTCTTCGGCGACGGCGCCGTCGAAGAGGGGCCGTGGCACGAGTGCCTCAACTTCGCCTCCCTCAAGCGGCTGCCCGTCGTCTTTGTCTGCGAGAACAATCTCTGGGCCGCTTTCTCGCCTCTCAAGGATCGCCAGCCGCCCGTCGAGATCCATGAGCGGATGAAGGCCTACGGGATCCCGTCCGAGCTCGTGGACGGAAATGACGCCCTCGCCGTGCACCGCGCGGCCGCCGTCGCCGCCGACCGCGCGCGGCGCGGCCACGGGCCGAGCCTGATCGAGTGCTCCACCTATCGCTGGCTCGAGCATTGCGGTCCCAATGATGATGTGGCGCAAGGCTTCCGCCCCGCCGAGGAGCTAGAGGGCTGGAAGGCGCGCTGCCCGATCCTGCGCATGCGTTCCCTCGTGACCGATGAGGAGGACCGCAGTATCCGGGCGGCGGTCATGCGCGAGATCGAGGACGCCCTTGCCCACGCCCGACGGGCGCCCTGGCCTGAGCCCTCCTGGAAGCCGGCCTACTATGAAGTTTAGGGAAGCCGTGCGCGCTGCGACGGTCGAGGTGATGAGAAAAGACGCGCGCGTCTTCGTGTTGGGAATAGGCGTTCCGGACGTCAAGGGCATTTTCGGCACCACGGTGGGGCTGGCGGACGAATTCGGAGCCGACCGCGCCTTCGACATCCCGCTCTCCGAGAGCGCCGTCACCGGTATCTGCGTCGGTGCCACCTTCCGCGGCCTGCGGCCGATCTTCGTCCACCAGCGCATCGACTTCACCATGCTGACCATGGACCAGATCGTGAATCACGCGGCCAAGTGGCGCGCCATGTTCCACGGCGCTCATCCAGTCCCGCTGGTGATCCGCGCCATCGTGGGGCGCGGCTGGGGCAACGGTCCCCAGCACACCCAGAGCCATCACGGCACGTTCGCGCACATCCCGGGGCTCAAGGTCGTGGTGCCCGCCACGCCCCACGACGCCAAGGGCCTCCTGATCGCGGCGGTGGAAGATGACGATCCCGTGATCTATATCGAGCACCGCTGGCTACACGAAGAGGACGGCGAGGTGCCGGACGGCTACTACGAAGTGCCGATCGGCAAGGCCGCCGTCGTGCGCGCGGGGAACGATGTCACGGTGGCGGCGGTAGGTCCGTACGTCGGGGAAGCGCTCAAGGCCGCCGGCGCGCTGGCCGGCGAGGGCGTCTCGGCCGAGGTCCTCGATCTCCGCACTCTGCGGCCCCTCGACAGCGAGACGCTGCTGGCCTCCGTTCGCCGCACGGGGCGGCTGGTCGTGGCCGATGCCGACTGGGGGCCGTGCGGCGTGTCGGCTGAGCTCCTCGCCGTGACGGCCGAGCACGCCTTCGGCGCGCTGAAGGCGCCGCCCGTCCGGGTGACATGGCCCGATAGCCCCGTGCCTTCGAGCCAGGCCCTCGAGCCCGGCTTCTACCCCGGCGCGCGCCAGATCCACGCCGCCGTGCGGTACACGCTGAGTCGCGGCGCCTCCGCCGGGCTCGCCGGCTCGAGCACGAAACCTTTCGAGGGGCCGTTTTGAACAGCCTGTCCGTCGTGATTCCTGCACGGAACGAGGAGGGCAATCTCGAAGCGTGCGTCGAGACCGTACTCGAGGCCCTCGAGGGCATCACGGAGGACTACGAGCTCATCATCGTCGACGACGGGAGCACGGACGGCACCGGGGCCCTCGCGGAGCGGCTTGTGACGAAGCTCCGAGGCGTGAAGGTCGTGCACAATGCGCCGGCTCTCGGCTTCGCGGCGGCCTATCGCCACGGCGCCGGTCTGGCCAGCAAGGCCTACGTGGCGCTCATCCCCGGAGACAACGAGATTCAGCCCTCCTCCGTGCGCGCCATCTTCGAGGCCATCGGCAAGGCGGACCTCGTGGTACCCTTCACGGTGAATCAGGACAGCCGCCCCTGGGTGCGCCAGCAGCTGTCCCGCACGTTCACGAACACCGTCAACTTCCTCTTCGGGTTCGATCTCCGTTACTACCAGGGGCCGTGCATCTACCCGGCGGGCGTGCTCCGGACGCTCCGCGTGACCACGGGGGGCTTCGTCTTCCTCACGGAGATGCTCGTGCGCGCCCTCGCCGCCGGCTTTCGCCCGGTCGAGGTGCCCATGTATATCCAGGCGCGCCGGTTTGGCGCCTCCAGCGCCGTGACTACGCGCAATGTGGCCACGGCACTCAAGACGGTGGCGCGGCTCTTCTGGGACATCAAGGTGCGGCGGAGACCGCTCGGATGAGCCGCGTCTTCGTCACGGGCGGCGCGGGATACGTGGGCGCGGTGCTGGTGCCAAGGCTTCTCGAGGCCGGGCACGACGTGACCGCGCTCGATCTGTTTCTCTTCGGCGACCATCTGCCCGCGGACTCCGACCGGCTCCGACGGATCACCGGCGATATCCGCGACGAAGCCCTCCTGCGGCGCGCGCTTCCTGGGCACGAGACGGTCATCCATCTCGCCTGCATCTCCAACGATCCGAGCTTCGCGCTGGATCCCCGGCTGAGCCGCACCATCAACTTCGAGTGCTTCGAGCCCATGGTGACGGCGGCCCGGGAGGCCGGGGTGCGGCGCTTCATCTACGCCTCGACCTCGAGCGTGTACGGCGTGAGCGACGCGGAGAACGTCACCGAAGAGCACCCCCTGGTGCCGCTCACCGACTACAACAAGTACAAGGGCCTGTGCGAGCCGCTGCTCTTCAAGCACCAAGCGCCCGGCTTCACGACGGTGACGATCCGGCCTGCCACCGTCTGCGGCTATTCGCCGCGGCTGCGGCTCGATCTGACCGTCAATATCCTGACCATGTCGGCCGTGGTGAACGGGAAGATTACGGTCTTCGGTGGGAGCCAGCGCCGGCCGAACATCCACATCGACGATGTGTGTGACCTCTACGCCATGCTGCTCGAAGTACCCGATGGCCTCATCGCGGGCAAGACCTTCAATGCCGGCTACCAGAATCACACCGTGGCCGAGATCGCCGCCATCGTACGCGACGTCGTCAGCCGCGAAGTGGCGGGCCGCGAGGAGGTGGAGATCGTCACCACGCCGTCCGATGATCTGCGCTCGTATCACATCTCCTCGGAGAAGATCCGGCGGGAGCTCGGCTTCGTTCCCAAGCGCACCATCGAGGACGCCGTCCGCGATCTCTGCCGGGCCTTCGCCGCGGGCCGGGTGCCCGATCCCGTCTGCGCCATCGAGTACTACAACGTCAAGGCCATCCAGGCGGCGGGGTTGCGCTAGGAGTGGCGCGTCCCCGGAGCGTGGTCACGGGTGGGGGCGGCTTCATCGGGAGCCACATGGTCGACCTTCTGCTCGAGGAAGGCCACGACGTGGTGGCGGTGGACGATTTCAGCACGGGCCGTCCCGGCAACCTCGCCCACCATCGCGGCTCCCCCCAGCTCAAGGTGGTCGCGGCAGACGTCTGCGACGGCGCGCGCATGGCCTCGGAGTTCGCGGGGGCGGGCTGGGTCTTCCACTTTGCGGCTCTCGCGGATATCGTGCCGTCGATCGAGCACCCCGAGCGCTACCTGCGCGCCAATGTCATGGGTACGCTGGGGGCGCTCGAGGCGGCGCGGGCGGCCGGCGTGGAGCGGTTCATCTACTCCGCCTCGTCGTCCTGCTATGGCATCTCCGATGTCTATCCGACGCCGGAGACGGCGCCCATTCGCACGGAATATCCGTACGCCCTCAGCAAGTATCTGGGAGAGACCATGGCGCTGCACTGGGGGCAGGTCTACCGCCTCCCCGTCGTGTCGCTCCGGTACTTCAATGCCTATGGTCCCCGCTCGCGCACGTCAGGCACCTACGGGGCGGTGTTCGGTGTCTTTCTTGCGCAGAAGCTCAATGGCCAGCCCTTCACGATCGTGGGCGACGGCACGCAGACCCGCGACTTCGTCTTCGTCACCGACGTGGCGCGGGCCAATCTCCTCGCGGCACAATCGCGCTCGGCCGGCGAGGTGTTCAACGTGGGCGCGGGCGCGCCCCAGAGCGTCAACCGCCTGGTCGAGCTCCTGGGCGGGCCCGTCGTGCACGTTCCGAAGCGGCCAGGGGAGCCCGACCGCACGCATGCCGACATCTCGAAGATCCGACGCGCGCTGGGCTGGGAGCCTACGGTGAGCTTCGAGGAGGGCGTCAAGATCATGGTCGACCATATCGACGACTGGCGCGCGGCGCCGGTGTGGACGGTGGACACTATTGCCCAGGCCACGCGGGACTGGTTCAAGTACCTGGGCTAGCCGGAGCATCATGTACGAAAAGTTCGCTCACAAGATCAAGACCCGCGAGGAGCTGGCGGCCCTCCTCGGCCCTCGTCCTCGGAAGCGCACGGCCATCATGTGTCATGGCACCTTCGACATCGTCCATCCCGGTCACCTTCGCCATCTCATGTACGCCAAGGAGAAGGCGGACGTGCTTATCGCCAGCGTGACGGCGGATGCCCACATCACGAAGGGCGCCTACCGCCCGTACGTGCCGCAGGAGCTCCGCGCGGCCAACCTGGCCGCGCTCGAGTTCGTGGACTATGTCGTCATCGACCCCAACGAGACTCCGATCGAGAGCATCGGGATCGTCCAGCCCGACTTCTTCGCCAAGGGCTTCGAGTATCAGACGAGTCCGCTGCCGCCCAAGACGCAGGAGGAGGTCGGCGCGCTCGAGGCGTACGGCGGCGAAATGGTGTTCACGCCCGGCGACGTCGTCTACTCGTCGAGCACGATCATCACCCAGCACGAGCCCCGGCTCACCGTCGACAAGCTGATCACGCTGCTGCAGTCCGAGGGCGTCAGCTTCGATCAGCTGCGGGCGACCCTGCACGATCTCGGCCGCGTCCGCGCGCACGTCGTGGGCGACACCATCGTTGACCGCTACTCGTACTGCTCGCTCCTCGGCCAGAGCGCCAAGTCCCCGAGCTTCAGCCTCAGGTTCGAGCACGCCGACACCTTCGTGGGCGGCGCCGCCGTGGTGGCCAAGCACGTCCGCAGCGTTGGAGCCCAGGTGTCGTTCACGACCATCCTGGGCGACGACGAGCTGCGGGCCTTCGTGGTCGACGACTTGGCCGCCACCGGGGTGGCGACGCGGGCTCTCGTCGACGCCAGCCGGCCCACCACCCTCAAGGAGCGGTTCATCGCCGATCATCATCGGATGCTCCAGGTCGACCGGGTCGACAACCGCATCGTGTCCGACCGGCTGCGCCGCGAGATCGTCGACGCCATTCAGGGAGACCCGGCGGATGTCGTCATCTTCAGCGACTTCCGGCACGGGATCTTCCATCGCTCGACGATCGAGCAATACGCGGCGGCGGTGCGACCGGGCGTGCTCCGCGCGGCCGACAGTCAGGTGTCGAACCGCTGGGGCAATATCCTGGATTTTCAGGGCTTCGATCTCGTCACGCCGAACGAGCGCGAGGCGCGCTTCGGCCTCGGAGACCAGGACTCGGGCGTGCGCCCGATGGCGCAGACTCTCTTCCAGCGCGCAGGCTGCCGCTACCTGATCTTGAAGCTCGGCGAGCGCGGCATCCTGACCTATCGCAGCCCGGGCCGGATGCCCCGCGAGTTCTTCGTCGTGGACAGCTTCGTCGGTAATCTCGTCGACCCCATCGGCGCCGGCGACGCGCTGCTGGCCATGGCGACCCTGGCCCTGGCGCAGTCGGGCAGCATCGTCATCGCCAGCATCCTCGGGAGCCTCGCCGCCGCCGTGGCGTGTGAGCGTCCGGGCAATGTGCCGGTCGTCATTGCCGAGGTCGAGGACAAGCTCGACGCCCTCAAGCGGGCCGCGGCGGGGGCCTGAGCCGACGGTGGGCGTTCTCCGCTATCTCGTCGTCGGCCTCGGCAATATCGGCACGCGCCGCGCGCGACTTCTGGGGACGCGCTGCGCCGCCACGGTGGATCCGATGGCGCCCGGGACCACCGTGCGGGCGGTGGACGAGGTCGACCCCCACGCGTACGACGCGGTGATCGTGGCCACCCCGAATCCGACCAAGCTCGACTATGTCGGCCGCTTCCTCGCGGAAGGCAAGCCGGTCCTGGTGGAAAAGCCGCTCCTCTTCTCGAGCCGCGACCAGGCCGAGGCGCTCGCCGCCCGCGCGCGCCGCGGCGCCGTCTGGTATACGTCGTACAATCACCGCTTCGAGCCCGCGATCGTGCGGCTCAAGCAGCTGCTCGACGCGGGCGCCGTCGGCAAGCTCGACCGCGTGCGCATGCTCTACGGCAATGGCACGGTGCGCGAATGGCTCGGTACCTGGCGCGAATCCGGCGGCGGGGTCCTGGAGGACCTCGGCTGCCATCTCCTCGACCTCTGCGGCTATCTCCTGGGCCACGAGCGCGAGCGCTACGCGCTCCTGGACCTGCGGCCGGTCGAGTCGAGCACCTTCGACTACGGGCTCTTCGCTTCCGCCGATCGCCGGGTGATCCTCGAGGTCGGCAATGTCTTCTGGAAGAACACGTTTCGCGTCGAGGTGTTCGGGAGCGCGGGCTCGCTGCATCTGGATGGCCTGGGCAAGTGGGGCGGGGCCACCCTGCTGCGTCGGACGCGGGTGCTGCCGAGCGGTGTTCCGGAGGAGCAGCGCGAGGAGCAGCCGGCGGGCGACGTCACCTGGGAGGCGGACCTCGACGAGTTCGAGCGGCGCGCGCGAGCGGGAGAAGGCTCGCTCGAGAACGACTGGCGCATCGCCGAGGCGATCCACTCCCTCCTGGCTCAGGCCTCGGTGAAGAGCGGGCCGTGACCGAGCGGATCGGCGTCATCGGTCTTTCTCACCTCGGCCTCGTGACGAGCGCCTGTCTTTCCTCCATGGGCTTCGAGGTGACGGCGGTCGGCGACCCCGCGCGGGCCGCATCGCTCGCGAGCGGGACGCTGCCCGTCGATGAACCCGGTCTCCCGGATCTTCTGGCTCGCACGCCACCCACGTTCAGCGGTGATTTCGGCGCTCTCGAGGGAGCGGAGACGATCATTGTCGCGCTGGACACCGTCACCGACGACGAGAACCGGGCCGACCTGTCGGAGCTCGAGCGCCATGTCGATCAGGCCCTGCCGTGGCTGCCCGCCGAGGGGGTGGTCGCGCTCATGAGCCAGGTACCCGTGGGCTATACACGGGCGCTCGCCAGACGTCTCCGCGAGAAGCGGCCCGATCTGCGGTCGCGCCTCTACTACTGGGTCGAGACGCTCGTCATCGGCGAGGCCGTCGCACGCTATCTCTCGCCCGAGCGCATCATTTTGGGCGGGTCCGATTGGCTGGGCGGGCCCGAGGCCGGCCATACGCCCGAGCCCACGCTCGACGCCCTCGTGGCCCGCTTCGGTTGCCCCGTGATCCGCATGAACTACGAGAGCGCGGAGCTCTGCAAGGCGGCCATCAACCTCTACCTCGCCGCCTCCGTCACCTATGCCAATGCCCTGGCGGATCTCTGCGAGGTGACAGGGGCGAGCATGGCGGCCATGCTGCCTGCGCTCCGGAGCGACCGGCGAATCGGTCCCCACGCCTATATCCGTCCGGGACTGGGGCTGGCGGGCGGCAATCTCGAGCGTGACCTCGTTCAACTGCGCGAGCTGGCGATGAGCCATGGCACCGACGCAGGGCTTCCGGCCCTGATCCTCGAGCGGAGCGCCGCGCGCTACGCGTGGCTCAGGCGGGCCGTCGATCGCCACGTCCTGCGCGACGGCGCGCGGCCGCGCGTCGCCCTGTGGGGGCTCGCGTACAAGAAGAATAGCCGGTCGACCAAGAACGCGATCAGCCTGAGGCTCCTGCGGGATCTGGCCGGCCGCGCCGTCGTCACCGCATATGACCCGCAGGTGACGCTTCCACCCACCGCGGACGTCCGGATGGCGTCGAGCGCCCTTCAGGCGACCGAGGGCGCCGATGCCCTCGTCATTCTCACCGACTGGGATGAGTTCGCCACGGTGGATCCGTCCGCTCTCAAGGAAAGGCTGCGATCACCCGTGGTGGTGGACGCGGCCGGAGTGCTGGACGGCGCACGCTGCCGACGGGTGGGTCTCACGCGAGTAACCATCGGCGAGTCGCCATGAGCCCCGCCATGAACCCCACGACGGGCCGCCGGATCCTCATCGCGGGGGCCAGCGCCGGAATCGGCGCGGCTCTGGTGCGGGCGCTTGCCGCGCGTGGAGACACGGTCTTCGCCTGCGCGCGACGCGTCGACGCGCTCCGCGCCGTCACGCAGGGCGACACATTGGCGCGCTCCCGCGCCTGCGATGTCGGCGATGAGAGCCAGGTGCGCGCGCTGGTAGGGTGGGTGGCTGCCGAGGTGCCGGCGGACCCGTGGAGAAGACGGACAGCGACGCCTGGTGGTCCACCCTGCGGGACAATGTCTTCGGCGCCTATCTCCTGATCAAGCACGCCCTCCCGCTTCTCGAGCGAGGCGATCGCTCGCGCATCATCACCTTCTCGGGGGGCGGCGCATTCGGCACGTTTCCGCGCTACAGCGCGTATGCTACCTCCAAGGCCGCCCTCGTGCGCCTGACGGAATGCCTGGCCGAAGAGCTCAAGGGCCGGGGCATAGCGGTCAATGCGGTCGCGCCCGGCATGGTCGCCACCGAGATCCATGAGGCGACGCTGCGCGCCGGACCTGACCAGGCTGGGCGCGAGCATTTCGAGCGCACCGAGGCAGCCATGGCTCAGGGAGGCGTGCCCATGGAGGTGCCGGTGGCGTGCGTCGAGTTCCTGCTCTCGCCCGAGGCCGACGGGCTGACGGGCAAGACCATCGCGGCGGGCTTCGATCCGTGGCGGAGCGAGCGTTTCCGCGCGCATCTCGACGAGATCACCCGCTCGGAGGTCTATACCATGCGGCGAATCAATCCCGTCCATCTGCCGGACGGGAGCCTGAAGGAGCGGCTCTCGTGAAGAACGGTGCGTATATCGATCGGTTCCTCCAGGGTGTGGAGGAGATCGCCCGGAAGGTCTCCCGCGAGGACATCGACCGGGCGATCGAGACCCTGTACCAGGCATGGAAGGACGGGCGAACGGTCTTCACGGCGGGCAATGGCGGCTCTGCGGGCACGGCCACGCATCTGGCCGCCGATCTCAACAAGATGACGGCCATTCCCGGACAGCCACGGCTGCGCGCCATGAGTCTCGTCGACAATATCCCGCTCGTGAGCGCGCTCGTGAACGACGATGGCTGGGACAATGTCTACACGGAGCAGCTCGCGACCTTTTATCGGCCGGGGGACGTGCTGGTCACCATCAGCGTCCATGGCGGCACCGGTCGCGACAAGGCCGGCGCATGGTCCCAGAACCTCATGAAGGCCATCGCGTACGTGAAGGAGCGCGGCGGCACCACCATAGGACTTGCCGGCTTCGACGGGGGCGCCATGCGCGAGGTGTGCGACGTCTGCGTCGTGGTGCCGTACGATACGACCCCTCACGTGGAGGGTTTCCACGTCGTGCTGCATCACCTGATCGCGTTCTGCCTGGCCGAGCGCATCGCCGGCGGCGCCGGCCTCTCGCGGCAATGAAGCGCGCCGTGTTTCTCGACCGCGACGGCGTGCTCAATCCCATGGTCGAGCGCGGGGGCCACTGGGGAGCGCCGCTCGGGCTCGAGACCTTCGAAGTCTATCCGTGGGCGGCCGACAGCGTGGGCCGTCTGCGCGCGATCGGCCTCCTCTCGCTCGTGGTCACGAACCAGCCCGAGCTGGCGACGGGTGAGCTGTCGGTGCCCATCCTCGAGGCCATGCACGAGCGACTGCGTCGCGAGACCGGCGTGGACGCGGTCTACGTCTGTCCCCATCGGGATGCGGATCGCTGCAGCTGCCGCAAGCCGAAGCCGGGGCTCCTCCTGCAGGCCGCGCGCGAGTGGGGAGTGGACGTCGCGCGCTCCTTCATGGTAGGGGACCGGTATCGGGACGTGGACGCCGGACGAGCGGCGGGGTGCGTGACCATCCTGGTGGCCGGGCCCGAGGAAGGTCCGGCGCGGCCGGACCATCGCGCGGCCGACCTGCGCGAGGCCGTCGCGACCATCCTGACGCTCACGAGAGGAGAGTCATGAAGCTCTTCGTGGACTCGGCGAACCTGGCGGAGATCGAGGAGTCGCTCGCGCGCGGCTTCGTGGCGGGCATCACCACCAACCCTTCGATCCTGGCGAAGGAGGAGCGGACCGACTTCACGGAGCACATCCACAAGATCATCGGCCTGATCCGCCGCTTCGGGCGCGAGGTGCCGCTGTCCGTCGAGGTGTTCGTGGACGATCCCGCGGAGATGCTCGATCAGGCCCTCAAGTTCGTCTCGGCTTTCCGCTACCCCATGCTCAGCGTCAAGGTGCCCATAGGCTGGGGGGAGCTCAAGGTGGTGGCCGAGCTCCGCAAGCGCGACATCATGGTCAACTGCACCTGCTGCATGTCCTTCAACCAAGCGTACATGGCGGCGCTGGCGGGGGCCAACTTCGTGAGCCTGTTCTACGGTCGCATCAAGGACATCGGGTACGACGCCCGGTCCGTGGTGGAGCAGACGGCGCGGGCCTTTCGCGAGGGCGGCATTCGGTCGGAGATCATCGTGGGTAGCATCCGCCACATCGCCGACGTCAACGAGGCCCTCGGCGCCGGCGCCCACATCGTCACGGTGCCGCCCAAGTTCTTCCCGGCGCTCACCCAGCACCCGAAGACCACGGAGGCCGTGGACCAGTTCCTCGGCGACTTCCGCAAGTGGAGCGAGCAGGCGTAGGACGCGCCCGGGGTGAAGGGTCTCCTCCTCGCCGCCGCCAGCTCGCTGCTCTGCGTGGCCGCCGTCACCGTTGTCTTCCGCATCGTCGATGTCCGCCGCCGGGCCGCCGCGATGCTGCGGATCTTCCTGGCTACGATCCCGCTCTATGTCGCGGCCTACGCCCTGACGCCGGCCGATCTCTGGCTCCTGCCCGAGCGGCTCGTCGAGCCACGCGCCTTCCTGTGCGGCGTCTTCGGCCTCTTCGTCCACGCCGCGCTCTTCTTCGGGGGATGGCTGCAGGTCTACAACCTGGCCGAGCGAGGGTTCTCGCTGCGCATCCTGATCGACATCGACGAGTCTCCCGGCCGCGCGCTCTCGCCTGAGGAGGAAGAGGCCGGCTACGGCGGCGGGCTCGGCATGGGGTGGATGCTCGACAAGAGGATCGAGGGGCTCCTGTCCACCCGTCTGATGGTGGAGCGCGACGGCTCCCTCCTGGCCACCCACAAGGGCGTGCGCGTCGCGCGCCTGTTCGGCGGGCTCCGCGCATTCCTGCAGATCGACACGCCGCAGTGAATCCCGACGCGCTCGGCACGGCCCTCCGCGCGGGCGCGGCGTGGACCGCAGCGGCCGTGATCGGGCACTTCGTGATCTTTCATTTCGCGCGTGTCGAGCACCGAGCCCGTACCGTGACGCTGCTGTTCACGCTGGCCGCCCTCGCCGCCCTGTGGACGGGCCTGCTCCTCGACGTCGACCGGTGGCGGGCGGTTTACGGTGTGGTCGTGGTCGGATGCAGCTTCCTGCTCTACATGCCCTTCTACTACACCGTGGCGGCCTCTCAGTCCGTCCAGCTCGTGATCGAGGTCCGCGCGGCGCCCCACGGCCTATCCCGGGAGCAGATCCGGCGTCGCTACCCGGTGCAAGAGACACTGGCCGGGCGCCTCGAGACCCTGGCCTGGGCGGGGTATATCGTCGGAGTGGACGGCCGCTTTGCGCTGACCTTCAAGGGACGGCTCGTCTGCTTACCCTTCAGGGCGGTCAAGAAGCTCTGGCGACTCGGTGCAGGGGGTTAGGGAAATTGGGCCGAATTTGCCCAAGTCCCTGAAAGTCCGTATGATTAAGGACCTCCACATGGCGGAGCTGCCTCGGTGAACCCCAATATGGTGATGAGCCCCCGGGCTTCGCTCCGCGAGGCACTCGAGGCGATCACCAAGAACGGCCGGCAGGCTGTTCTCGTGGCCGACGC
>VAYJ01000194.1 GCA_005888465.1 Actinomycetota bacterium
CGAGGATCGTCCAGCCGAACCATCTCGGGCTCGGCTTGCGCTTCTTGTGCGGAGGGGGTTGGTAGCGGCGACGCTTCGACTTGGACTTCGGCATCGGCTTCGGATGCTATCAGGCGGGCTCGATTGCTCCCGACTGGCCGCGCGTCGTAGGGTTCGTGCCGATGAGCGGCACGAACGATCGGCCCTGGCTCGCGAGCTACCCCGCGGGGGTTCCCGCGTCGCTCGAGCCGTACCCGGAGGTGTCCCTCTACTCGTTGCTTGAGGACGCCGCCCGCCGCTTCCCTGACCGCCCCGCGATCGCGTTCTGGCTCCCCGGCGCCCCGATGGGCAAGACGATGTCCTATCGGGAATTCAGTGGAGCAGTGGAGCCGCGTGCTCGCGTCGCTCGGGATCTCGAAGGGCGACCGCGTCGGCCTGGTGCTTCCCAATTCGCCGCATTACGTGATCGCGTACTACGCGACCCTTCGCCTTGGCGCGATCGTGGTCGGGAACAACCCCCTCTACACCGAACGAGAGCTCTCCCATCAGCTGCGCGATGCCGGCATCGAGGTGTGCATCACGCTCGACGTGCTCTACCCGAAGGTGGCCGCCGTCCGCGACGAGGTGGGGCTGCGCGAGGTGATCGTCGGCTCGGTGCTGGACTACGTGCCGTTCCCGCTCGCGCTCCTCGTTCCCCGCGCGATGCGCAAGCACGCGAAGGCGGAGGGCGAGCCGTGGCCGCCGGTCCCGCCCGGCGCGAACGTCCGCCGGTGGAAGGACCTGATGGCCGCGTCGTATCCGGAGGTCGGCACAGCGACGGTCGACCCGGAGGACGTCGCCGGGTTCATCTACACCGGCGGCACGACCGGGTTCTCCAAGGGCGCGATGCTCACCCACCACAACCTCGTCGCGAACGTGAAGCAGGGCGCCTCGTGGTTCCCCGGCCTCACCCCCGGCACCGAGGCGATCATGTGCATCATCCCGTTCTTCCATTCGTACGGGATGACCGTGGCGATGAACCTCGGGATCTCGCTCGCGGCGAAGCTCGTGCTGATGCCGCAGTTCCAGCTGGAGCCGACGCTCAAGGTGATCCAGAAGGAGAAGCCGTCTCTCTTCCCCGGCGTCCCGCGCCTCTACATCGCGATCAACGAGGACCCGGCCACGCGCAAGTACGACCTGCGTTCGGTGAAGGCCTGCCTCTCCGGGGCGGCGCCGCTCCCGCTCGCCGTCGCCGAGAAGTTCGCCAGCATCACCGGGGCGAGCGTCGCCGAGGGCTACGGCCTCACCGAGACCTCGCCTATCACCCACGCGAATCCGATCGAGGGCCGGCGGAAGGAGGGCTCGATCGGCTTGCCGATCCCGGACACGGACTGCCGGATCGTCGACCTGGACGACTGGACGAAGCCGGTCGCTCCGGGTGAGGAGGGTGAGCTGATCATCGCCGGCCCGCAGGTGATGAAGGGCTACTTCAACCGGCCGGACGAGACCGCCGGCATGATCAAGGCCGACGCCGACGGCCGTCGCTGGCTCCTGACGGGCGACATCGCGACGATGGACGACGAGGGCTACTTCCGGATCGTCGATCGCAAGAAGGACATGATCCTGGTCTCGGGGTTCAACGTGTACCCCACCGACATCGAGCAAGTGCTCTACCGGCACCCGAAGGTCAAGAAGGCGTGTGTCGTTGGCGTGCCGGACCCCACGACCGGCGAGGCGGTGAAGGCGTTCGTCGTCCTGCGCGACGGCCAGACCACGACGGCCGAGGAGATCATCGCATTCCTTCGCGCCGAGGGATCGGGGCTGACCGCCTACAAGATCCCCAAACAGGTCGTGTTCCGGGATTCATTGCCCGAGACGCTGGTGGGCAAGGTCCTGCGGCGCGTCCTGCTGGAGGAGGATGGCGGCTAGGCGGGGGGCCGCACTGCCTTCGCCGGACGGCCGGTGCGGCGCTCGCGCACGTAGAGCAGGAAGGCCCCGATCGCGAATATCGCCCCGGCGAGGGAGAGCGCGGCGAGGGCGATGATCATCGCCGTCTCTCGCTGCACCGCGAGGAATGCGCTCGCCGCTCGCATCGCGGGCATTGTCGCAGCTCTCACGGGCGTCGGCGGGCCTCGCTTCGGCGCTCGGCCTCGAGCCGCCCCGCCTCGCCGCCGGAGTGATCGACGAACGACATGGCTTCGGCGATGGCATGGTGGCCGGCCTGCCGCTCGATCAGCCGGTGCATCGCCTGGGCGACCCGCCGATAGACGGGATGTCCCTGTGGCGTGGTGCGCAGCTCGATGAGGTGCATGGCTTCCCGCGCGTTCATCTCCATCACGAACCGGATCCGGTAGGCCATCGAGACCCCGTACTGCGCTGCCACTTGGAGCCCGGCCTCGCGCATCGCGCGAAACAGGTTCGCGGAGCGCTCCATCACGCCGCGCCAATCATCGGCGGCTCCGACGGCCTCGACCTCGGATGGGACCTCGTACCCGTGGTCGGGCGAGAGCGCCTGCCATTCGATGGTGAGCATGCGGTGGCGCTGGAGGTCGCGGAACGAGCCGTAGTCGCACCGGACGTCGAACCGGTACGAGGTCCGCTCGAACGCCCTCCCGGGTCGGTGCCGGCGGTTGGCCCGTTCGCCGACGTAGGCGCGAAGGACCCGAGCCCGTTCGTCGGCCGTCATCTTCCGCGCGATGTCCAGGAGCTGGTCGTCGGGGAGCTCGCTCACCGCGTAGAGGGCCGCCGCAACGACCTTCACCTCGCCGTCGGGGTCGAAGTCGGTGAGCGTGACTTCGTGGCGATCCTCGGGGACGACCGCGTGGAGCGCCTCTTCGGCGGTCGTGGCGACGGCTGCGCGCGTCTTACGCAGGTACGCCGTCCACGCGCCGCCCCGGTCGGGCAGGTCGACGCGCGTGAGGAACGCGGGGATGACCTTGCGAAGCTCGACGAGCATGAGGTCCGCGTACTCGCGAACCTCGGTGAGCCCGCTCGCTCGCATGCGGAGCAGCAGCTGCTCGTAGGACTGGGCGGTCGCGAAGATGCCGACGTTCGATCGCGTCGCCGCCGGGAGCAGGCCTCGCAGCGCGTCGCAGGCCTTCGCGCGGATCGTGAGGCGATAGACGACGTCGGAATCGGACGGGTCCCGCGGCGTCTGGGCGCGCAGGTGTTCCTGGAGCGGTCCGAGCCAGCGCGCGTACGTTTCGAAGGCATCGTCGAGAGTCGCCCAGTAGCGCACCGCGAGATCGGGGAGCGTCTCGACCTCCTCCGGGACCGTGAACCGCCACCGGCCACCGGGCCGGTCGTCGTAGGGGATGTAGCGCGTGGACTGCTCGAGGTACGCGCCCAGCCGCCCCCATTCGAGGATCTTCGCGAGCGGCTGGGACACCTGCTCGACGGCCAGGTGCACGCCCCCCAGCTGGGCGACGGAGTCGTCGCCGTACTCGAAGAAGACCCGTTCGTAGAGTTGTTCGGCACGTTCGGTACCGACCGCCACGCTTGCACGAGAGCCCTCGGTGCCTTCGGAGGCGAACTCGTCCAGAAACAAGCGCCGAAGCGACTTCGGCGAGCGCGAGTAGCGGGCGAAGAGCGCGCCCTTCACGACCTCGGGCAGGTCCACCAGGGCGAACACGGGTCCCTCCAGGTTCGTGAAATGCGGCTGGAGGCGCTCCCGCTCGTCAGAGGTGAATGGCTCCTCGACGAAGTCCACGCACCGGATGCTACATGCCGGCTACGACGGGCTCGG
>VAYJ01000188.1 GCA_005888465.1 Actinomycetota bacterium
CGGCGCCGAGACCGTCTACGCGAGCGACGACGCCATGTTCGCCGACTATGTGGCGCAGCCGGCGGCCTTCGTGCTGCACCAACTCGCGAGCACCCACCAGCCCGAGCTGATCCTCTTCGGTCCGACGTACGACAGCCGGGACCTGGCCGGCCGCCTCCAGGCGCGGACCGGCTCGTCCCTCATGACGAACGTCACCGACATCCTGACCACGGATTACGCACAGACCCAGATCTTCGGCGGCACGAAGATCGTGGACGTGACGCTCTCCGGCCCAAACCCGAAGCTCCTCATCGGCCGCCCCAAGGCGTTCCCCGCCGAGTCCTCCGGAGGCACCGCAACCGTCAACCCCATCGACATCCAAGTCCCCGACGACCAGAAGCAGGTCAAACGCATCGAACGCCACGTCGAGCAGGGCTCGGGGCCCAAGCTCGAGGAGGCGAAAGTCGTCGTCTCCGGGGGCCGCGGCCTGCAGGACCCCAAGAACTTCGAGCTGCTCAGGGACCTCGCCGCCGCGATCGGGAACGCCGCCGTCGGCGCATCACGAGCCGTGGTCGATGCCGGCTGGGTCCCCTACAGCATGCAGATCGGGCAGACGGGCAAGACGGTCAAGCCCGAGGTCTACATCGCGGTCGGCATCAGCGGCGCCACGCAGCACATGGTCGGCATGAAGGAGGCGAAGCGGATCGTCGCGATCAACAAGGACAAGGACGCGCCGATCTTCTCGATCGCCGACCTCGGCATCGTGGGCGACGCGCTCGCGATCCTTCCGAAGATCACCGAGCAGATCCGCGCCGCGAAGGGCTGAGCCCTCGCCGGTTTTGTCACTCGATTTCGTCGCTGAGCACGGAGCCGGCTTTACAAGCGGCGAATCGTTCTCGTATCGTTCGCATGTCACGAAGTGAGGCAGGGCCGCAAGGCCAGGCAGCGCGGAGTGACGAGAGGGAGCGGGCCTTCGGGTTCGCTCCCTTTCTTTTCACCAGGTAGCGTTCGCACGCGATGACCACGCGCATCCTGCTCGACACATCGAGCCTCATGTACCGCGCGTTCTTCTCCACGCCCCCCACCGTGACGAGCCCCGCCGGGGAGCCGGTCAATGCCATCCACGGCTATCTGGACATGACCTCGCGGCTGGTCGGATCGCGTCGGCCGGATCGGCTCGTTCACGTCTATGACGACGACTGGCGGCCGGCCGCGCGCGTCGCCGTCTACGCCGGCTACAAGGCGAACCGCCAGCCGGACCCCGAGGGTCTGCCGGAGCAGTTCGGGTTCCTCCGCGAACTGCTGGACGCGCTCGGGTTCGCGCAGGCCGACGCGCCGGACTTCGAGGCGGAGGACGCGATCGGAGCTCTCTGCGCGAAGGCGAAACGCGGCGTGGCTACGGACATCGTCACTGGCGACCGCGACCTCATCCAGCTCGTACGCGATCCGGTCGTTCGGGTCCTGTTTACGCTGCGCGGGGTCACGGACCTTCGGGTCCTGGACGAAGCCGGGGTCCTGGAGAAGTACGGCGTGCCGGCCTCTCGCTACGCCGAGTTCGCGACCCTCCGCGGCGACCCGTCGGACGGGCTGCCCGGCGTCCGCGGCGTCGGCGAGAAGACGGCGCGCCTGCTCGTCCAGGCCTACCCGAGCCTCGACGCGCTCGTGGCGGATGCGAAGTCGGACAAGCGGGCCGGAGCTCCGCTGCAGCGCTCGCCGTCACTCCGCACGGCGATCCGGGACGCGGCTGACTACCTGGAGGCCATGCGGAAGATCGTTCCCATCCGCACCGACATCCCCGTTCGCGAGTGGGAGCACCCCCGCGACGACGCGAAGGTCGAGGAGCTGTCCGACCGGTACGGTGTCGGCGGCCCGGTGCGCCGCCTTCATGCCGCGATGGCAGGCGCCCGAAGCAGAGAGGGGCAGTCCGTCATCCGCGAGATGACGCGCCTCGCCATCGCGCACGGGGCGATCAACCTTGCGCAGGGCTTCCCCGACTTCCCGGCGCCGGAGTCCGTCAAGAGGGCGGCCCAGGACGCCATCGCGGCCGACGTCAACCAGTACGCGATCACGTGGGGCGCCAAGGGCTTCCGCGACGCCATCGCGGCGAAGTTCGAGCGGACCTACGGCGTTGCCGTGGACCCCGAGCGGCAGCTCTGCGTCACCTGTGGGTCGACCGAGGCGATGGTCGCCTCCATGCTCGCCGTGATCGACCCGGGCGACGAGGTCATCGTCTTCGAGCCGTACTACGAGAACTACGGACCCGACGCCATCCTGGCCGGCGCGGTGCCGCGGTACGTGACGCTGCACGAGCCCGACTGGTCGTTCGACGAGGGGGAGCTCGCGGCGGCCTTCAACGACCGGACCCGCGGGATCATCCTGAATACGCCGAACAACCCGACCGGCAGGGTCTTCACGCGCGAGGAGCTGGAGATCATTTCGGGCCTGTGCCAGCGCTTCGGCGTGGTCGCGTTCACCGACGAGATCTACGAGCACATCACCTACGAGGGAGCCGAGCACATCCCGCTGATCACGGTGGCGGGGATGGAGGATCGAACGGTCCTGGTGAACGCCCTCTCGAAGACATACTCCGTGACGGGGTGGCGGGTCGGGTGGACGATCTCGTCGCCGGCGCTCACCGACGGCATCCGCAAGGTGCACGACTTCCTGACGGTGGGCGCGGCGGCGCCGCTGCAGGAAGCGGGTGTCGTCGCGCTGAATCTTCCGGAGGAGTACTACTCGCGGATGGCGAGTGAGTACCTGGAGCGACGCGACCTGATGCTGGAGATCCTCGAAAGCGTAGGGCTCAAGTCGTCCGTGCCGCGAGGCGCCTACTACATCATGACGGAGGTCGGACATCTGGGTTTCGACGACGACGCAGCCGCCGCCGAGCATCTGGTCAAGGAGATCGGCGTGGCGACGGTCCCAGGCTCGTCGTTCTACTCGAAACCGGAGCTCGGCCGAACGAAGCTCCGCTTCTCGTTCTGCAAGAAGCTGCAGACGCTCCGCGCCGCGGGGGACCGCCTGGCGAAGCTCGCGAAATAGGTACTTGCGTTCCGCTGCGGGCGCGTTAGGGTGGTCGTCCGACGTCCCACAGCTGGCTGGCCTTCCCCATGCAATCGGTCAGCAGGAAGGAGGTCTCCATGTCGACCGCTGGTATCGGCCTGCTCGGCTCCGACGCCGACAACGAGCTGCACCCGCAGTTCACGCGCGTCTTGAAGGGCCTCGATCCCGATGAGGTCGAGTCCTACGTTTCGGCGGTGATCCGCCGCGTCGACGGGCTCGAGCGAGAGCTGAAGCAGGTCGTGGAGCAACGCGACCTCGCGCAGCGGCGCTATGCGTCGGTGCGGGAGGAGGCGTACCGGCAGGCCGCCGCGCGGATGGGCGACGTGCTCCGCACCGCCGATATGCAGGCGGAGCGGTTGCGCCAGGAGTCCGAGGAGGAGGCCGCGCGCCGCATCGCCGAGGCGACCGAGGAGGGCGAGCGGATCCGCATGGACGCGCAGGGCGAGGCCCATCGGCTTCGCCAGGAGGGGCAGAGCACCCTTCGGCTGGCGCAGGCCGAGGCCGAGCGGGTGCTTGGCGGCCTGGCCGCGCGGCGCGAGGCCATGATCGCTGAGATGACCGTCATCCGCGACCGGATGGGCGGGGTGCTCGAACAGCTCGAGAACGTGATCGGCGCGACCGCGCAGCCGCTCGCGATCGCCGAGCCGCCGCAGCCCGCACGACTCCTCGAGGCGAGCGAGCCGGAGCAGACGACGCTCGTCGAGCAGCCGGACATCGAGCTGGGCGACGAGTCGGATGACCTGCTCGGGATGGACGACGGCTTCGACTTCGACATTCCGGACATCTTGGGATCCGAGCTGGACGAGCAGTAAGCCGCGTCAGCCGACAGGCGCCGTTCCCTCCACTCGACGGCGGTCGACCGCGCCCGGAAACACCTGGTCGAAGAGCGCTTCGTCGTCTCGGTGGATCGCGGTGCTCGCGATCTCCGCGGCGTCCAGCTGGAACCGCCAGAGCGGGTTCGTGGGGTGCGCCGCGTGCACGAGCATGCTCCCGGTGCCGGGCAGGTAGCCGAGGTTCGCACGTCCCCCGAACGTTTCGTGCGTCAGGGCGAGCGCGGTCCCGGGGTCCTCGTCCTCCCGCAGCCGCGACGCGAAGAAGCGAAAGCCCACCTCACTGTCTGCCTCCCCTTGGAGCTCCCCGGAGAACGTCGGCCGGTAGTCGGCGTGCCGCTCGAGGAACCCGTTGTGGCAGAACGCGAACGAGCCGTCCGGCTCGACGAAGGGCTGCGTGTCGCCGAGCACCGGCGGGAACCCCTCCGACGGCTTGCGGAGATGGACCAGGAACCGGTCGGATCGGACGGACGAGAGACGCTCCACGCCCGCAGCATCCTGCGCCATGGGGACGGGGTTGCGGTAGCCGGTGACGCGGTCGCTGTCACGCCAGGCGACCCCCCACCCCTCACCCGCGAAGCCGAGAAGCTCGAGCGACAGCGACCACGCTCGGAGCTCCGCGAACGAACGCGGCTCCGCGAACGCAACGGCGAGCACCTCGCACACGAGCGGCCACGGTACAGTGTCGCCCCGGAGGAGGACAACGATGGAGCTCGGGCTCTCCGGCAAGGCCGCGATCGTCACCGGCGCGTCGAAAGGGCTCGGGCGCGCTATTGCCCGCGAGCTCGCCGGCGAGGGCGCGAACGTGGCGATCTGTTCGCGAGGCGCGGGCGAGATCGAAGCCGCGGCCGAGGAGCTTCGCGCGACCGGGCGAAACATCTACGCGCAAGCTGCCGACGTCACCGATCCCGCCGCGGTGACCGACTTCGTCGAGCGATCCGCGCAGGCCCTCGGCGGGCTCGACATCCTGGTGAACAACGCGGGCCGCGCCCACCCCGGCACGTTCGAGACGCTCTCCGACGCCGACTGGCAGTCCGACCTGGACGTCAAGCTGTTCTCGATGATCCGCTGCTCTCGCGCCGCCCTCCCCCACCTGCGGGCTCGGGGCGGCGGCCGCGTCGTCAATATCAACGCCGTGTTCGGGAAGTATCCGGACCCCGCCTTCTTCGCGACCAGCGTCAATCGGGCCGCCTGCCTCTCGTTCACGAAGGCGCTCGCGATCGAGCTCGCGCCCGACGGGATCCTCGTGAACAGCGTGAACATCGGCTACGTCGAGACGCCGCAGTGGGAGCGCATCCACGAGCGGCGTGCGCCGGATCTGCGCCGCGAGGAGTTCCTCCGTCGAACCGCCGCCGACGTCCCGCTCGGACGCTTCGGGACGCCGGAGGACGTCTCGGCGGTCGTGGCGTTCCTCGCGAGCGAACGCGCGGGCTACCTCACGGGCGCGTCGATCGACGTCGCCGGCGGGTTCGGCCGGTACCTCTAGTTCGTCGCGTAGACCGGCGTCAGCCAGTCCAGGAACCGTTCGTCCTCGCCGTGGACGGCTGAAAGGTACAGGTCCTGGAGCGCGCGGGTGATCTCGCCCATCTTGCCCTCGCCGATCGCGCGGCCGTCGACACTCGTGATCGGCGCGACCTGCACGCCGGTGCCGCAGAGGAACATCTCATCGGCCGTGTACAGCTCCGTCCGGTCGATCCTCCGCTCGCGAACCGGGATCCCGAGCGTCTCCGCGAGCTGCATCAGGGCGTCTCGCGTGATGCCCACGA
>VAYJ01000190.1:0-2027 GCA_005888465.1 Actinomycetota bacterium
CGCGGCACGTCTTCGTCCTTGCGATCGTCGGTGGATGCGTCTGGGCTGGGCTCTGGCAGCTCAGCCGGCTCCACTGGCAGAATCGGTTCGACCGGACGGTCGCCGCGCGGCTCGGGGCTGGGGTGCTGCCGTTCGACCTGGTCGCGCCGAACGGATCCACGGCCGATCCCGACGCGTTCACGTACCGCCACGTGACAGCGACCGGCACGTATGACCCTGGACACGAGCTGATCTGGGTCGCGCGGACCCGGAGCGAGCTGAACGGCAACGACGTGCTCACGCCGCTCCTCCTGCCCGACGGGCGGGCGCTCCTAGTGGATCGGGGCTGGGTGCCGTTCGAGGACCAGACGCCTCCGGTCGCTGTCGCGATCCCGCCGGCCGGCACGGTCACGGTGACTGGGGTGCTCTTCCCGTCGGAGGTTCCCGCGCCCGGCAAACCGGGCGCCTCCGCGCCCGCGTTCACGAAGATCGACCTGGCCCGCATCGGCCGGCGGCTTTCCCTGCCGCTCGCGCCGGTCTACTTGCTGCTGCGGTCGGAGGCGCCTGCGCAGCCCGGCAGGCTCCCGCAGCCCGAGCCGCTCCCGGACGTCACCGTGAGCCCGCCGCACCTCTCGTACACGATCCAGTGGTTCGTGTTCGCGACGATCGGGGTCCTCGGCTATCCGATCGTGCTGCGGCGCGAGGCGCTGCGCCATCGCGCGTCGCCGCCATAGACTGACGGCGTTGTGCGCCGCCTCTACCTGCTCCGTCACGCGAAGTCGAGCTGGAGCGATGCCGCCGCGTCCGAGGCCGAGCGCCCGCTCGCGCCGCGTGGCCGTCGCGCTGCGGAGCGGATGGCGGCCCACATCCACGACGCGGACATCCGGCCATCGCTCGTCCTCTGCTCCTCGGCCCTTCGCACCCGCGAGACGCTCGCCGCGATCCTGCCCGCCCTGGGCGAGGCCCTCGTTGTGGTGATCGATCCCTCGCTGTACTCGGCGAGCGCGGGCGAGATGGTCGACCGCGTGCGGGCGGCGTCGGACGACGTGCCGTCGATCATGTTGATCGGGCACAACCCGGGTATGCAGGAGCTCGCGCTCTCGCTCGCCACGAGCGGTCCGGCGCTCTCCGCCGTGCGCGAGGGGTTCGTGACCGGGGCCCTCGCGACCCTCGAGTTCTCCGGCGAACACTGGCGCTTGCTCGCGCCCGGCACCGCCGAGCTCGTCGGCTTCGTCGCACCTCGCGAGCTCGACTGACGGTCGTACGACGGGAACGTGTGCGCGTACGGCTCCCGTCGGACCCGGCATAGGGCGAACGCTGGCGGATGAAGCCGGGGTCGAGCCCGGTCCGGATGTTCACAGGCGTCTCGAACCTCGTGTCCTTCGCCGAGAACCCGACGACCGGGACCCTGTACGCGATCTCGATCGACGGCTCGATCTGGCGGTTCGCGGCGGTCTGAGTCTCTGGAGCGTCAGCGCCTCGCGACCCCGAACAGCCACAAGCCCGCCCAGATCCCGACGGCGATCGCGACCACCTGGATCGTGAGCCAGAAGCCTCGTACTCCTCGTCGCTGAGCGACCCCGTGCGGTGCAGCGCGTCGAGGCGTTCGAGCAGGCCGACGACGTCCTGGCCGCCGCGGCCCGGCGGCGTGGTCGACGCCCTGAGCCCGCCCCAGACGGCGCCCAGCATGAGTAGCGGCCCACCTTTCGGGCACTGGTGTGCAATCACGAATGCCGACTGACCCGAAGCGCAGAAGCCCCCGATCTTCATCACGCTTCGCATGCTGAGGAACAGGATCGTGAGGGCCGCGCTCACCCCGGCGAGGCTCACGAACACCCCGGCCGGTGGCCCGATCCCCGCCCCCCGTTCCTCCCCCTGGGCGCGCACACCGCGGACCTTACTCGACGCTCGGCCGGATTCACACCGGATTCTCAGGCTCCTATAAGGCTGGCGCGGTTCCCTTCGTCTCGACGGGCCCGAGCCGCCCGGAGAGGAGCCGCGCATGGAAGACACGACGAACACGCCGTCCATCCCGCCACCACCGCAGG
>VAYJ01000190.1:2065-7479 GCA_005888465.1 Actinomycetota bacterium
TCACCGGGGCCGGGGCCGCGAGCTCATCGCCGTCATCGTCCACGGCATCGAACCTGCCGCGCAAGATGATCGGCCACGGGTTCTTCGGCCACGACGGGTTCGGCTTCGGCGCCCTCCACGGTCAGTTCACGATCGCGGCGCCGAGCGGCGGCTACGAGACGCTCGACACCCAGCTGGGGACGGTCAGCGCCGTGAGCTCGTCCTCGATCACCCTCAAGAGCGCGGACGCGTTCACCGCCACGTACTCGGTCGACGCCAACACGCTTGTGAACGCCGGCCGGGACGGCATCGCCAACGTGAAGGCGGGAGACACCGTGCACGTGGTCGCGATCGTGAGCGGTGGCAAGGCGAGCGCGGTCGAGATCATCGACGGCACCAACGTCCAGAACCTGCGCGGACGGTGGGCGCCGGGCGTTCCGTTCCCCGACGCGCCGGGCGCATAGCCGCGCGCAGACCGAACCGAGGCCCGTCCGGCCCAACCCCTCAGGGCCGGCCGGGCCTCGTTCCCTTCCTACGTCAGCCGGTCCTCGATCTCCCATGCGTGGTCCAGCGCGTGCCACGCCGACCGGCGCACGTGATAGCGAACAGGCCAGCGCCTGCCGCCACGAGGGCCGGGCGGCGGCGTTCCCATGCGAGGGGCGACGGTGAGCGCCTCGAGGATGTGCTCGCGAAGGGGCGCGCCACGGTCCGCCTTCCCACCGATCCGCACCAGGTAGCCCGCGTCGGCCTCGGCGAGCGGCCGCCGCCTCGAGCGCCCGTGCGGAGCGTTCGTCCTTTCGCCGTCCCCGCCGCTTCGTCGAAGGCCTCCCAGCACGCGATCAGGAGGGACTGGAGCCGCCGGACGTCGCGTTCGGTGGTCCTTCGACGGTCCGCCTTCGCGATCCGTCCCGGCGCGCCGAAGTCCGTGGTCGCGTCCCCGGGGATCCGCTCCACCACGCGGAGGACGCTCGCGTCCTTCGGCGCGACGAAGCCGAGTCGCCGCCCGGCCACGACCGCTCGGTACCTCGAGCGGTAGTCGAACAACGCGTGGAGCGCGCCCTCCTCGTCGCGCGCGGCCCGACTCCACCCGGGCCAGTCGAGAGCCGACGCGAACACGCGCTTGGCCCCGATCTCGAGACAGACGTTGATCACCGATCGCGCCCAGCCTTCGCGTCGAGCGTCGCCACCAGCACCTTCGGGGCGACCAGCCGGTAGCTCTCCTCCACCCAGTCGGTCAGCACCTCGAGCGGCGGGCTCGCTTCCTGAAAGGGGACGGTGACCCAGCCCCCCCGGCCCAGGCCGTACCGCGTGGGGTACGCACCCGGGACTCCGAGCGCTTGCTCGCGTGAGTCGCCGAGCTTCACCGACATCCCGAGGTGTTCGGGATCCTCGCCGCCGCCCAGGAAGACGAAGACCTTCTTGTTGACCTTCGCCACGGACTCGCCCCAGGGATGGTCCTCGTAGGCCTCGGGCAATCGAAGGGCGAATCGCAGGACCGCCCGCCGCGTGGTTCGGGCGTTCGCCACCTCAGCGCACCTGGCTGATCTCGATCAGGTGCCCGTCGGGATCGCGCAGGAACGCCCGGATCTCGTGCTCGTACTCGACCGGCGGTGTGAGGAAGGTGGCGCCGCGCGCCGTGAGTTCCGCGTACGCGCCGTGGCAGTCGGGCACGCGGAGGGTCAGCTCGTGGGTCGCCACGCGCGGGTCCGGGACGGCGAACCTCACGTCGGGCTTGTCCCGCGTGGGCTCGCCGCCGGTCACGAGGAGCAGCCACGTGCCCTGGAACCGCAGCACCACCGACGTGCCACCGTACTCGCGATAGAGCTCCGCACCCAGCACGTCGCGGTAGAAGAGCTTCGATCGTTCGGCATCGCTCACGACGAGCAGCAGCGTGACCTCGCGGGGCATCCGCATCGGGGACGCGCTGGCAGATCGTCGAGCCGACGCGCGCTTGCTCGCTCGCGGATTCGGGTCGAACTGTTGAAAGTACTTGGTCAGCGCGGCTGGATCGAGATAGCAGTTGAGCGGGTTGGTGTTGGGACAGATAACCGGGACTCCGGGAGGGGGGGAGGCCGGCGCGACAGCCGGCGCGGCCGGAACCCTCGAATGCGGTGCGGATTGTGACGATCGGGAGTTGATCACCAGCGAGAGCACCACGAAGCACCAGATGAGGCATGCCCGGATTCCGCTGGCGCGGGGCGACCTCGGCATGGGCATCTGGCGCTTCAGCTTGGCGCTGCGCAGCAGCCCGGGCCGGGGCGACTTCGCCGCGAGAACGACCCGATGGGCTCGCACAATGGGCTCGATGGGTGGGCCATGGTTGAATGAGCCCCACATCCGGATCAGCCCGTCCGATGCCGGCACGCCGTACACGCTGGCGATCCACTCAGCCACCGATTCCTGGCCGGGCTTCGGGAGCAGCTCGACGACGCGCGCGAGTTCAGCGCGATACCCCGAGTCATGCTCGATCACCTTCCCGGCGAGCTCCACCCGCCCGACCATAATCCGCTCGTTCGCGCCGGCCATCATGACCGGCATCGCGAGCGCCTTGGTTGCGTAGATCCCGCAGGAGCATCTCTCCCTTGGAGGGTCGTGCGGGTTGTCGGCATCGAATCGATGCGTCAGGAAGCAATCGGCGCGTGTCCATTCGTAGGGCAGCCACGGCATGTCGTTGTTCGCCGATTTGAGGAGCGGGCTCTGGGCCGGCGGATCGAGGGCCCAGACTCGATACGCAGTCAGACCGTGCGCGGTCACGGTCGTGCTGGCTCGGGCTCCCGTTCGGGCTGCGGTGCCGCCGGCTCGACGACGGGATCCTGCTCGGGCTCAGAGTTGGGCAGAGGCTCGGGCTCGATGTAGATGGTTCGCCGCTCCCTGCCGATGTCCATCTTCGTCGGCAGGGAGTTTACGCCCGGCTGGGCGGCGCGTTCAGACCCTGGCGCGAGGGCGCCGGCGCATCCCGGCCTTGCGGCCTCGGGAGCTGAACACGACCCGCGGAGGAGCGACCGACATACCCTCAGCGGTGAACTCGTCCGAGAGCTGCAGGCGGGCGGCCATCCGCGAGACGTCTCCTTGCTGCTCGGGCGTCACGAGCGTCACTCCGATTCCTGCGGCGCCGGCGCGGGCGGTTCGGCCCACGCGGTGCACGTATCCGTTGTCGTCGGCGGGTGGGTCGTAGTTGATGACGTGGGCGATGCCCTCGACATCCAGGCCGCGCGCGGCGACGTCGGTCGCGATCAGCGTGGAGAGCGTCCCCTTGCGGAACTTCGCGAGCGTGCGCTCCCGCTGCCCCTGGGTGAGATCCCCGTGCATCGCCGCGACGGCTAGCCCCCGCGCCTTCAGCTTCGATGCGAGGCGGTCGGCTCCGCGCTTGGTCCGCGTGAAAACCAGGGCTCGGCCGTCCTCGCGCGAGAGGAGGTCGATCAGCGCGTCGACCTTCTTGTGCTCCGTGACGGGGATGAACCGATGCTCGGCCTCGTCGACCGTCGCGCGCGGCGCGGCGACCTCGTGACGAACCGGCTCGTTCGTGTATCGGCTCGCGAGCGCGCCGACGGCGCCGTCGAGCGTCGCCGAGAAGAACATGGTCTGGCGGGCGGACGGGATGCGCTTGACGATCGCGGCCACCTGCGGAGCGAAGCCCATGTCGAGCATCCGGTCGGCCTCGTCCAGGACGAGGATCCGGACGCCGCCGAGGTTCACCTTGCGGCGCTCGGCCAGGTCCTCGAGCCGTCCGGGCGTCGCCACCAGGATGTCGGCCTTGGTCACGCCGCGGCTCTGTTCCTGGATCGTGACCCCGCCGTAGGCTGCCGCGACGTGGAGCCCCTTGGCGCGTGCGACGTCCTCGAACTCCTCGACCACCTGGGCCGCGAGCTCGCGGGTCGGCACCAGGATCAGCGCCTGCGGGCGCACCTTCGCGTCCCGCGTCAGGCGCTCCACGATCGGGATGGCGAACGCGAGGGTCTTGCCCGAGCCCGTCCTCGACTTGGCCATGACGTCACGCCCGGCTGAGGCGTCGGGCAGGACCAGGACCTGGACGGGGAAGGGCGACATGATGCCCCGCGCCTCGAGCGCGCGCACCACGGGCTCGGACACGCCGAGCGAAGGGAAGTCGTACGTGGTCATTCGTGTTCCTCCTGCAGCACATGCTGCGACGATCCGGCGAGGTCTCACTCCGACTGCGCCGAGCCGTCCTCAGAAGGAGGATCTGCAGAAGCGAAGCCTCACGGGGCGAACATGCGTTTGCCCGTGCCAAGTAGGGTACCAGCCACAGGGAGCATCGGCCCGGAAGGAGTGGAGATGAAGGTCGGAATCCTGGGAACGGGGATCGTCGGGCGAACGATCGGCGCCAAGCTCGAGGAGCTCGGCCACGACGTGATGATCGGGACCCGCGACGTGGAGGCGCTGCTCTCCCGGCACGAGGCCGCCCAGTACGGGGAGTCGTTCGACGACTGGCGAGCCCGCAACGGACACATCCCGCTCGGCTCGTTCGCGGAGGCGGCCGCACACGCCGAGCTGGTGATCAACGCGACGAACGGCGCCGGAACCCTCCCCGCGCTCGAGGCCGTCGGCGCCGCGAACCTGGACGGCAAGGTCCTGATCGACATCTCGAACTCGCTCGACTTCTCTCAAGGGTTCCCGCCGTCGCTGTCGGTCGTCAACACGGACTCGCTCGCCGAGCAGATCCAGCGGGCGTTTCCCGGCGCGAGGGTCGTGAAGACGCTGAACACGGTCAGTGCCTACGTGATGATCGACCCCGGGTCGGTCGGCGGCGGCGACCATCACGTGTTCCTCAGCGGCAACGACGCCGGCGCGAAGGCCGAGGTCGACGGCCACCTGCGTGAGTGGTTCGGCTGGCGAAACGTGCTGGACCTGGGCGACATCACCACGGCGCGCGGGCCGGAGATGCTCCTCGCGCTGTGGGTCCGGCTCCTCGACGTGTTCGGGAACGGCAACTTCAACGTGAAGGTCGTGACCTAAGCCGATTGCGATTCTGCTATCGCGAGGAGATGGACACCAACTAGCATTCGGTCCGTGCGCCGCCGAAGCTGGAAGCTGGGTCCCTTCCTCATCGTCGCGGCGCTCGCTTTGTCCGCTTGCACGCCCGGCAAGTCCTACCGGTTCCCGTCCGTGCGGATCGACGCGACGGTGAACCCCGACGGTTCGCTCACGCTCGTCGAACAGCGGACGTACGACTTCCGAGGCCACTTCCACTTCGCCACGTTCACCGTCGAACACAAGCAGTTCGACGACGTCATCGACTTCCACGTGCGCGAGGGGACCACCGACTACGCCCCCGACGGCGTCGATACACCCGGCCACGCTTCGTACGACGATCCCGTGCTCGAGGGGCCGGGCGGGTTCAAGTTCAAGGCCACCTGGTGGTTCGACGCGGCGAACCAGCACCGGACGTTCACGATCAGCTACCGGGTGCTTTGTGC
>VAYJ01000191.1:0-9660 GCA_005888465.1 Actinomycetota bacterium
GGTGAGGGCGATGGCGATTCCGAGGGACTCGGCGACGGCGACTCGGACGGCGAGGGGCTCGGCGACGGCGACTCGGACGGTGAGGGGCTGGGGCTCCCGCTCGGTGACGGCGACGGGCTCTCGCTCGCGGACGGGCTGGGCGAGGGTGACGCGGACGGTGAGGGCGACTCCGACGGTGAGGGTGAGGGAGACGGGCCAACGATGAGCGTCCCCGTCATCCCGATGGCGAAGTGGAACGTGCAGATGAACGGGTAGGACCCCGGCGTCAGGTCGATGGACAGGGTCTGCGTCTGGCCCGGGTCGTTCACGATGTCGATGCCCTCGTCGGAGATCGTGAACGTGTGCGGCGAATCCGTCGCGTCGTTCGCGATCGAGAGCGTGTCGCCCTGCACCACGTTCACCGTCGAGGGCGTGAACTCGAAGTCGGTCTGCGTGACCGTCACGGTGTCCGCCTCGCTCCGGCCGGTCCCGAGCGCGGCAACGCCCACGAGCACGGCGAACAGGAGCAATGCAGCCGCCCATGGGAGGGCCACCTGCTTTCCCCGTCTCATGCGAACGCGATCCTTCCTGGGAAACGGGCGTGTCGGCGTGACGGCCGGTCACGGGTACTACGGACGGGACCCCGAGGGGGTTTGCGCCCCCGAGCGGAGCCATTCGTCCACGCCCTGGTTCGCCAGGCGGTCGGCTTCACGATTGCGCTCGCGCGGCACGTGCTCGTAGCGGATCGAACGAAACCCACTCGTCAGATCGCGAACCTCCGCATGAAGCTCGATGAGCCTCGCGTTGCGCACCTTGAAGCGCCCGGCGAGCTGTTCGATCAGGAGCTTGCTGTCCGAACGCAGCAGCACGGCGGTGGCCCCCAGCGCGCGCGCCCGCCGGAGGCCCTCGATCGCGGCGCGGTACTCCGCGACGTTGTTCGTCGCGATCCCGATCCCCTCCCCCACCTCGGCCAGGCGCCGCCCGCGGGTGTCCTGCACGACGAAGCCGATCCCGGCGGGCCCGGGGTTCCCCCTGGCCGCGCCGTCGCTGCTGACGATCACCGAGCGATCAGGATCCGCCGGCAGTGCTCACACCTCCAGATGCCGTCGTCTCGTTTCAGCCGGTCGAGGTACACCGGTGACAGCTGCTGGTGGCAGCCCTGGCACACGCCGGCGACGAGCGCGGCCGCGCCGACACCCTGCTTCTGGCGGCGGAGGTCCCCGTAGAGGACGAGCAGCTCAGGATCGATCTCCGCCGCGGCGGCCTCACGTTCCCGCACCCGGTCCTCGAGCTGCCGGCTGACGTCGACCAGTTCGCGGGCCGTGGTCGACTCGAGCAGCGCGATGCGTTCGCGCGCAGCCGTCGCCTCGGCCTCGGCGCCCGGCACGCGGCCCTCGAGCTCCTCGCGCTCCTCCATGCGTTCGAGCAGCTGATCCTCGATCCGCGACTTGCGCGACAGGATCCCCTGCACCTCGTGCTCGATGGACTGCAACTCCTTCGGGTTCGCGACGCTCCCGTCGTACAGCCGCGCGCGTTCGGCATCGACCTTCCGCTGCAAGGAGTCGACATCCGACTCGAGCCGGCGCTGCTCACGGGTGGTGGCGTCCAGCGCGAGCTTCAGCTCGCCGAGGCCGGCCTCCGCACGATCGAGCACCAGGCGAGCATCGGCGAGCTCGGCCGCCCCTTCGAGCTGGTTCCGCCGGGTCCCCAACCGGTCGATCGTGGTGTCGAGCGCCTGCAGTTCCAGCAGCTTGAGTGGCGCGCTCACGAGGCGATAGCTTCCCACATCGCACGCGGCTTGCTCGGGCCGGGCGATCGGCCATAGAGTGGATCGACCAGCTTGAGGGGGATCCATGGCAGAGATCGTGACGATCGAGGGACAACCGTACGTCCGCCGAAGCCCATGGGTGAGCTGGCTCCTGATCTTCCCGACGCTCGGCGTCTATTACTTCGTTTGGTTCTACAAGCTCCACGAGGAGGCGAAGCAGTACCTCCAAGACGAGACGATCCGGCCCGGGCTCATGACGTTCTCGCAGTTCATCCCCATCTGGAACTGGGTCACGATCTACCGATTCGCCGAGCACATCGGCGCCACGCAGCGGCGGGCGGGCGCCGAGGAGACCGTGGAGCCGATCCTGGGCCTCGTCCTCGCGTTCGTCGCGTCGCTGCACGTCGTCTACCTCCAGAGCGAGTTCAACAAAGCGATCGAGGCGGCCCTCGCGGCCGCCGTCCGCGGGACGCCGACGCCGCCATCGACTCCCCCGGCTGTCCCGCCACCGCCGCCCGCGCGGTAGCTCCCGGTCCGTGAGCGCCCGACGCTTCCCGAAGGCCTGCGTCGCGTCGCCGCATCACCTCGCGACCGCCGTGGGGAGGGATGTCCTCGCGACCGGTGGGAACGCGATGGACGCCGCGATCGCCACGAACCTCGCGCTCGGCGTTGTCGCCCCATACCTCTGCGGCTACGGCGGAGACCTGTTCGCGATCGTGGCGGGCCGCGGCGCCGTGGTGGGCTACAACGGGTCCGGCCGAGCTCCTGCGGCCGCAACCCCGGAGGCGGTTGGCGAGGCCACCGGTCAGGACATCATGCCGACGTTCGGGCCGCTCACCGTCACCGTCCCCGGGGCCGTGGCGGGCTGGTTCGATCTGCTGGCGCGCTTCGGGAACCGAACGTTCGCCGAGCTGGCGGGTCCGTCGATCCGGCTCGCCGACGAGGGGTTCGCCCTCTCGGAGATGGCCGCCGCGAGCATCGCCCGCGCGAAGGCTCGGTTCGAGGGGAAGACCGACTGGCTCGCCGTGTACGGCGACGCGCAGCCCGGAAGGGCGCTGCGCCAGACCGGCCTCGCGAGCGCCATCCGGCTCCTCGCCGCCGAAGGGCCCGACGCGTTCTATCGAGGTCCGATCGCTGGAGCGATCATCGCGTTCCTGGACTCGCACGGAGGGCTGCTGGCGGCCGAGGACCTGGCGGCGCACCACGGCGACTGGGTCGAGCCCCTCGTCGGCGCGTACCGTAACGTCGAGGTCCTGGAGCTCCCACCCAACACCCAGGGGGCGACCGTGCTCGAGGCGCTCGGCATCCTCGAGGATGGCGGCCCGCTGCCACCCGATGGGGCAGAACGCCAACACCTGCTCATCGAGGCGACGAAGCTCGCGCTCTCCGACCGGGACGCGGACGCGATGCATGTCGACGTGCACGAGCTTCTCTCCGATGGCCGGGTTGCCGAGCGGGGGCGACGGTTCGATCCCGGCCGCTCCGGCGCCCCCGTCGCCGGGCGCGTCTCTTCCGGCGGGACCGCGTACTGCTGCGCCGCGGACGCGGACGGCATGCTCGTCTCCCTCATCCAGTCGAACTGGATGGGGTTCGGGTCCGGCATGACGGTGCCCGGCTGGGGCATCAACCTGCATAACCGCGGCGCCTACTTCTCGCTCGAGGCCGGTCACGCCAACGTCATCGCGCCGGGGAAGCGGACCCTCCACACGCTGATCCCCGGCCTCGCCGTGCGCGACGGCCGCCCGTGGCTCGCGTTCGGCTCGATGGGCGGCGACGGCCAGGCCCAGACGCACGTCCAGCTCCTGGCGCGTCTCATCGACGACGGCCAGGACCCGCAGACGGCGATCGATGCGCCGCGGTGGTTCGTCTCGCCCGCGACGTGGTCGGTCACGGGCGAGTCCCGCTTCGACGCCGGCGTCCTCGACGGCCTCCGGGCGCGCGGACACGAGCTCATGGTGACGGGCCCCTTCGACCCGGTGATGGGGCACGCGCATGCGATCGTGGTGACCGGCGACGGGTACCTAGGCGGGACAGACCCACGGGCCGAGGGGGCCGTGCTCGGGTTCTGACCGCGTTTTTCAACCGCCGCTCGAGCCTGTAATCTGGCTCCTGCGCGAGGTCCGGGCGGCGGCTCGGACCCGACGTGCTCCGGCGGCCGACACTGATCAGCAGCAGGCTGTTGCCTGCCCACGCCCGGTTCTCAAGCCGCCGGGCCTCGAGAGTTCCCGATCGACGACATCAGCAGGGCAAGGAGCGAGGCATGAGAGACCGATCGAGCGTCTTGGTGCGCGGCTTGCGCATCCTGCGCTCGTACATCGCCACGCACCCGCTGCCGTTCACCATCGCCGTGACCGGCGCGGCGGTGTACGCGGCGGCCACGATCGGGACCACGGTCGTCCTCGGCAGGATCACGGACCACGTGCTCCGGCCCGCGTTCGAGCATGGGGTGAGCTGGGCCACCATCGCGTGGGCGGCCGCCGCCATCATCGGCGTGGGCTTCGTCAGGGCCGCGGGGATCGCCGTGCGCCGGTACTTCGCCGGGATGACCGGTTTCAGGATGCAGCGAACGCTCAGGACCCGCATCGTCGACCGGTACCGAGAGCTGCCCCTGGCCTTCCATCGGGCCCACCCGACCGGGGAGCTCATCGCGCACGCCGAGTCGGACGTGGACGCAGCCACCGAGGTGCTGAACCCATTGCCCTGGTCGACCGCCGTCGTGCTCCTGATGGTCTTCGCCGCGATCGAACTCGTCCTGACCGACCCGTTCCTGGCCGTCATCGGGATCTCCGTCCTGCCCGGCCTGGCCGTGATGAACCGCTTCTACACGCGGCGGGTCGAGGGCCCGGCCGCCCGTATCCAGGAACGCATCGGCGAGGTTTCGTCGGTTGCCCACGAGAGCATCGACGGAGCCCTGGTGGTCAAGACACTCGGGCGAGAGGAGCAGGAGGTGCAGCGCCTCGCCCAGAAGGCCGAGCATCTGCGCCAGGAGCGGGTTGCGCTCGGCTTGAATCGGGCGACCTTCGAACCCGCCCTCGACGCCCTCCCCAACATCGGCATCATCCTGGTGCTCCTCGTCGGGTCCTGGCGCGTCTCCCGCGGCGCCATCACCGTCGGGGATCTCGTCCAGATCGTCGCCCTGTTCCAGCTCGTCGCCTTCCCGCTTCGCCTGATCGGCTACGTGCTCTCGGATCTCCCTCGATCGGTGGTGAGCCGGGAGCGGCTGGAGGAGGTCTTCCAGGAGCGCACGACCCTTCCCGCGCCGACGCAGAGCCTCCACTTCCCGCCCGGGCCGATCGGCGTGTCCGTGCGGGACGTGTCCTACTCGTATCAGGGCGACCCAGTGCTCGAGCATCTCTCCTTCGACGTGGATCCGAACGAGACCGTGGCCGTGGTCGGTCCCACCGGTGTGGGCAAGAGCACCCTCGTGCAGCTCCTGGTCCGTCTGGACGATCCGGATCGCGGCGCGATCGAGCTGATGGGCGTCGACCTGCGTCACCTGGCCACCGAGGACCTGCGCACCTCGGCCGCCATCGTGCTGCAGGAGAGCTTCCTCTTCGCCACGAGCGTCCGGGAGAACTTGATCTTGGACCGCGCCGTGAGCGAGGAGGAGATGCACCAGGCCGCAGCCATCGCCCAGGCTGATGCCTTCATCACGGCGCTGCCGAATGGGTACGCCACCGTGCTCGGCGAGCGAGGAGTGACCCTGTCGGGAGGACAACGCCAACGTGTCGCGCTGGCCCGGGCGCTGCTCGGCCGGCCGCGCCTGTTGATCCTGGACGACGCCACCTCGTCGGTCGACCCCACCGTTGAAGCCGCCATTCTGGAAGGTCTTCGTCGTGAGCTGCACACCACGTTGATCGTCGTCGCGTACCGCGTGTCAACGATCGGGCTGACCGACCGGGTCCTGTTCCTCGACGAAGGTCGGATCGTGGCTCAGGGGACGCACGAGTCCCTGCTCTCCCATCCCGCCTACGAGGCGATGGTCCGGGCATATGAGGTCGGTGCAGCGTGAGCGAGCGTGAGCCGACCCGTCGCCTGAGAGGGATCCCCGATCGGGTTCGGCTGCTGCTGAAACGGGATCGCCTGGCCCGGGGGCGCGAGGAAGCCGCGATGGTCGAGGACGTCATCCCGCCCTCGGGCTTCGACGTGCGGAGGCCGGCGGGCGCTCGCGCGGAGGAAGCCGCGTCAAGCAGGGCCTCCCGCACCGGCGGTGCCCTGCGGGTTCTCCGCCGTGGCCTGCGGGAAAGCCCCGAGCTTCGGGCCGGGCTTGGATTCACCGTGGCCCTGTCCTTCGCATCCACGGTTGGCCGCCTTCTCGTTCCCATCCTCGTCCAGCAGGTCCTGGACAAGGGATTCACCGGCCCCCGCGGCTTCGATTCCCGGTTCGTCGTCTCGGCCTCGAGCGTCGCCGCCCTGGTCGCGCTCCTCGTCGCCGCGGCCGGCATCACCAGCTATCGGCGCCTGGTCAAGGCCTCGGAGGCGGCGCTGTACGGAATGCGGGTTCGAACGTTTCGCCACATCCATGCCCTCTCCCTCGCCGAACAGACGGGCGAGAAGCGCGGCGCCTTCGTAGCCCGAGTGACCGCCGATGTGGACACCATCGGGCAGTTCATGGAGTGGGGAGCGATCACGTGGATCCTCAGCCTCTCGCTCATGACCGGTACCGCGGTGGCGATGTTCGCGTATTCGTGGCAACTTGCGCTGGTCGCGATCTTCGCCGTTGCGCCACTCGCGATGGTTCTGCGGGTGATGCAGCGAGGCATGCTCACTGCCTACGACCGGTGGCGAGCCCGCGTCGGCGAGATGCTGTCCGAGATCTCCGAGAGCGTCATGGGCGCCGCCGTGATCCGCGCCTACGGCTTGGAGGATCGCATGGACCGTCGGGTCAAGGGCGCCATCAACCGCCAGTACCGGGCACAGATGGGCAGCGCCATCTACCAGGCGCCCTCGCCGGGGTGATCGTGGTGGGAGCGCACTTCGGTCCCGAGTGGCACTTGTCGCTGGGAAGGGTCATCGCGTTCCTCATCCTGATCCAGGTGTTCGTGCAACCCCTCTCCGAGCTCTCGGAGACCTTCGATCAGACCCAGACGGCCGTCGCCGGCTGGCGCAAGATCCAGACGGTGCTGGACATGCCGATCGAGATCGTGGAGCCGGACCCGGGACGTCACCTCCCCTCGGGCGCGCTCACTGTGCAGGCCCGGAGCCTGGAGTTCGCGTATGCGGATGGCGGCGGTCTGGTCCTGCGCGGCATCGACGCTGACATCGCGGCCGGAGCCCACGTGGCGATCGTCGGTGAGACCGGGTGCGGCAAGACCACCTTCGCCAAGCTCCTGTGCCGGCTCGCGGATCCGACGGAGGGGTGGATCCGCATCGGAGGCATCGATCTTCGGGAGCTGGCACCGACGTCCCGCCGCACCGCCATCCGGATGGTGCCGCAGGACGGCGTGCTCTTCGACACGACGATCAGGGAGAACGTGCGGTACGGGCGGGAGGGGGCCACCGACCTGGAGGTCGAGACCGCCTTCGACGAGCTCGGGCTCCGATGGTGGGTGGAGGGGCTGCCGGACGGGCTGGACACGCTTGCCGGCGAACGGGGCGAGAGCCTCTCGGTCGGTGAGCGTCAGCTCGTTGCGCTCGCGCGCGCGCAGCTCTCCGGCCCCGGTCTGCTCATCCTGGACGAGGCGACGAGCGCGGTCGACCCCGAGACCGAGCGCGCGATCGGCGAGGCCCTGGAGCACCTGTCGGAGGGTCGAACGACCGTCACGATCGCGCATCGCCTGTCGACGGCGGAGGCGGCCGACTTCGTCCTGGTCTTCGACCGGGGGCGGATCGTCGAGCGCGGCCGCCACGGCGAGCTCGTCGCCCAAGGCGGTGTCTACGCGTCGTTGTACCGGAGCTGGCTCGGCAACACACGGGCCGGCGACCGCACGCGCTGAAGCACCCGGAGCGCGAACGCCGACGCGGCGACGGCGATCACGCCCCCGCCCGCGAGCCCGACCCGCGGCCCGAGGTGCTCGCCCACCCAGCCAGCGACCGGCCCGCCGAGCGGCGTGCTCCCGAGGAACACCACCGTGTAGAGCGACATCACGCGCCCGCGCATCTGGGGCGTCGAGGTGAGCTGCAGCGTCGAGTTGGCGGCGACCGCGAAGGCGATGCCCGCCGCGCCCAGCGGCGGAAGGAGGAGCCACGCGACCCCGAGCGATGGCGCCAGGGCGAGCCCGACCGCGATCGCTCCGAGCACGACGCCGAGGCGGGCGAGCCTCCGCGAGTCCGGCTGCCTCGCCCGGCTCGCCATCACGAGCGCGCCCACGAGGGACCCCAAGCCGAAGAGCGACAGGATCACGCCGTAGGTCGATGAGCGGCCGTGGAACGTCCTCACGGCGAGGAGCGGGAGCAACACCATGAAGTTGAACGCGCACAGGAACACGACCGCCATGAGCGCCATCGGGAGCCGAAGCTCCGGCGTTCGCCAGACGTAGCGAACCCCCTCCCGGATCTGCCCCGCCGCGCGCGCCGCGTGCTCCCGCGGGTGCAGGTCGCCGACCCGCATCGACACGAGGGCGACGACCACGGCCAGGTACGAGATCGCGTTGATGAGGAACACGGGCGCGGTGCCGAAAACGCCGATCAGCACGCCGGCGATCGCCGGGCCGACGATGCGGGCTCCCGTGAACGTGGCCGTGTTCAGGCTCATCGCGTTCGTCAGGTCGTCCGGCCCGACCATCTCCAGGTAGAAGCTCTGGCGCGTCGGCATGTCGATCGCGGTCACGCACCCTGAGAGGAACGAGAGCGTGTAGACCATCCACAGTTGCACGACGTGGGTGGCGACCAGGCCGAAGAGCGTGGCCGCGACCAGCGCGTAGCAGACCTGAGTGACCAGCTGGATCCGCCGGTTGTCGAACCGGTCGGCGACGAGCCCGCCCCAGGCGCCGAAGAGCAGGATCGGAAGGAACTGGAGCGAGGTGTCAAACCCCAGCGCGACGCCGCTGCCGGTGAGCTGCAACACCAGCCACGGCGCGGCCACGCCCTGCATCCAGGTCCCCGTTCCCGAGAGCAGCTGTCCGATCACGAACAGCCGGAAATTGCGCACCCGAAGCGACTGGAAGGTACCCGGCACGCCGCTATGTTCGCAGCTATTCGTCCCGGCAGCCCAAGTCAAGCCCGGACGGGCTTCATCGCTCGTTGCCGAACCGTAACCAGGCCGGCACTCCCCTGTGATGTCGGCTTCCCACACTATGAGCATCCGAGAGAGGGAGGTGCGGTATGAAGCGGCTCATCCTGGTGGCGCTGCTCGTGGGGACCGCGATCGGGTACATCGCGGTGCGCGCTATCGGTTCCACTCCGGTCGGCACGGATCGAAGCCCCGCGGCGTTCGTCCAGAGCCCGGCGGCACCGGCCGAGACGCCCGCGGGAACTCGCGAGACACCGGCGAGGTCCTCAGCCCTGGTTCCGGCCGCTGCATTGTGCGACCCCGATCTGCTGCTCGCGGCCGTGGTTGCGGCTGGTCCCGCCCCCGAGGGGCTGTACTGGGCATCCGTGGAAGTCGCGAACTGTCGGAACGGATACGCGCGAGTCTGGGCGATCACCGGCGGAACGCCGCCACCAGGCATCCAACTCGAGGGCAGCGAGCAGGTGTTCCTGAAGGACGTCGGCGGGACGTGGCAGGTCTTCACCTCTGGCAGCGGACTCGATTGCGTGTCCGAGCCCCTCGGCCCTGACATGAAGGAGGCCTGCGAGGCCCTCGGGTTGCACTAGCGGGGTCGATAGGCTTTGCGCCGGAGGCGTGGTGAGACCGACACGCACGAAGGGACGAGGGCATCGCCGCATGGCGGCCGCCGCGGCGGTGCTCCTCGTTTCGTGCGGATCCCACGTCGCGAGCCCGACGGCCCCAACCGCAGGCGCATCGGTCCCGG
>VAYJ01000191.1:9724-13771 GCA_005888465.1 Actinomycetota bacterium
CGGGAGATGCTCGCCTACGCGAAGGAGCATTACGACGTCGACACCTTCGACCTCATTCGCCCGGAGGTCATCGTCGAGCACTTCACTGTTAGCACGACCTTTGCCCCCGTGTTCGAGACGTTCGCGGCGAACACGCCTGACCTGGGAGAGCTCCCCGGCACCTGCGCCCATTTCGTCGTCGACACCGACGGCACGATCTATCAGCTCGTGTCGCTGCAGCGCATGTGCCGACACACGGTGGGCCTCAACTACACGGCGATCGGGATCGAGATGGTCGGCGAGAGCGATCAGGATGTCCTCAGGAACCCGCGCCAGCGCAACGCGATGGAGGAGCTGACGCTCTGGCTCATGGCAACCTTTCACATCGAGCTGCGCAACGTCATCGGCCACAACGAGAGCCTCACCAACCCCTTCCACAAGGAGCTCGTCCCATCCTTTCGGTGCCAGACGCACGGGGATTGGACCGCGGCGGACATGGACATCGTTCGGCGCGATCTGGCCCAGCGTGCCTCGACATTCCGCCTGCCGCTCGGGCCAGCGGTAACCCCGGTCGCGAGCGACTGCTGAGACACTCTGCCCGAGTTCCCAGGATGATCCCCGGGTCCTCACGGGTTCGCGGCGCAGCATGCCCTCCGTTGCGGCGAACGGGTCGCCGCCGAAGGGAAGGAGCGGACCAATGGACACGGACGAAGGCGGGAAGCGCAGGGCCAGGCCCTCGCGCCGACGGCTCGCGTCGGTCGGGCTGGTCGCGAGCGGGCTGCTCGCGGGCGGGATTCTGGCGGGGTCACATCTCGCGAGCGCAGCGGGTCAGACCTCGGGCACGCCCGCTGCGTCGGCCGTCGCATCCACCGCCGGGCAGGACCCGGCGACGGTGACGCACGGACCAGGAGAGAGGCTGCTCACGGGCACGACCGCGGCGAAGGTCAGGGCGGCCGCTCTCGCGGTGGTGCCAGGCGGCACGATCATCCGGGTCGAGACGGACTCGGCGGGGTCGCCGTACGAGGCCCACGTGCGCAAGGCGGACGGCAGCATCGTGACCGTGAAGGTAGACAAGGACTTCAAGGTCACGAGCACGGACTCCGGGTTCGGCTCGCACCCCTGATCGGAACGCGATCGATTGAGGCGAGGGCCCCGCACGAGCGGGGCCCTCGCTTCGTGCACCAGAACCGAGACAATGCCCCCGTGAGCAACGAGGACCTCATCCGCGAGCAGATCGCCTTCTACCGCGCTCGCGCGTCCGGCTACGACGCGACGTCGACGCCGCCGGGCGACCCGCTCGCCGCGTGCGGGAACCAGGTCCTCGAGGCCATCGCTCGATTCCATCCCACCGGACGGGTGCTGGAGATCGCCAGCGGGACGGGATCCTGAACGTCCTTCCTTCTGCGTCACGCGACCAGCGTCACCGCGCTCGACTCGTCAGCCGAGATGCTTCGGCTATCCCGGCAGAAGCTCGGCGACGATCGGCGGGTCCGCTACATCGAGGCGGACGTCTTCACCTGGGAGCCCGATGGCGTCTATGACTTGGTCTTCTTCGCGAACTGGCTCTCGCACGTCCCGCCCGTGAGCTTCGAGTCGTTCTGGCGTACGGTTCGAGCCGCACTCGCCCCCGGCGGGAGGGTGTTCTTCGAGGACGAAGCCACCGACGCGTGGCGGCACGAGACGGTCGAAGGCGACGATGTACCGGTCGTGCGCCGTTCGCTGGAGGCCGGGCGAACCTACCGTGTCGTCAAGGTCTTCTGGGACCTCGACGAGCTGGAAACGAAGTTCCGACGATGTAGTCCCTGGGCTGCGACGGTCGCGCACATGAATGTGGAGAGACTCGAGCCGACGTGGCCGTCCCCGATCGGCTTCGGCGGAATCACCCACCCACTAGGAGTACCCAGGGGTGAGGACCCGGGCGGTCATCGGGTAGCCCTTTAGGGAGAGGTGTCGCCCCTCGAGTCGCTCGACCGGCAGCCCGGCGGAGATCGCGGCTGACTCCGTCACCAAGATCTCGCCGACGCCGGCCTGGGAGCAGAGGTGTGCGGTCACGTTGACGGTGTCGCCAAGCGCCGTGAAGTCTGAGATCTCCCCCCGGCTGAAAACGGTTCCGACGTACGCTGGGCCCGTGTGGACTGCCGCTCCGACCTGGAGCCACGGATCCTCTCCCGAGCGGTGCCCGGTTCTCTGGAGAAGGGTCTGAGCCGCATTGATGGCTCGCCGCGCGTGCTCTGGTCCGGCGATCCCTGGGACGAACAGACCGATGGCCTGGTCTCCAACGAACTTGTCGACGAGCGCATCGTTCTCGATCAGCACGTCCGTGGCCGCTTCGTAGAACCGGCTCATCAGGTGACGGAAGTCTGATGAGCTCATCGTGCGCGCTAGTCGACTCGAGCCTCGTACGTCAACGAACAGCAGGGACAACTCAACCTCAGCGCCGATGCCCTGGTCTCTTCCCAGCTTCGTCAGACAGAAGCGGCAGATGTTCGGATTCTTCTCCCAGGGCGAAAAGCCGAAGCGACGCATGATCCAACGACCCGGCGCGCCAAACGGCGCCCGGCACTGTTTGCAGCGGGGGCCCGAGGGGATGAGTCGGAAAAACGAGCGGGGATTCAGCCGCGGATGTACACCGGTCAGAAAGGCGCGCCACTCCTCCTCGGGACTTGCGTACGACGTCATGGCGACTTTCCATCCTATCTGGGCTTCTTGGGCGTGAGCGCAGTAAGGGCGAAGCGAAAGCGCCGGTCAGGGGCCTGAGCAGGCCACGAGTCGTTATGCAGGTGTTACGCAGGCAGGCTTCCCGTGAGACCAGGTTCCTGGCCCGTTGCGGGGTTGAACCAGAGTGAACCAGAGATGGTCCAAATGGATGCACCTTCGGACTCCATCGTCTCGCCGCAGCCGGGCTCTGGCTTTAGGAAGAGGCTCATCCCATAATCCGGGAGGTGGATGAGCATGGCGACACCTCGGCCGAGATCCGAACGTTCCTGATCGCCGACGTCCGTGGCTACACGCTGTTCACCCAGGAGCGCGGGGACGAGGCCGCGGCCAAGCTGGCCGCGAAGTTCGCCCAGATTGCCCGTGAGGGCGTCGAGGCACGAGGCGGCTCGGTGATCGAGCTGCGGGGCGACGAAGCTTTGGCCGTGTTCGGCTCACCTCGTCAGGCGCTTCGCTCGGCCATGGACCTCCAGCTCCGGTTCGTCGAGGAGACGGTCTCAGACCCTTCGCTTCCCCTCCCAGTCGGCATCGGCCTGGACGCCGGCGAGGCCGTCCCCGTCGAAGGCGGCTATCGGGGAGGAGCGCTCAACCTCGCGGCGAGGTTGTGCGGGCAGGCCGGCCCCGGTGAGGTGCTGGCCAGCTACGAGGTGGTCCACCTGGCCCGGAAGGTCGAGGGGCTGAAGTACCTCGATCAAGGAACCGTGCATCTGAAAGGGCTCACTGATCCCGTTCGGGTCACCAGGGTCGCCCCCGAGACGACCGAGGACCCCGCGATGACGTTTTCCTCGGTCCTCGCTCCGGTGAAGCCCAGATCGGCGACTTCCCATCGGGGCCGCCTCCTTCCTCACGGCGTGCGCTCGCGCCGGGGCCTGGCGCTCGGGCTGGCCGTCCTGCTCGTCGCCATCGCCATCCCACTTGCCTTGAGCCGCGGCCGAGGCCATTCCTTGCCCGGGATCGCTACCGACTCCGTGGGGATGATCGACCTCGTGTCCAACCGAATCACCGGCCAGGTCCGGGTGGGGACCCGACCTGGCGCGATCGTCGCAGGCCTGGGCGCAGCGTGGGTCGCCAACGAGGAAGCAGGCACCGTGTCGAAGATCGATCCCGTCACGGGGAGCGTCGTCGACACCATCGAGGTCGGCAGCGATCCGGCAGCGATCGCAATCGGGGAAGACGCGCTGTGGGTGGCCAATAGCGGCGACGCCACGGTGATGAGGATCAACCCGGACGCGAACAAGGTGGTCGCCACCATCGCCGCAGGGAACGGCCCCGCAGGCGTCGCTGTGGCGAAGGGATCCGTCTGGGTGGCGAATCAACTCGACGGAACCATCTCGCGGATCGATCCGGACTCCG
>VAYJ01000191.1:13820-14270 GCA_005888465.1 Actinomycetota bacterium
CTCGTGGGGTCCACGCACGTGGGGAACGGACCGACAGCCGTTGTCGCTGCGGGCAATGACGTCTGGGTGGCCAACCAGCTCGATGGAACGGTGTCCAGGATCGACGGCGCGAGCGCTGCGGTCGCCGCGACCGTGACGGTCGGACAGGGGCCGAGCTCGATCGCCGTCGGCGGTGGGTCAGTGTGGGTGTCCAACGAGCTGGACGGTACCGTGTCCCGGATCGACCCAGGTACGAACACCGTGATCAAGACGATCGAAGTCGGCGGCGCCCCGAGCGGCCTGGCTGTGGTCGGCGGAGCCCTGTGGGTGACGGCCAGGGGTGCCGGCAGCGTTCACAGGGGCGGGACGCTGAACCTGGTCACGGACGTGCCCGTGGCACCGGACCCCGCGATCGGCTACGACCCGGTGTCATGGTCGGTCATCACCATGACCAACGACGGACTGGTCGCG
>VAYJ01000192.1 GCA_005888465.1 Actinomycetota bacterium
CTCGGCGCCAGGTTCGCGCGCAGACGCCGGGCCGTGGAGGGGCACTGGACGGTCGCGCTCGCGATGTTCGCCGTCGCCTCGGCGGCCATGTTCCTCGGGGTGGCGCGCGGCTGGACGGCTGCGGAGTTCCGCCTGTACTGGCTCTTCGGGGCCGTGCTGAACGTCCCCTACCTGTTCCTGGGTGAGCTGCAGCTCCTGATCCGACGGCGGGTGGTCTCGATCGTGGGGTCCGTCTCGATCTACGCGCTCACAGTGTTGGCGGTGGTGGTGATCTGGCGGGCGCCGATCCACGCCTCAGCGCTGACCGACCATCTGCCGCTCGGCAAGGACGTGTTCGGGCCGGGGACCGCGCCGCACCGATTAGCCCAGTACTACGCGCTGCCGGCGTACTTCCTGCTCCTCGGCGGGCTTGTCTGGAGCGCCGCGCGGATGGGAGGTGACCCCCAGCTCCGAGATCGCACGGTCGGGACGCTCGGGATCGCTATGGGCGCGACGCTCGTCGCGATCGGCTCGGGGATTGGGGCCGCGTTCCACGTGGTGCCGCTCTTCTCGGTGTCGCTCGCGGCCGGCGTCGCCGTGATGTTCGCCGGGTTCCTCCGCGCCGGCCGGCCGCAGCGCGCCCCCGCGTAGGTTTTTCGCCGCCGGTTGATCCAACCGGCGGGGCAGTGCGAACGGGCCGGTGATCGACCGTCGCCCGGAGCAATCGAGAGGGGGTGGGCTGGTGTCGGCCGCGCCGGAAAACCGGCCGGTCGCGTCGGCGGCGGCCGAAAACCACCACTCGACGACCTCGAAAGGAGGAATTCCCCTTGCCTTCGTTTGGCAGGCGACTCCGCTTCACGGCGGTCGCGGCGCTCTCGACGGTTGCGCTCGGGGTCGGGCTGTTCAACGGCCTCGCCCCGGTTCCCGGCAGCGCGTCGAGCCACCGCGAGGCACCGCTCGTGTCCGCGGATCCACAGGTGGACGGCACGGACCTCTATGCGTTCGTGAGCCCCGACAAGCCCGACTCGGTCACGATGATCAGCAACTGGATCCCGTTCGAGAAGCCATCCGGTGGGCCGAACTTCTACTCGTTCGCCCCCGGCGTGTACTACGACATCAACATCGACAACAACGGTGACGCCAGGGCCGACATCACGTACCGGTGGATCTTCACCAACCACTATCGCAACACGGATTCGTTCCTCTACAACACCGGCGTCGTCAACAACCTCACCGACGACACGTTGAACTTCTACCAGACCTACGACCTGTTCCGGATCGCCCGCGGCGTCAGCACGCGGAAGCTGCACAACGCCCTGGTGGCGCCGTCTGACGTCGGTGACGTGTCCATGCCCGACTACGCGTCGCTCTCGGCACAGGCCACCCACTCGTTCTCGGGCGGGAAGGGTCTCAGCTGGGCCGGCCAGGCCGACGACTCGTTCTTCTTGGACCTTCGCGTGTTCGACCTCCTCTACGGGGAGAACTTCAGCGAGGCCGGGACGGACTCGCTGGCCGGGTTCAACGTCAACGCCTACGCGCTGCAGGTCCCGATCACGGACCTCACGAACGGCGGAGACGGCTCGGGCATCGTGGGCATCTGGACGACGGCCGAGCGCCGGAGCATCACCGTGCAGCACGCGAACGGCACGAAGACCTTCAGCGGCAGATTCGTCCAGGTCTCGCGCCTCGGGAACCCGCTCGTGAACGAGGTCGTGGTCCCGGTGGGCCTGAAGGATCTGTTCAACGCCTCGCAGCCGAGGGGCGACGCGCAGTTCGCCCCGAAGGTCGAGACGTTCGGGAACGACCCGAACGACCTTCCGGCCCTGATCAACGCGATCTACGGGTTGCCGATCCCGAATTGCAGCCCGCAGCCGCCGATCGACCGCACGTGCGACCTGGAGCCGGTGTTCCTGACCGGGCTCCCCGGGCTGAACGAGCCGCCGGTGGTGCAGGCGAGCGAGATGCTCCGCCTCAACACGTCGATCCCTCCCTGCACGACGAGCTGCTCCACGCTCGGCGTGATCGGCGGGGATCTCGCCGGCTACCCGAACGGCCGCCGCCTCACCGACGACGTCATCGATATCTCGCTGAAGGTCGTCGAGGGCTGCTTGATCGACAACAGCTGCGCGACCAACACGCTCGGTGACGGCGTGGACGCGAACGACGAGCCGTTCCAGGCGGCGTTCCCGTACCTCGGCCTCTCACACTCGGGATCGAGCGTGGCGCCGAGGTTCCACTCGAGCTAGGCGCGCGGGAAACGACGACGAGATGGGTGCGCGAGGGGTCCGACGTCCGCTTGGACCCCTCCGCGCCCGCCGAAGGGAAGAGGGAGCGGTGCGGGTACGGAGCAGGCGGGTGGCGATCGTGACGGGGCTCGCGGTCGCGCTCTTTGCGGCAGGGGGCGTCGGGATCTGGATGCGCACGCAGACGCCGACGTCCGCGGTGGCCGCGCCGGTGACCGGCAAGGGCGGCGCCTCCGCCGAGGCCCTCCAGGATCATCCCGTCCTCGCCGCGGACTCGCTCGCGCAGACCATAGCAGCGCTCCAGGCCCGCATCACCGCCATCCCTCGCGACTGGAACGCCATGGCATCGCTGGGCATCGCCTACGTCCAGCAGGCGCGGGTCACCGCCGACCCGACCTATTACCCGAAGGCCGAGGCGGTCCTGCGACGTTCGCTCGCCGTCCACCCGGAGGCGAACTTCGACGCGATGGTCGGGATGGCCGCGCTCGCCGCGGCGCGGCACGATTTCGCCGGGGCGCTCTCGTGGGGCCAGCAGGCCGAGGCAGCGAACCCGTACAACGGAGGTGTCCACGACGTCGTGGGAGACGCACTCATCGAGCTGGGGCACTACCCGCAGGCGCTCGCGGAGATCCAGAAGGCCGTGGACACGCGCCCGGATCTGTCGTCGTATGCCCGCGCGTCCTACGCGCTGGAGCTGCAGGGCGATGTGCACGGTGCGGTCCGCGCGATGGAGCTCGCCCTCGCGGCCGCCGGGACGGCGGCCGACACCGCCTGGACCGAGAACCAGCTCGGTGAGCTCGCGTTTAACGCGGGCGATCTCGCCGGTGCGGATGCGGCCTATCGCCGCGCGATCGCCGCCGATCCGTCGTTCGTGCCGGCGCACGCGGGGACGGCCAAGGTCGCGGCCGCGCGCGGCGACCTCGCGGGTGCCATCGCCGGTTACGAGTGGGCGGTCACCCGCTACCCATTGCCCGAGTACGTGATCGCCCTCGGCGACCTCGACACCAAGGCCGGCCTGACGGAGGACGCCGCGCGCGACTACGGGCTCCTTCGCGTCGAGGAACGGTTGTTCCAGGCGAACGGGGTGAACGTCGACCTCGAGATCGCACTCTTCGACGCGGACCATCGGGTCGACCTCGCCAGCGGGCTCGCGGCAGCGCAGGCGGAGTGGGCACGTCGCCAGAGCATCCACGTGGCCGACGCCCTTGCATGGGAGCTGTACGCGAACGGCCGAGCCTCCGAAGCGCTCGCGTACGTGGACCGCGCCCTGGCGCTCGGGACCCGCAGCGCCCTCTTCTTCTTCCATCGGGGCATGATCGAGCGGGCGCTCGGTCGGACGCTCGCCGCCCGGCGGGACCTTGCGACCGCGCTCGCCATCAACCCGTCGTTCTCGATCCTCTGGTCGAAGCCCGCCACGTCGCTCTTGACGCGTATGGGGGGTGCGCCCTGACCCGCCTCCTTCGCCGCCTCGCCGTCCTCGCCGTCCTCACGCTGGCGGGGGGCCGCCCGCCGCCGCTCACCCGCTCGGCAACTTCACCGTGAACCGCTACAGCGGGATCGATCTCGCGCCGGGGTCGGTTCGGATCACCTACGTGGTCGACATGGCGGAGATCCCGACCTATCAGGAGACGGCGAACATCGACACGAACGGCGACGGGACGATCACCGACGCCGAGCGGCAGGCGTGGGCCGACCGGACGGCGCCAACGCTGCTCTCGAGCCAGCAACTACTGGTGGACGGGAGTGCCCTCCGGCTGCAGGTCGAGACCGCCACGATGACGTTTCGGTCAGGTCAGGCCGGGCTCCCGATCCTGCGGCTGGTGGTCGAGCTTCGCGGTTCGATCGCCGGTCGAACCGGCCGGGTCGACTACCGGGACGCGAACTACCCGGGGAGGATCGGCTGGAAGGAGATCACCGCCCGGGCCGAGCCCGGGCTTGCCCTGGTCGGCTCGAGCGTCCCCACGATGAGCGTGAGCGACACGCTGCTCGCGTATCCCGTGAACATGCTCGCGAGCCCCCTGGACGTGACGAGCGCCACGTTCTCGTTCGGGCCGGGCACGGGAACGGCGGGATCGAGCGCTCGCGGCGAGGCCAAGACCGTCTCCGGAGCGCCGATCGCCTCGGGAGGGTCCTTCGCGGGGCTCGTGAGCTGGCGCCTCACGCCGCTCATCCTGGTCGGGTCCCTGGTGCTCGCGTTCGGGTTCGGCGCCGTGCACGCCCTCGGACCGGGCCACGGCAAGACGATCACCGCGGCCTATCTCGTCGGCTCCGGGGCGCGGCGCGCGCAGGCGACCGTGATCGGGGTGGCCGTGTCGCTCATGCACACGGCGTCGGTCCTGACGCTCGGCCTTGTGTTCCTGGTCCTCGCGCGTTCGTTCCCGCCGGAGCGCGTCTACCCGTGGCTGGAGGTCGCCACGGGCCTCGTCGCGCTGGGCCTCGGCGCGTACCTCGTGATCGTCCGGGTCCGGGCCCGGCAGCGCGGCGACGACCCCTGGCACGGGCACACGCACGCCCCTTCGGGGGACCACGAACACCCGCACGACCATGACCACGACCACGCCCGTCCCGTGACGCCCCGGAGCCTCGCGGCGCTGGCGGTCGCGGGCGGGGTCCTCCCCTCACCGACCGCGTTCGTCGTCCTGCTGGGAGCGGTCCGGGCGCACCGGATCGCCTACGGCCTCGGGCTGATCCTGGCCTTCAGCGTCGGCCTGGCCACCGCTCTGGTGCTCGTGGGCGTGTTTGCTATCCGTGCTCGTTCGACCGTCGTGGAGCGCTTCCGCGGACGGTGGGCGAGCCTCATCCCCGTGGCCTCGGCAGCCGTGATCGTGGGGTTCGGCGTGTTCTTCGTCACGCGGGGGACGACCCGGATCCTGTAGGCCGAACAAGAACGAGGAGGCCGCAGGGGATACGGCCTCCTCGAAGATCCGCGCCGTGCCGACCGGGTGGTCGACGACGCGTGTCCGGCCTTGCAGAGAAGGGGGATGCTTCTCGCGAACTATTCGACGCCCCCGTGACGGCGGTTCAGCCAACTTTGTGGCGACCCGGTTGCGATGGAATCTCGGGTCGTCAGTGCCGGATCGTCGCCTTCGCGATGTGGTGGCCCGTGGGCGCGCGGCTTCCGCTCCTGGGTTCAACAGTGACCAGGAAGCCGTCGACCTTGCTGGGATCCGCCTTGATCCGAACGAGCACCCCGCCCCGGTCCGGGACGAACGTGCCCGCGCTCGAGAACTGCCCTTGGTGGACGACCCAGACCTGGTAGACGTCGTCGGGCTTCGGGCGGGGGGCCGACCCGAAGATGAACACTATGGAGCCGCCCGGGAGGTACGCGGCCGCCAGGTGGGCCTGCTCCGCCGGCGGCGTGACGCTGCCGGGCGTGGTGTCGGTTTCGTCTGGCCCCAGCGGGATCACCTGGGACTGCGGGTCGCTCACCGTGGTGAGGAAGTCGACCTCGCTTGCCTGCCTGAGGTTCGCACGCCCCACTCGGGTGTTCAGGTTCGCGCTCAGGCCCGCGAGCCCCCCAACCAGCAGGACGGCCACGCCGGCGGCCACCCCGAGGGGCCAGCGGACGCGGGCACGGGATCGAAGCTCCCGGCCGAGTCGCGGCAGCAA
>VAYJ01000038.1 GCA_005888465.1 Actinomycetota bacterium
ACGCTTGGTCGATTGGGGTGTGGCGCGTGCGACGGGCGCGCGCGTCACGGGGTCGGGACCGCTGCTCCCCTCGATCGAACGGGCGCAGCTCTCCGAGGACTTCGCCGAGGTGGTGCCCGAAGCCGAGTCCATGGTGTCCTCGTTCACGGGCCTGCATGCCGAGACGGGACGAACCCGCCCGTGGGTGATGTCTCGGCGCCAGTGGATCGACGCGAACCTCCGGGGATTCGAGCGGATCCTCGATCCGTTCGCCCGGACGGTCCTCGGCGACCGGCCCGACGGCCCGCTTGCCGGGGCGCGACGCGCGACGCTCGGGGTGCAGATCGGCGGGCTCCTCGGCTATCTCGGGCGCCGGGTGCTCGGCCAGTACGACGTCTTCCTGCCCCCTGACGACGAGGGGCTCATCTACTTCGTGGGGCCGAACGTGGCAGCGCTCGAGCGACGGTTCGGCTTTCCGGAGCGCGAGTTCCGCCTGTGGCTCTCGCTCCACGAGGTGGCGCACCGCGTACAGTTCGGCGGGACGCCCTGGCTGCGTGGGTACCTGGCGACGATGCTCGAGGACTACCTGGGCGCCCTCGAGCTCGACCCGAAGCTGCTGATCGACACCATCCGCCGTTCCGTGGACGAGGCGCGCGCAAATCGTCCGGAGTTGCACGGGCTCGGGTGGATGTTCCTGTTCATGACGCCGGACCAGCGCGAGCTGGTGCGGAGGATGCAGGCCGTCATGTCGCTTCTGGAGGGGCACAGCACATTCGTGATGAACCACGTGGCCGGCGACCGCGTGCCCGAGGCGCCGGCGTTCCACCGGACGCTCACGGAGCGTCGCACCCGTCGCGGCATGGAGAAGATGTTCCAGAAGGCGATCGGGTTCGACGCGAAGACGGCTCAGTACGGGATGGGCGAGCGCTTCGTCAACGAGGTCGTCGACCGCGTCGGCATGGAGGGGTTCAATCGGGTGTGGGAGCGAGCGGACCATCTCCCGTCCCTGCGGAGGCCTGGGTGGCTCGCGTGGCCGCGGCCTGAGCGTGGCCGGCCGGGCCCTGGCGCATCCGCCCGAGGTCGCGCGGGTACTTCGACGGGTCACCGCCACCGCGCGGCGAGCCGGCATGTTCCCTCCCGGATCCTCGGTGCTCGTCGCCGTGTCCGGCGGCCCCGACTCGATCTGCCTGCTCCACTCGCTCGCCCGGCTTCGTCGCCTCTTCTCGCTGGAGCTCTCTAGCTTCCACTTCGATCACCGGCTGAGGCCGGGGTCCGACCGCGACGCGGCATACGCCCGCCGCCAGGCCGAACGGCTCGGCGTGCCATTCCATCTGCGCGCGGCCGCCTCCGGGCCGCGGCGGGGCGAGTCCGTCGAGGCGTGGGCACGCGAAGCCCGCTACGGGGCGATGGAGGCCGTGCGGCGAGAGGTGGGCGCCACGATGGCTGCGGTCGGGCACACCGCCGACGACCAGGCCGAGACGGTGCTGCTCTGGCTCTGCCGCGGCGGCGGGATCGACGCGCTCTCGGGCATGCGCCCGGTGAGCGGGACGATCGTTCGCCCCTTGCTGGACGTGAGCCGCGATCAGACGCAGGCATTCTGCCGGGCGCTCGGCCGACGGCCTCGGCGCGACCCGGCCAACGATGACGCGCGGTTCCTGCGGGCCGCGCTCCGCGGGCGGGTGATCCCCGAGCTGGAGCGCCGGCTCGGCCGGAACGTGCGCGAGGCGATCGTCCGAGCCGCCGAACTGCTCCGTGAGGACGCGGACCTCCTGGCGGCGATGGCGGAGCAGGCCACGGACGGCTTGGTCCGAACGCCGGCCCCCGGCGAGGTTCGGATCCTGGCGCGTGGCCTCAACGAGCTGCCGGGCCCACTCGCCTCCCGGATCGTACGGCGGGCGCTCTGGGGCATCGGGGCGCAACCCGACTCGGCTGCGATCGGGACCGTCGTCGATCTTGCCGCTGGTCGCAGGGGCCGGTCCGTCGCGCTCGCCGATGGTTTGCGAGCGGCGCGCACGAGCGAGTATGTTCGCGTCTTTCGCCCTTCCCCCGGCGCTCGCGCTCGCGGCGACCGACCGACCGACGGGGAGGCGCTCCATGGAGACCAAGCTCGGCGATGACAAATCGATGAAGGTCTTCGAACACGACATCGAAGAGGTGTTGCTCACCCACGAGCAGATCCAGTCGAAGGCGGCCGAGCTCGGCGCGCAGATCTCGGCGGACTACGCGGGATCGGACCTGCTGCTGGTCGGTGTGCTGAAGGGCGCGTTCGTGTTCATGGCCGACCTCTCGCGGCACGTCACGCTGCCGATGGAGTTCGACTTCATGGCGGTGTCCTCCTACGGCGCGGCGACCCAGACCTCCGGGGTGGTCCGTATCCTGAAGGACCTCGATCACGAGATCCAGGGGCGCAACGTCCTGCTCGTCGAGGACATCGTCGACTCCGGTCTCACGCTCTCCTACCTGCTCAAGAACCTGCGGACCCGCAAGCCCGCGAGCCTGGAGGTGTGCGCGCTCCTGCAGAAGACCGGAGTGCAGCAGGTGCCGATCGAGATCCGCTACAAGGCGTTCGAGATCCCGCCGGTATTCGTCGTCGGGTACGGGCTCGACTACGGCGAGCGGTTCCGCAACCTGCCGTTCGTGGGGACGCTTCGCCCCGACGTCTACCGGGACGCTGTTTCCTGAGGCGAACCGGGAACCTCGATCCCTCCCTCGAGATCTAAACGGGTGTGATGAGGCGCTCCACCCTCGCGATCCTGGTGCTCGGCCTGCTCGCGGCCGCATGCGCCTCGAGCGTCAAGGAGGGACCCGCGGGGAGCGAGAACGGCGTTGAGGGAACCGTCCTGTTCGGTCCTTTGTGTCCGGTCGAACACGCCGACAGCCCGTGCCCGCCCAAGCCGATCGCCGCCGAGATCACTGTTACGACGCCAGCCGGACAGATCGTTTCATCAGGCGTCTCAGATTCCGCCGGCACGTACCGCATCGCCCTCTCACCCGGAACGTTCACGCTCACCGCGCGGGCTCCGGGCTCCGGAGCGTTCGGCGTCTCCAAGCCTGTTGACGTGATCGTTGTGCTCGGCCGGTACACGCACGTCGATCTCATGGTCGACTCGGGGATCCGGTAACGCCCTGCTACGATCCCCGGCTCTGATGGAGCGCTGGGCGAGCTTCGATTGCTACGGGACCCTGATCGACTGGGAGTCCGGGGTCGCCGAGACGCTCGCGCGGCTCTGGCCGAATGAGGATCGCGCGCGGCTCCTCGCCCGGTATCACGAGATCGAGCCAGTGGTTCAGGCTGGCTCGGGCATGCGATCGCAACTCAGGACGGGCTCGAACTGTCCGTCGCGAACGAGGACGCCCTCGGGGAGGCCCTGCCGTCGTGGCGCGTGTTCCCCGAGGTCCCCTCGGCGCTCGCCGAGATCCAATCGCGAGGATGGGGGTTCGCGATCCTCTCGAACACCGACCCCGACTTCCTGGCCACCTCGATCCTCCGCATCGGCGTCGAGCCCGACCTCACGATCACCGCCGCCGAGGCGGGCTCGTACAAGCCGGCGCCGGGTCACTGGAACGCGTTCCGCGAACGCTCGGGCGCCGACCCGGCCCGGCACGTTCACGTCGGCGCGAGCCTCTTCCACGACATCGAGCCTGCGGCGCGGCTGGGCATCCTCGCCGTGTGGATCAATCGGCTGGGCGAGCGGAGCGAGCTCCCGCGTGCGGCCGAGCTCACGGACCTCTCGGGCCTGCCTGAGGCGCTCGACCGAATCCTTCCGGCACGCTGACGCCAGTAGAGTGGCGGGGTGAGCGACGGGTTCGACCGTACGAAGGTCGCCGAGGGCGTTCGCCTGATCCTGGAGGGAATCGGCGACGACCCGTCGCGCGAGGGCGTTGCCGGGACTCCGGAGCGCGTGGCGGACATGTACGCGGAGCTGTTCGCCGGCGTCGGTGCCGATCCGCGGGAGCTGCTGACCGTGATCGCCGGCGCCGGCCACGACGAGATGATCATGGTCCGGGACATCCCTCTGTACTCGGTCTGCGAGCATCACCTGATCCCGTTCTCCGGCCACGCGCACGTCGCGTACGTCCCGAATCGGGACGGCCGGATCACCGGCCTGTCGAAGATTGCCCGCGTCGTCGACCTGCTCTCCAAGCGACCGCAGGTGCAGGAGCGCCTCACCACGGAGATCGCCGACGCGCTCGACGCGGCCCTCGACCCGCGCGGCGTGTTCGTCCTCATCGAGGCCGAGCACCTCTGCATGACGATGCGGGGGATCAAGAGGCCGGGCGCGACGACCGTCACGTCGGCGGTGCGCGGCGTCTTCCGGAGCGACGCGCGCACGCGCGCCGAGGCGCTCGAGCTGGTTCGACGCGGCCGGCCATGACGCGCTGGCGGGCCGGGTCCGCGGTGCTGGACGTGGGCGCGCGAACGTTCGTCATGGGAATCGTGAACGTGACGCCCGATTCCTTCTCCGACGGTGGTCTGCACTTCGACGCGGGGGCCGCGGTGGCGGGAGGGCTCGCCATGGCCGAGGCCGGCGCGGACATCCTGGACGTCGGCGGCGAGTCGACCCGGCCCGGAGCGGCCCAGGTCTCGGTGATGGAGGAGTGCGAGCGAGTCGTGCCGGTCATCAAGGGCCTCGTCGCGGAGGTCGACCTGCCGGTGAGCGTCGACACGCGTAAGGCGGACGTGGCGCGGGCGGCGATGGACGCCGGCGCCTCGATCGTGAACGACGTGACCGCGGGGCGCGACCCAGGCATGTTCGATGTGGTGCGCGGCGCAGACGCCGGCATGGTGCTCATGCACATGCGTGGGGACCCGGCCACGATGCAGCAGCTGACCGGCTACGACGACGTGGTGCGCGAGGTGCGCGACGCCCTCGACGAACGCCTCCGGGCGGCGGTCGCCGCGGGCATCGACGAGCAGCGCCTGGCCGTGGATCCCGGGCTCGGGTTCGCGAAGACCGCCGAGCAGAGCCTGCTCCTCATGCGCGAGATTGCGCAATTCGCCGACCTCGGCCGGCCGGTCGTCGTGGGACCGTCGCGCAAGTCCTTCATCGGGGCCGTCCTGGGCGCCGAGGTCCACGACCGCCTCGAGGGCACCGCAGCCGCGGTGGCGTGGCTCGCGGCGAACGGCGCGAACGTCGTCCGCGTGCACGATGTATCGCAGATGGTGCGGGTCGTGCGCATGGTGGACGCCATCCGGAGCGCCGGGTGAGCTGGTCGAACGAGGCCTCGGTTCGCGTGCCGGGCGGCCGCATCGCCTACACGGACGTAGGCGAGGGCAGGCCGGTCCTGCTCCTGCACGGCTTCCCGATGTCGTCGCTCCTCTGGCGCCGGGACGTGCCGCTCCTCGCCTCGCGGATGCGGGTCATCGTCGCCGACCTGCTCGGGTTCGGTGCGAGCGACGCGAAGGGGTCCGCCGATCTTTCGGCGCCAGCGCAAGCGAAGTGCCTTGGTGCGCTCCTGGCCGTCCTCGGGATCGACGAGGTCGCGGTGGTCGGCCACGGGGCCGGCGGCGCGGTGGCGCTTCGGATGGCCCTGGACGTGGAAGGCCCGCGCGTCGGCTGCCTGGTCGTGATGGATGCTCCGGCGTTCGAGGATCGCCCGCTGGGCGGTGTGGGCATGGCGCCTGAGCTCCTCGGTGGCGCGCCCGGCCCGGGCGACGTGGCGGCCGCGATGGGCCGAATCATCGATCGCGGCGTGTCGCGTGCCGGTCGCGTCGACGAAGAAACCCGCCGCGCGTACCTGGATCCTTGGGTCGCGGACCCGGCCCGGTTCCTGCGCGCGGGGCGCGCCGCCCTCGCGGCCGGCCTGTCGGAGGGGGGCGAGGACCTCGCGCGGCTCGACATCCCCGTGTTCCTCATCTGGGGCGAGGACGACCCCTTCGTCCCGATCGACACCGCCGAGCGTCTCCAGGAGCACCTGGCCGGCTCCACGCTCGCGCTGCTGCCAGGGTGCTCGCACTTCGTCACCGAGGAGGCGCCCGCGACGGTCGGGCCGCTCGTGCACGAATACCTCCGATCGCGCTACCTCGCCGAGGGCCATGCCCACGCCGGCGCGAGCGGGCCGATCCCCGTGTTCCTGGAGCGCCCGCGCGGCGAGGGCTGAGATGGCCGCGCTCGACCTCTCCCTGTCGCCCTCGGAGCTCGACGGCTTCCTTCGGTCCCAGCGCACGATCCGCGTCGCGACCGTCGACGGGACCGGTGAGCCACAGGTCATCCCCCTGTGGTTCCTCTGGTTCGACGGCGAGCTGTTCCTGAACTCGACCCGTGGGAACGTCACGGTCGCCAACGCCCTGGCTCCTGGCGCGCGCGCCGCGGCCGTGATCGACGACGGCGACACCTACGAGGTGCTGCGCGGCGTGCTGGTTCGCGGAACGGTCCGGGAAGCCGGCGAGGACCCCCGCCTCTCCGACGTGGACGCCGGGTGGTCGGATAAATACCTGGGCGGCAACCCGACTCCCTACTCGCGATGGCGGGATCGGGTGTGGCTCCGGCTCACGCCCGACCACGTGTCGTCGTGGGACTTCCGCAAGATCCCGGAGGCGAGGGCGCGCGCCCGCGCGGCGGAGGGGTCGCGGTGAGGAAGGATCGCGATCCCACGACGATGATCGGCATCGAGGGGATCCGCGCGTCCGGCCGCCACGGTGCGAACCCGGGCGAGCAGCTCCAGCCGCAGGAGTTCGTCGTGGACCTCGAGGTCTGGGTGCGGGGCGGGGAGGACCGGTTGGACGACACGATCGACTACCGAGACATCGTCGCGACGGCCCGGGAGGCGGTCGAGACGAAATCGTTCGTCCTGCTGGAGACGCTCGCGGAGGTCGTCGCCTCGTCGGTGATGGCGCTCGGGGACGTCGCCAGGGTGACCGCGGCGGTGCACAAGCCAGGCGCGGCGGCGTCGCTCGGCGTGGCGGACGTGCTGGCCGAGGCGACGGTGGATGAGTGAGCGAGCGTTCGTCGCGCTCGGGTCCAACCTCGGCGACCGCCTGACGAACCTCAGCCGGGCGGTCACGCTCCTGGGCGAGCGCCCAGGCGTCAGGGTCCTCGGATCGTCCCGGGTCTACGAGACCGACCCCGTCGGCCCACCGCAGCCCGACTACCTGAACGCGGTGCTCGAGCTCGACACCGACCAATCGGCGCACGAACTGCTCCACGCGCTGCTCGACGTGGAACGGGAGCTCGGACGCGTCCGGGAGGAGCGGTGGGGCCCGCGGGTCATCGATCTGGATCTGCTGTCCGTGGACCGGCAGGTCGTCGACGACGGGGCCCTCACACTTCCGCACCCGCGGATGCACGAACGGGGCTTCGTGCTCGTGCCGCTCCTGGAGCTCGACCCCGACCCGATGCTGCCGGGTGGCCGTTCGATCGGGGAGCTTCGGCCCGGCGCGGGCTTCGCGGGAGGCGGTGTTCGGGTGTTCGCCCCGCCGCTCGTCTGACCTGGAGCGGCCCAGGTCAACCGGGGGCCATTCGGAACCGACATTTTTGCTGGACGATGAGCGCCTTTCGAGACCTCCCGCGAGCCGCGCGCCGGCTCATTCTCGCCACGATCGTCGTGGGCGCCATGGCGGCCGGCATCCGAGCCCCCGACCTGCTCCATTGGGGCCGGTGGGACCTGCTCACGTGGTTCGGGCTCTCGCTGGGGAGCGCGCTGTCGGAGCAGTTCACCGTGGCGGTGCGCCATCGCACGGAGACCGAGAACTTCTCGCTCACGGACGCGATCTGGGTACCGGCCCTCATGTTCGCGAGGCCGAGCGTCCTCACGTTCGCCGTCATCGCCGGCACGCTGCTCGGTCACTCGGCGCGGCACTGGGATTGGTACAAGATCGCGTACAACACCGCGCAGTTCCTGCTCGCGATCACGGCAGCGGAGTTCGTGTACGGCCTCTTCGGGTTGAGCGACTCATTGCAGCTCCTCGGCTGGCTCGCCGCCGCCGTCGCGATGCTCGCGTACTTCGCGATCAACGAGACGTTCATCGCAAGCATCATCTCCCTCGTCGAGGGCGAGCCGCTGCGGCGCGTGCTCGTGCTTCCCGAGGGGCTGAACGCGCTGCACGCGGCGGGGAACGTCACGATCGGCATGCTCGCGGCGCTCGTGTGGCGCTCCGGCCCCGTCGGCCTGCCGCTCCTCATCGCCCCCATGGTGATCACGTTCCTCGCCTACCGCGGCTGGGTCCACAGCAAGCGCGAGGAGGAGCAGGCGCGGGAGCGCGACCGCATGAAGACCCTGTACGAGGCCGGCCGGGCGTTGCTTCGGCCACTCGACTCGACCTTCGACTTCCTGCCCTTCCTGCAGCTCGTTCGCAAGATGCTCGATGCGGCGGCCGTGGAGCTCGTCATGTGCGAGGACGACGCGCGCGTCTACAACTCGGAGAGCGGGCTCCTGCTCACGATGGCGCTCGAGACCGACGATCCCGATCCCGCGTCGTTAGTCAGCACTCGCCCGGGCATGGCGATCTATCTGGCGGAGATCCGCGGGGCGCAGGACGTGCGGGGGGTCCTGGCGGTGCACCGCCGCGAGGGGCTCTCGCCCGCGGAGGCCTCGCTCGTCGAGGCGCTCGCGTCGCAGGTCTATGTGAACCAGGAGAATGAGCGGCTCTTCCAGGAGACGGTCGAACAGCGCAGCCACCTGGCCGACGTCATCGGCAACACGAGCGACGGCATCTTCGTCGTCTCGCCGGATCGCCGGATCCTCTCGTGGAACCCCGCGATGGAGCGCATCACGGGGTTCGGCCGCAACGAGGTCGTCGGCACCCCATGCGACGAGGTCCTTCGCCTGCATCTCGAACAGGAGGACTCGCGGATCACGTCGGTAGGGACGCTGATCCTGGACGCGCCCGAGACGCAGGACGCCCGCCTCATCCGCCGCGACGGATCGGAGCGCTGGATCCGCTACACGAGCAACTCGATGCCGGCCCGCGACGGCGGTGCGAAGGCCTTCGTGGTGGTGGCGCGGGACGTCACCGCGGAGCTCGAGGCCGAGCAGATGAAGGGCGACTTCGTCGCGACCGTCTCGCACGAGCTGCGCACGCCGCTCACGCCGCTGAAGGGCTTCCTGATGTCGCTCGAACAGGGCCTGGTCGAGGACTCCGCGGAGGCGCGCCACGAGTACTACAGCATCATGCTTCGGCAGGCCGAACGGCTGGAGCGGCTCATCAACGACCTCCTCGACGTCTCCCGGATCGACTCCGGCAAGGTCGCCCTCGACCTCGTCGCGATGGACGTTCGTGAAGCGCTCCTGGAGCAGATCCGCGAGGCGGAGCAGCAGCCGAGCCCCCATCCGGTGGAGTTCGTTCGCCCCGACGCACCGGTCCTCGTGCACGCGGATCCCTTCCGGGTGGGGCAGGTCGTGTCGAATCTCCTCTCGAACGCCTTCAAGTACTCGTCGCCCGACTCGTCGATCGACGTGTCCGTCGAGGTCGTGGGGGACGCGGCGCTCGTGAGGATCCGCAACGAAGGCGAGGGCATCCGTCCGCAGGATCAGGAGCTCGTGTTCCAGCGGTTCTTCCGTGCCGACAGCGGGCTCACGCGCCGGACCGGAGGGGTCGGGCTCGGGCTCTACATCACCAAGCGCCTCGTCGAGGCCATGGGTGGCTCGATCGCGCTCGACTCCGAGCCCGGTCGGGGATGCACGTTCTCGTTCCGGCTGCCGATGGCCGAGTCGTCCGCGTCGGCGCACGACCAGTGGCCGCCCGCGATGGCCCGATCCGGGTAGGCGCCGAGGCTATACTCGCGGCCGTCCGGTACCCGACGACAAGGACCCGGAACCATCGCCCCCCACTCGACCGCGCCTTCGCCACGGAGCACCGTCGCCATCGTCGGCGCGGGCAGGGTCGGGACCGCGATGGGAGTTCTCCTCGAACGGTCCGGACATCGCGTCGTCGCGGCGTCGGGCCGGTCGGCCACCGAGGAACGCGTGCGCCGCTATCTCCTGTTTGCGCCCTTCACCCAGCTCGAGGACGTCCACGTTGTGGCCCAGGCGGCCGACGTTGTCCTGCTCGGCGTGCCCGACGACCGGATCGCGGAGGTCTGCGCGGCCCTCGCCGCTGAGGGCGTGTTCCGCGAGGGGCAGACGGCGGTCCATTGCTCGGGCTCGGTGGGGCTGGATGCGCTCGCACTCGCCGAAGAGCGCGGGGCCGTTGCGCTCAGCCTGCATCCGCTGCTGACCTTTCCCGACGTCATGGACGGCATCCAGCGCCTGCCGGGAAGCTCCGTCGCCGTGACGGCCCGCGGCGAGCTCGGGTACGAGCAGGGCGAGTCGTTCGCGCGGGACGTCGGGGCGATCCCCTTCCGCCTCCCCGACGAGGTCAAGCCCCTGTATCACGCCGCTGCCGTGTTCTGCTCGAACTATCTGGTCGCGGTCGAGGGCGCGGCCGAGGAGCTCTTCCGTCGCGCCGGGTTGGACGACCCGGTGCCGCGGTTCGAGCCGCTCGCGCGCGCCGCGCTCGACGCCGCGATCGCGCTCGGTCCCCGTCGCGCCCTCACGGGCCCTGCCGCGCGCGGCGACCTCGGCACGATCGCTCGCAACCTCCGCGCGCTCGCCGCTCGAGGCCCCGAGTTCGTCGAGGCCTACGTGGCCCTCGCCCGCGTCGCCGGGCGGCTCGCCGTCGAGGACGGGCGGCTCTCCGAGCGCGACCACGAACGGCTGGAGGAGGTCCTCGGCGAATGGAAGTGACGGATTCGCCGGACCGGCTTCGTGCGGCGTGCGACGAGGCGCGAACGGCCGGCGTCGTGGGCCTGGTGCCGACGATGGGAGCCCTGCACGCGGGCCACGCCCGCCTGCTTGCGCAGGCGCGCAAGGAGACCTCGTTCGCCGTGCTCTCGATCTTCGTGAATCCTCTCCAGTTCGATTCGGCCGGCGACCTCGACGCCTACCCGCGGACGCTTGACCACGACCTCGACGTGGCGAGCCAAGCCGGCTGCGCGCTCGCGTTCGTCCCGAGCGAAGCGGCCGTCTACCCCGATGGGCCTACCGAGGTCACGGTCGATCCCGGCCCGCTCGGGGAGCGGCTCGAGGGCAGGTCCCGACCCGGGCACTTCCGGGGCGTCCTCACCGTGGTGGCGAAGCTTTTGCACCTGGCCGGGCCGGCGAGGGCGTACTTCGGCGAGAAGGACGCGCAGCAGCTCGCCCTGGTCCGGCGCATGGCCGCGGACCTGGACGAACCCGTAACGATCGTTGGCTGCCCGACCGTCCGCGAGCCCGACGGCCTCGCGCTCTCCTCGCGCAACGCCCGTCTCACCCGCGAGCAGCGCCGCGCCGCCCCGGTCCTGTTCGAGGCGCTCTCGGACGCGGCGGTTCGCGTCCGGTCGGGGGAGCGAAGCGCCGACGTCCTCCGGGCCGAGATGGCGCGCGCGATCGGCGCGGGGCCTCTGGCGCAGCTCGACTACGTGGCGGTCGTGGACGAGCGCTCCTGGGAGGACGTGGCCGAGATCCACGCACCGTCGCGCGCGCTGGCCGCGGCGCGCTTTGGCCAGACGCGGCTGATCGACAACCTGCTCCTGCCGTGGCCGGACGGGCGAACCGTGCACAATACGAACGCGCAGGGAGGCGCGTAGATGCTCCTGGCCATCGACGTCGGCAACACCCAGACCGTCCTCGGGGTCTTCCAGGGGAACGACCTCGCGTGGCACTGGCGCATCGCGACGCAGGCCGATCGGACCTCGGACGAGCTGGCGCTGCTGTTCGGAGGGTTTCTCGAGCAGCAGGGCCTCTCCTTCTCACGGCAGATCACCGGGGTCGCGATCGCGAGCGTGGTTCCCGATCAGACCCAGGCGCTCCGACAGATGGTTCGGGACTACTTCCACTTCCCGCCGGTCGTCGTCGAGCCCGGTGTGCGGACCGGCATGCCCATCCTCACCGACAACCCGAAGGAGGTGGGGGCGGACCGGATCGCGAACGCGCTCGCTGCGCTCTCCGCGTTCGGCGGCCCGTGCATCGTCGTGGACTTCGGCACCGCGACGACCTACGACGCGGTCTCGGAGCTCGGCGAGTACCTGGGCGGCGTGATCGCCCCCGGCATCCAAGCCTCGGCCACAGCGCTCTTCACCGAAACGGCGAGGTTGCCACGGGTGGAGTTGGGTGAGCCGAGGGCCGTGATCGGCAAGAACACGGCGGAGAGCGTCCTGTCCGGGTTGATCCACGGGACGGCCGCCGAGGTCGACGGCGTCGTCGAACGCATGCAGAAGGAGCCCGAGCTGGGCGGCCACGCCACGGTCGTCGCGACGGGCGGGCTGGCCGAGGCGGTCCTGCCGTACTGCACGTCGGTCCAGCACCACGATCCGTGGCTCACGCTGAAGGGACTCCGCCTCATCTTCGAGAAGAACACCACGCGGGATGAGTGAGCCGCCCGAGGCCGGGGAGCCAAGGGGCCGGCTCGAGGAGGCGCTGCGGGCCCGCCACGACGCGCTCGAGTCCCTGCGGGCACACGGCGTCGAGCCGTTCGCGCTCGGCTACGAGCCCTCGGCGCACGCGACGGACCTGCACGATCGCTACGCCGACCTCGCGCCGGCATCGACCACTGAGGATCGGGTCGCCGTCGCCGGACGCGTCGTCCTCCTTCGGCGTCACGGCAAGCTCTCGTTCGTGACCCTGCGCGACGCCACGGGTGACATCCAGCTCATGCTCTCCGAGGAGGCCATGGGCCGGAACTACGGTCTCGTCCGCGATCTGGACCTCGGGGACATCGTCGGCGCCGACGGCGTCGTCGCAACGACGAAGCGCGGCGAGCTGTCCGTCAAAGCGAGCGAGCTCACGCTGCTCACGAAGGCCCTTCGCCCGATGCCGGAGAAGTGGCACGGCCTCAAGGACCCCGAGCTCCAGCAACGACAGCGCCACCTCCAGCTCCTGAGCGACCTCGACGCCCGACGGATCGTCACCGCGCGTGCCCAGGCCCTCCGCGCGGTCCGGGAGCTCTTGGACTCGCGCGGCTTCGTCGAAGTGGAAACGCCAGTGCTGCAGCCGGTGGCCGGCGGCGCGATGGCCCGGCCGTTCGTCACGCACCACCACGTCCTGGACACGGACCTCTTCCTGCGGATCTCGCTGGAGCTCTACCTGAAGCGCCTCCTGGTCGGAGGCCTCGAGCGTATCTACGAGATCGGCCGCAACTTCCGGAACGAAGGCATCGACCGGAGCCACAACCCCGAGTTCACCATGCTCGAGGTCTACCAGGCCTACGGCGACTACTTCTCGATGATGGAGCTGACGCAGGCGATGGTCCGCGCGGCGGCCCTCGCCGTCACCGGGTCCGAACGCGTCACGTTCCGCGGCACCGAGCTCGACCTCGGCCTCGACTGGGATCGTGTCACGGTTCTGGGTTCGGTTTCTGAGCAGGTCGGTGAGGAAGTCACGCTCGACCGCACGGACCTGCCGATCATCGCCGAACGAAACGGCGTCCACGTCGACCCGAAGTGGGGCCCCGGGAAGGTCGCCATCGAGCTCTACGAGAAGCTGGTGGAGCCCACGCTGGTCAAGCCGACGTTCGTCATGGACTTCCCCCGCGAGGTCTCACCGCTTGCCCGGCCGCATCGAATGAAGCCGAACCTGACCGAGCACGTCGACCCCGTCGTCGGCGGCATCGAGCTGGGGACCGCCTACTCCGAGCTCACCGACCCGATCGAGCAGCGTGCGAAGTTCGAGCTCCAGCGCCAGGCGAAGCTCGCCGGCAACGAGGAGGCGCATCCTTTTGACGAGGACTTCGTCGAGGCGCTCGAGTACGGAATGCCACCAGCGGGCGGCCTGGGACTCGGCATCGACCGGTTGCTCATGATCCTGACCGACGCGGGATCGCTCCGTGACCTGATCCTGTTCCCCCACCACCGGCCGGAGACGCCCCGTAGCTAGCGCATTTCGTGGCCTTTCGGCCCTGTTGCGTCGGGGCAGGCGGGTCGAAAGTACGAAAGTTCGCGAGAAAAGGACGTGACTTCGGGGGGGTGGGGGTAATCTTCGGGAACGCGCCGCCCGAATAACTTGTTGGAAGCGATGTTGCAAGGACGGAGCTACCTGGGGGATCGATCGGGGAGGTTGGTCGGACCCCCTGGGTATAATCCGACTCGAGGGCGCTCTGGGCGCGAAAGCGTCACGGGCGCCTGTTTGGCCCCGAGGGTAGGACGTGGTCCGTTGATCCGAGGGGCGATGGGGAACGTGGCACGGGCCGGATGTTCGGCCCGGAGGGTGCGAGATGTTTGAACGGTTCACCGACCGTGCCAGGCGTGTGGTGGTCCTCGCCCAAGAAGAAGCGAGGATGCTCAACCACAACTACATCGGGACCGAGCACGTCCTGCTCGGGCTCATCCACGAGGGCGAGGGTGTGGCCGCGAAGGCCCTGGAGTCCCTTGGCATCTCCCTGGAAGCGGTCCGCTCCCAGGTCGAGGAGATCATCGGACAGGGCCAGGCGGCTCCGACGGGACACATCCCGTTCACGCCCCGAGCCAAGAAGGTTCTGGAGCTCTCGCTCCGCGAGGCGCTCCAGCTCGGACACAACTACATCGGCACCGAGCACATCTTGCTCGGCCTCATCCGTGAGGGCGAAGGTGTCGCCGCCCAGGTCCTGCAGAAGCTGGGCGCCGACCTGAACCGTGTTCGCCAGCAGGTCATCCAGCTCCTGTCCGGGTACACGGGCGGGAAGGGCGAGGGTCAGCCCGGCGAGCAGGCCCCGCAGGGGTCCATGGTGCTCGATCAGTTCGGCCGGAACCTGACCCAGCTCGCGCGCGAGACCAAGCTCGACCCGGTCATCGGACGCGAGAAGGAGATCGAGCGGGTCATGCAGGTGCTGTCGCGCCGGACGAAGAACAATCCCGTCCTGATCGGGGACCCCGGCGTCGGCAAGACCGCGATCGTCGAGGGGCTCGCGACCAAGATCGTCAAGGGCGACGTGCCGGAGACGCTCAAGGGCAAGCAGATCTACACGCTCGACCTGGGCGCCCTGGTCGCCGGCTCGCGCTACCGCGGCGACTTCGAGGAGCGCCTGAAGAAGGTGCTGAAGGAGATCAAGACCCGCGGCGACATCGTGCTCTTCATCGACGAGCTGCACACGCTCGTGGGTGCGGGCGCGGCTGAGGGCGCGATCGACGCGGCCTCGATCCTGAAGCCGATGCTCGCGCGCGGCGAGCTGCAGACGATCGGCGCCACCACGCGCGACGAGTACCGCAAGCACCTGGAGAAGGATGCGGCGCTCGAGCGCCGGTTCCAGCCGATCTACGTCGACCAGCCGACCGTCGCCCACACGATCGACATCCTGAAGGGCCTCCGCGACCGGTACGAGGCGCACCACCGCGTGTCGTTCACCGACGCGGCGCTCGTGGCGGCGGCGAACCTGTCGGACCGCTACATCAGCGACCGGTTCCTCCCGGACAAGGCGATCGACCTGATCGACGAGGCCGGCTCCCGCATGCGCATCCGGCGCATGACGGCGCCGCCGAACGTTCGCGAGATGGACGAGCGCATCGCCGAGACCAAGCTCAAGAAGGAATCGGCGATCGACGCGCAGGACTTCGAGCGCGCCGCGCGGCTTCGCGACGAGGAGCGCCAGCTCGCCGAGGAGAAGGCCAACCGCGAGCGGGAGTGGAAGTCCGGTGAGATGGACATCCTCTCCGAGATCGACGAGGAGGAGATCGCCGAGGTCCTCTCCGCATGGACGGGCATCCCGGTCTACAAGCTGACCGAGGAGGAGACCCAGAAGCTGCTCCGGATGGAGGACGAGCTGCACAAGCGGATCGTC
>VAYJ01000039.1 GCA_005888465.1 Actinomycetota bacterium
GTCCAGCCCGCGCTGCTGGCCGAGCTCAACATAGCTGAACCCGTCGGCGAGCGTGAAGGCCAGTTCCTGCTGCGCGGTCGAGCCGGCCTCGCGGATGTGATAGCCGGAGACGCTGATCGGGTGGAACTTCGGCACCTCCTTCGCGCAGAACGCGATGAGGTCGCCGATCAGCCGAAGGTGCGGGCGCGGCGGGAAGATCCACTCCTTCTGCGCGATGTATTCCTTCAGGATGTCGGTCTGCAGCGTCCCGTCGAGCGAGGCCCACGGCACACCCTGCTTCTCGGCGGCGGCAAGGAAATAGGCAAACAGGATCGTCGCGGGCCCGCTGATGGTCATCGACGTGGAGATGCCATCGAGCGGGATGCCCTCGAAGAGCGTTTCGAAGTCGGCGAGCGAGTCGGTGGCGACGCCGCAGCGACCGACCTCGCCCTCCGAGCGCGGGTCGTCGGAGTCCCGGCCCATGAGCGTCGGCATGTCGAAAGCGACCGAGAGCCCGCCCTGCCCCTGCTTCAGGAGGAACTGGTAGCGCGCGTTCGTCTCCTCGGGCGAGCCGAACCCGGCGAACTGGCGCATGGTCCACAGGCGCCCGCGATACATCGTGTGGTACACACCGCGGGTCATGGGATAGTGGCCGGGGTAGCCAAGGTCCCGCTGGTAGTGGAGGCCGCGGACGTCCTCGGGCGTGTAGAGCGGCTGCAGCGGCTCCCCCGAGAGCGTCTCGAAGTCGGTGTCGCGCTCGCCGGCCTGGCGGTAGTGGTCCTGCCAGCGCTCGATGTCTCGCTCAGGCATCGCTCGTCTCCTTGTCCGCCGCGGGTGCGGCCACCTCCGCAAGCAGTATCGCAGCGGCGCGGTAGGGGTCGATCCGCCGCTCGGCGAGGTCGGCGGCGAGACCCTCCTCACGGGCGGCCAGCAGGGCCGCGGCCCGCCGCCCCAGGCGCTCGGCGACCATCGCCTGCACCTCCGCGACGATGCGGAGGCGGCGCCGGCGCTCGAGCTCCCCCGACCGCGTCCCGTACTCGTGATGGCGCTCGATCGCCTCCCACAGCTCCTCGGCGCCATCGCCGGTGACCGTCGAGGTCCGAACGATCGGCGGCTCCCATTCGCCGCGAGGGCCCATGCGCAGCATGTTCCGCAGATCGCGCACGGCGTCGTCGGCGCCGTCGCGATCGGCCTTGTTCACGACGAAGAGGTCGGCGATCTCCAGGATCCCCGCCTTCGACGCCTGCACCGCGTCGCCCCACCCCGGCTGGACCACCACGAGCGTCGTGTCGGCGGCGGTGGCCACCTCGACCTCGGCCTGCCCCACACCCACCGTCTCCACGATGATCAGGTCCTTCCCCGACGCGTCGAGGATCCGGATCGCCTCCGGCGCCGCGAGCGCCATGCCGCCTAGGTGACCCCGGGTCGCCATGGACCGGATGAACACGCCGGGGTCGGTCGCGTGCGCCTGCATCCGTAGCCGGTCACCCAGGAGCGCACCGCCCGTGAACGGCGACGTGGGGTCGATCGCGAGCACCGCGACCGTTCGGCCTCGGGCGCGCGCGCCGGCGACGAGCTGGCCCGCCAGGCTCGACTTGCCCACACCCGGCGCTCCCGTGAGCCCGACCGTGTGCGCGCGCCCCGTCCGCGGGTAGATCGCCTCGGAGAGGGGGGGAAGGTCGGCCGAGCCGTCTTCGACCAGCGAGATCGCCCGCGCCACCGCGCGCCGGTCCCCCGCGAGCACGCCATCGGCGATCGAGGTCGGGTCCATGCGGCCCAAGGGTACTTCCCGCGGCCGCCGGGCTAGCCCTGGACCGCGAACAGGTGCCAGGAGCCGGGAACGCCCTTCAGCTCGTGCTCACCCCGATCGGCGAACTCGAGGCCGGCGCCCGCCACCAGGTCTCGGACCGTGCTCGAGACGAGGACCTCGCTCGGGCCGGCGAGCGCCGCGACGCGCGCTCCCGTATGCACGGCCAGACCGGTGAGCTGGTCTCCCATCACCTCGCACTCGCCGGTGTGCAGGCCAGCGCGAATCTCGAGGCCGATCGCCCGTACGCCGTCTCGGATGGCGCACGCGCATCGGATCCCGCGAGCCGGACCATCGAAGGAGACGAGGAACCCGTCCCCCGCCGTGTCGATCTCCCGCCCGCGGAAGCGTTCCACCTCGCGCCGGACGAGCGCATGGTGTCGTGACAGCAGCTCGCGCCACTCCCGGTCCCCCACGGCCGCCGCGCGCTCGGTCGAGCCGACGATGTCGGTGAACAGGACCGTCGCCAGCACCCGGTCGGACACGTCGACGTGCCGAACGCCGGTGAGGAACTCCTCGATCTCGCCCAGCAGGGCGTCCTGGTCGCCTGCCCACGGCAGGTGATCGTCGCCGGGGAGCTCGACGTAGCGAGCGCCGGGGATCCGTTCGGCCATCCACCTCGCGCCGCCGACGTCGATGTCGCGGTCGCCGGTGCGGTGGATGACGAGCGTCGGCACGCGGATCGCCGGCAGGACCTGGCGGATGTCGATCTGCGTGTTCATGCGAGCGAGCGCGAGCGCCGCGCCGGGGCTCGCGCTCTGCCGCAGATACGAGCCCCACCACTGCCGCACCTGAGGGTCGTCGGCGATCGACGGGGCGAGCACGGCGAGGTCGGCATCTCGTCCCCAGTCGCGCTGCAGCAGGTCGTACCAGCGCTGGCGTTCCTCGGGGGTCGGTGCCCACGGGTAGTCCTCGGTCCGGACGCGCTTGGCGTAGGTCCCGTACATCACGAGTGCGCTCGTTCGTTGTGGATAGGTCGAGGCGAAGACCGCCGCCATCGGCCCACCCTCCGAGACGCCGAAGAGCGCCGCCCGCTCGGAGCCCGCCGCGTCCATCACCGCGCGCACATCGTCCATCCGTTGCTCGATCGTGGGCAGCTGGTCGTTCGGCACGCGATCGGACAGCCCCGTCCCTCGCTTGTCGAACAGGATCAGGCGGGAGAACGAGGCGAGCCGCGAGAGGAACCGCTCGAGGCGCGCCTCCGCCCAGAACAGATCGATGTTGCTCACCCATCCCATGACGTAGACGAGGTCCATCGGTCCCTCGCCCACGACCTGATAGGCGATGTTGACCTCGCCGCTCCTCGTGTAGCGCGTCTCCGGTTGCACGTCGGCGCGAACTCAGTGCTGGAGCGAGCGCTCGTTCTGCCGGATGCGCCGGGCCATCGCTTCGAGCAGGCGTCTGGCGATGGCCGGCTCCTGTCCGACGATGACGTCGAACTCCCGCGGACCGAGCACCATCACGCGCATGTCGGACCTGGCCGTCACGCTGGCGCTTCGCCGGGATCGGTCGAGGAAGGCGAGCTCGCCGAAGAAGTCTCCCGGTCCAAGGCGCCCGAGCCGCTTGCCGGCCTGGCTCACCACCGCCTCGCCCTGGATGATCACGTACAGCTCCCGCCCGAACTCGCCTTCACGCACCAGGGCGGCGCCCGCCCGGACGTCGACCTCGGTCGCGGCGCCCACGATGGCCCGGATCCCCTTGGCCGAGACGGCGGAGAAGAGCGGCACCGCCTTGAAGTGGTTGATGACGTCGGACGGGATCCCTCGTGGCACGACGAACCTCCTTCGTCCTCGCGTTCCTAGGTCACCGACAGGAGCTTGTTCAGGCGGGCAAGCTTGCGCGGGTGCCGGAACAGGCCGCGCACCTTCAGCTCACCGGACAGGAGCTTGCGGTTGACCGCCCGGCCCTCCTTCTTCGTCAGGTCGGGCAGGCCGAACCGGAGCGGGACCGACGAGAGCCCGATGAGGTTTTCCGACCCGGTCTCGATCGCGATGTCGGGCGTCCCGGAGAGTCCGTTTCGGACCGTGACCTCGTGCTGCGCGAGCCGGATGGAGACGGACACGGCGGCGTCGGGCGCGGTGATCGCGTAGGTGGCCGGGTGTGCGAGGAGGGCCGAACGCTCGGGATGCGCGCGGAGGTTCGCCTCGATCAGCCCTCCGATCATCGCGGCCAGGCCGTTCGGTTCCTCGTCCGGGAGCTGGACCTCGATGCCCACGCCGCGGCCCCCTCAGCTCGCCGGTTCGTCGACGAACTCCGTGGGGACCGAGGCGGCGATGTTCACGAGCTCCTCGGCGGCCCGCACGTGCCGAACGATCGTTGGCATGTCCCCCGTGAGCTTGAGCTTGCCCTGCATCATGCCCTTCACGGGGTTCAGCTCCTTGTTGATTACCTCCTTCCACCGCGAGTAGGGCGCGCGGATGACGAACTTTGCCCGCGCCCCCTCCTCGGGCGGGAAGTCGTAGCGGGCGCCGCGGCACGCGCCGTGCCAGAGGTCGAGCCACGACCAGATCTCTCGCGGCACGCCGCGGTCGGGCTCGGGCTCGAAGACGTAACAGACGTCGCCCTCCCAGGTGGCGGCCGCTTCCCGGTACGCCGCGCTCTGGTTGATGCGCAGGGCGTATTCGTCGAGCCATTCCTTGCTGGGGAACTGGGGCACGCGCCCATCCCTCCTCTGGACCGTGCGCAGTCTACCGAGGGCGGATCAGCGCCGGGAGAGGGCGATGGCGAGGAGCCCGACGACATTGAACGTCGCGTGGGCGGTCATCGAGGCGAGCAGGCTCTGCCGGCGCTCGTACACGAGCGCGAGCCCGATCCCCACGACCGCGAGCCCCGGGATCAGCGTGAGGAAGTCGACGCCGCCGAAGTGGCTCGCGCCGAAGACGATCCCTGACACGACGGCCGCCGCCCACACCGGCATCCGGCGACGCAGGCCCTGGTAGAGGTAGCCACGGAAGAGGAGCTCCTCGCCGAACGGTGCGGCCAGGATCACGGCCGGCGCGATCGCATAGATCCACCCGCCGCGGACGCACGCGACCACCTGGTTGGGCTGGCGCGGCGGGTGCCCGGAGATGACGATCACGAGCTCGCGCACCAGGACGAGCGACGCATCGCCCACGACCACCAGGATCGCTCCCGCGAGCACACCGACGCCGAGGTCGCCGAGCGGCCGCCTTGGGATGCCGAGCGCGGCGAACGGGGCGTGATCCACGACGCGCACCCATCCGAGCACCGCGACCCCCAGCCCGAGCTCGCCGGCCAGGATCTGGACCAGGTACGTGCCCTGGCACGACGTCACCACTTGTTGGAGCGCGACGTCCGCGATGCCCGCGAGCACCAACGCGACGACGAAGATTCCGAGGGCTTCCCACGGTCGCCAGGTCGCCCGTGGCGCCCCGGCGTCAACGTCGGGTCGGGGCGGCACGTCCATCCCTGTAAGTTCGCACACCTTTCGAGGAATGCCGTGGAACAGGCAGTATCCTTCGGGTCCCTGTCATGCAGCTCGTCACCTACGACCGAGGGGGCGCGCGGCGACTCGGTGCATTGGTCGCCGGCACCGTGGTCGACCTGCCGGACGCCGTCGGCCACCCATCGTTCCCTGCGACCATGGAGGCGCTCGTCGCCTATCACGGCGGGACGACGCTGGACGCCGCAGCCTTCGCCCTGGCCCGGCCCGAGGCGGTCGAGACGTGCGCCGTCCCCAAGCCCCGGCTGCTGGTGCCGATCATCCCGACGTCGCTTCGCGAGTTCGCAGTCGCCCGGACGTCGTCGAACGGCCATCGCCGAGTCCTCGGGCCGGACGAGGAGATGGCGTGGCCGGCGAAGGCGCGCTACCTCGGGTGCGAGCTCGAGGTGGCATGCATCGTCGGCGGCGGCGGCCACAAGCTCTCTCGCGCTCGCGCGAGCGAGGCGATCTTCGGCTACACCCTGATGGGCGACTGGTCCGCATGGAGGCCGCACCGGACGAACGGCTCCCGCCCCCGGGGGCTGGCCGCGTCGGCCTTCGCGATCTCGCTCGGACCCTGCGTGCTCACGCCTGACGAGTTCGACCCCGGCGGCGTTCGCCTGGTTGCCCGCATCGACGACGAGGTGTGGTCCGAGGGCGCGCTCGACGTGTCCGGGCCGTCGTTCCCCGAGATCATCGCAGAGGTCTCCCGGACGGAGGAGGTGTCGCCGGGGGAGGTCTACGGCTCGGCGGCGTTCGGCTACGGCTACCGGGTCGACCCGGGCAAGGCACTGCATCGCGGGGCGCGCGTCGACCTCGTGGCCGACGGGATCGGCACGCTCAGCACGCGCATCGGCCTGCGCGGCTGAGCCGACTCGTCAGTCGACGAGCCCCATCCCCCGCGCCCAGGACGTCGCGTAGCCGGCCACCTCGACCGCCTCCAGCACATCGTCGCGCATGAACGGCTTGTCGGCCTCCACCATGACGGCGTACTCGTCGGCGAACTCCTTCGTCTTCGACGCCTCGATCGCGGCCGCCTGCGGCCCGTGGGGCAGACCCTGCGGGTGGTGGGTGATGAACGCCTCGCCGATCCCCGCCCGCGAGAAGAACTGGCCCTGGTGATAGAAGAGGATCTCGTCCTTGTCGATGTTCGAGTGGAAGAACGGTACGCGGAGCGCCGTCGGGTCTCCGGTCTCGGTCGGCCGCGGCGCGAACAGTCCGATCTCGAACCCGTCCGACTTCCACACCGCATGCACGGAGGGCGGGATGTGGTAGCGGGGCGACACCACTGGACGGAAGTCGGCCTTGTTGATCCGCATGGGGCAGAGGTCCCCCTGCCACCCGACGACGTCCAGCGGATGGAACGGGTAGGTGAGCGATGTGTAGACACCTCCGCGCTTGACGCGGACCTCGAAGGTCCCCGGCTCCTCGTGGGGCTCGGGCGACGGAGTATCGATCACGCCGGGGTCGAAGAGCGCGTGGCGCCCGAGGATCCCCTTGTCGGGGAGCCGGTACTCGCCGGTGCTCTCGATTACGTACAGGAAGGTCTCGCCCTCGTCGGGCACGAGCCGATGCGTGGTGCCCTTCGGCAGGACCAGGAAGTCGCCCTCCTGGTAGCGGAGCGGCCCGTAGTCGGTCTCCAGCAGCCCGGATCCGCGGTGCACGAAGTAGCACACGTCGCCGTCGGAGTCGCGAAGGAAATAGGTCATGGGCTCGCTCCGCCGCGACACGAAGATCGACACGTCCTGGTTGTGCAGGATCGGCTGCCATTCGGCGCCGGCGTCGGTGAGGTCGGCCGTCTTCAGCCCGTTCAGGTCGTACGCGTGCGGCTGCAGCGGGCCGTCGATCTTCACCCACGCCGTCGGCGGGTGGGTGCGATACAGGTGCGACGCGCGGCCGTCGAACGCCTCCCGCCCGTGCTCCTCCTCGAACGTCCCCTCGGGGAGCCCGACGTGGGCTTGCTTGGTCACCTTGCCCCTGGACAGCGGGAACATCCTCAGGCCCCCCTCTTCGTCCTGGCCGCCGCCTTCCTCGCGGCCTTGCGCTCGGCCGCCTGGCGGTCCTCGCGGTCCTTCTTCTTGCGCTCCCGGTCGTGCGCCCAGCGAACCTTTGCCCGGTCACCCCGTCCCATCGCCTCAGTCCTCCCTGCCTTCCGGCTCGTGTCCGATCGCGAGCTCCGCGCTTCGCTTGCAGGCCGCGTCGATCGCGTTCAGGAACGCAGCCCTCACGCCGGCCTGCTCCAGATGCCGGATCGCCATGATGGTCGTCCCGCCCGGCGAGGTGACCATCTCGCGAAGCTCGACCGGGTGTCGGCCCGTGTCGCGAAGCATCTTCGCAGAGCCGACCATGGTCTGGATGATGAGCTCGGTCGCGACGTCGCGCGAAAGGCCGAGCAGGATGCAGGCCTCGATCATCGCTTCGGCCAGCAAGAAGAAGTAGGCGGGACCGGAGCCGCTGGTCGCGGTGACCGCGTCCTGGTGCTTCTCGGACAGCCGCAGCACGCGCCCGACCGTCGAGAGCAGCTCCTCGGCGACGGCAAGATGCTTGTCCTCGGCGTGCGAGCCCGGGCTGATCACGGACATCGCCTCGTCGACGAGCACTGGCACGTTCGACATCACCCGCACGACGGGGGTGCCGCTCGGGACGAACCGTTCGACGAATGAGGTCCGGATGCCGGCGGCGAACGTGATGACGAGCTGGTCGGGCCGGACCTCGCCGCGGATCTCCTCGAGGAGTGCCTGCATGTCCTGGGGCTTCACGGTGAGCACGATGGTCTGGGCCCACCGGACGGCGTCCGGGTTCGAGATCGTCGCCATGACGCCGGGCAGCCGGTCGGCGAGCTCGCGCACGCGCTCCTCGCGCCGGGCGGTCACGGCGATCTCCCCGGCCGAACGCCCGCCGGACCGGATCAGTCCGGACACGAGCGCCTCGCCCATGCGGCCACCGCCCAGGAAGGCGACGGTGCGCTCGTTCGTGACCTGATCGTTCGCCATCACGTGCCCCATCGACTCCTCAGCCGGCGCGCCTGAGCGCGTTCGAAACGAAGAACCAGATGTTCCCAGGTCGCTCGGCCAGGCGTCTCGTCAGGTAGGGGTACCACTCGGTCCCATAGGGGACGTACACGCGAACGGGCTCGCCCCGGGCGACGAGCGCCGCCTGGAGGTCGCGCCGGATCCCATAGAGCATCTGGAACTCGTAGCGCTCCCGGGCAAGGCCACGGGCGTGGAGGAACGCCTCGGCACCCGCGACCAGTCGTCGGTCGTGCGTTGCGAGGTGGACCACGCTGCCGGCGGCGAGCAGGCTCGCGGCGAGCCGCGCGTAGGCGCTTCGAATCTCCCCGCGCCCCTGGAGCGCCGCCTCGGGCGGTTCGAGGTAGGCGCCCTTGCACATCCGTACGATCGCATCGGGCCCGCCGATCCGCGCCGCGTCCTCCGGCGTGCGGTGCAGCGCCGCCTGCAGGCAGATCCCCAGCTTCGGGAACCGGTCCCGGAGCCCGAGGTACATCTCGATCGTGCGATCGACGTAGTGCCGCGACTCCATGTCGATCATGACGAGCGTGCCGGAGGCGGCCTGCAGCACCCGCTCCATGTTCTCCCGGCAGAGCTCGCTTGAGTCATCGAGTCCGAGTTGTGTGAGCTTCACCGAGACATCTGCGTCGAGCTCCGGGTGCTCGTGGATGCGCTTGAGCCCGCGAACATAGGCGTCGGTGGCCGCGGCGGCCTGCGCGGGCGAGGCGACCTCCTCGCCGAGGTGGTTCAGCATCGTCCGGATGCCGCTCGCGCGAAGCCCGCCCGCCACATGGGTGGCGTCCTCCAGCGTGTCGCCGGCCACGAACCGCGCAGCGAAGCGTCGGCCGAGCCGATGCTCGGTGAAGAGCCGCCGGACGGCGGCGCGCTCCGTGAACCAGAGCGTCGGCCCCCGAAGGAATCCGCCCATCCGCGCCCGAGTATAGGGTCGGCCAGCCGCTACCCTTGAGCCGCCATACTGCAGGTTCGCGCTGTCGCGCTGGAGGTCGGAGGGCGCCTCGTGCTGGACGAGGGGTCCTTCTCCGTGCACCCCGGCGACAAGGTCGGCCTCGTCGGTCGCAACGGCGTCGGCAAGACGAGCCTGTTGAAGGTCCTGTCCGGCGAGGCGCAACCGCTTCGCGGCGCGATCCTCCGCCGCGGGGTCGTCGGCTACCTGCCGCAGGATCCCCGCATCGCCGGGATCGACCCGAGCCTGACCGCGATCGGCCACGTGCTGTCGGGGCGCGGGCTTGGCGGTGCCGGCGAGCGCCTGGAGAAGCTTCGTCTCGCGATCGAGGAGGACCCTTCGACCCGCAACGTGGCGCGCTTCTCGCGTGCCGAGGAGGACTACCGGGACGCCGGCGGGTACGCCGCGGAGTCGGAGGCGAGGCGGATCGGCGCCGGCCTCGGCCTCGCCCCGGACCGGCTCGACCTCCCGGTGAGCGTGCTGTCGGGCGGCGAGCGACGCCGGGTCGAGCTCGCGCGGATCCTGTTCGCGGGGAGCGACCTGCTCCTCCTGGACGAGCCGACGAACCACCTGGACACCGACGCGAAGTCCTGGCTCATGAAGTTCCTTGCGACCTATCGCGGTGCTCTCGTGGTCGTGAGCCACGACCTCAACCTTCTCGACGCATCGATCACCCGCGTCCTGCACCTCGAGGACGGCGGGCTGGTCGACTATCGCGGCACGTACTCGCAGTACCGTGTGGCCCGCAAACAGGACGAGCAGCGCCAGGCGAGGGTCGCGGCGCGCCAGCAGGCCGAGATCGAGCGCCTGCGGACACTCGCCGACTCGATGCGCCACCAGACCGAGAAGCGCGCGCGGAAGGCCAAGACGCTCGACACCCGCGTCGAACGCCTGCGCGCCGACGCCATCTCGGCACCGAAGCGTGCGCGCCGGGTTCGTTTCCGCTTCCCCGAGCCGCCGCATACGGGCCGGGTCGCGCTCGAGGTGGACGGTTTGGCGAAGGGCTACGGCGGGCCGGCGGTCTTCGACGGGGTCGAGTTCGACGTCGGGCGCGCCGAGCGCCTGCTCGTCATGGGCCTGAACGGCGCCGGCAAGACGAGCCTGCTGCGGATCCTGGCCGGCGAGAGCGAGCCCGACCGTGGCGCCATCCGGTTCGGTACCGGCGTCTCGGTGGGGTATTTCGCGCAGGAGCACGAGGGGATCACTGCCGGCCGCGACGTCATCTCCCACATGCGGGCGGCATCGCCGGCCTCCGAGCAGGCGCTCCGTGGGCTACTCGGGATGTTCGGCCTGCCCGGGGAGATGAGCGCGCAGGACGCGGGGACGCTCTCGGGTGGGGAGAAGACGAAGCTCTCGCTCGCGCAGCTCGTGGCCGGACGGCACAACCTGTTGCTGCTGGACGAGCCGACGAACAACCTGGACCCGCCCTCGCGAGAGGCGATCGCGGCCGCCCTGGCTGCGTGGCCGGGCACGATGGTGATCGTGAGCCACGACCGGGAGTTCGTGGACGCGCTCGAGCCCGACCGCGTGCTGATGATGCCCGAGGGGACGCTGGACTTCTGGAGTGAGGACCTGCTGGAGCTCGTCTCCCTGGCCTGAGCCGGGGAACGTAAGAGGCCCGAGGGACTAAAGGCTCGTCACGGGGCGAACCCCGCAACCACCTTCGGCCCCTCGGGCCTAGTGCTCCGAGTAACCTCTCGCGACTGTCTCGGTCTCCTTATGATGACCCCTTTCGTTGGGCTTTGGGGCGTCCCGAGCCTCCCCACCCGCACAGCTAGTTGGCCTTCCCAACCGTACGAGCAGGTGCGCCCAGTTGCCTTACGGCTTTCCCAGGGGGTCCCATTCGGTACCCTGACTCAGCCGCTCCGACTACTCGGAGCAACGCGAATCATACGGATGGCCCCCGAGGCGTCAAGGTGACAAAATCCCTGGTGGCCAGCGATTTTCGCAGGTCACGTCGCCTGAGAATCCTGAGTGACAATTCCAGGGGCGTCGGCGTCCCACGTCGCGCGCGCCGTCGCGAACTCGTCGCGGTTCACGCTCATCACCGTGTGGCCGACCCACCTACCCTCCTTGAACGAGCGGTCGCGAAGCGTCGCCTCCTCGACGAATCCGCATCGCCGGTACATCGGGATCGCGCGGTCGTTGTCCGATAGCGTCCAGAGCTCCACCTGGTGCAGGTCCCACCGGTCGAACGCGAACGCGAGGAGCGTCATCACCGCGTCGCGCGCGTAGCCCCGACCCCAGCACTCGGGCTCACCGATATAGAGGTAGAGCGAGCAGATGCGGTCGCGATCGCGGAACTGGTTCAACCCGACGCGGCCGATTGGGCGCCCGTCGACGAGGATCGTCAACGGCTGGCCCGATCCACGGGCCGCCTCGATGTCCTCGAGGACGTCCGCGAGTGAGTACTGGCGCTCGTAGTCCATGTACCGCCAGATCTCGGGCTGGTTCATCCAGCGGTGGATGAACGGCGCATCCGATTCCTCGACCGGGCGAAGCTCGACCGTGTGTCCCCTGATCGCTCCCACCGCTCCCCCGCGCGCTATCCCGCTTTCCGCCGCAGGAGCTCACGATAGACCTCCCTGATCTCCCGTGCGGTGGTGTCCCAGGAGAAGCGCCCTGCGTGGACGACGGCACCCCGGGAGAGTCGGGCGGCGAGAACGGGGTCGGCGAGCAGCTCGAGGATCCGGTCGGCGTAGCGGTCGGGATCGTGGCCGAGCACGAGGAACCCGGTCTCCCCGTCGCGGACCACGTAGCGGAGCCCTCCCGCCGAGGCGGCGATGACCGGCGTCCCGCACGCCTGCGCCTCGAGGGCGACCAGGCCGAAGGACTCCGAACGGGATGGAACGAGGAGCGCCTCGGCGGCGGAGTAGAAGTCGGCGAGCCGCTGGTGCGGCTGCGGTGGGAAGAACACGACGCGATCGCCCACGCCCGAACGAGCGGCCAGCGCCATGAGGCGGGCGACCTCGTCCTTGCTCTGCGCGTACCCGGTGGGGCCGCCGACGACGCCGAGGACGACGTCGCGCGTGAGCTCCGGCGCGCGGGCCACGGCGCGCGCGAGCGCGCGGATCGCGACGTCCGGACCCTTGAAGGGTTGCAAGCGTCCCACGAAGAGCAGGAGGCGATCGTTCGACAGGTGTAGGCGGGCGCGCGCCTCCGCGCGAGGGCGAGGCGCAAACACGCTCGCGTCGACCCCTGGGGACACGATTCGAATGCGGCCCCGGTCGGCTCCGTA
>VAYJ01000195.1 GCA_005888465.1 Actinomycetota bacterium
TGACGTAGATGTCCCGGAGGGCTCCCGCGCTCTGGCGGAACTCGGGCTTGACCTCGAGGACCACCCGGTACTGGTTCAGCTGCGTGAACATCGTGGACACTTGCCGCTGGCCGAAGGCGTCATAGAGCGTGTTGTCGATCGCCTGGGGACTGATGCCGAACCGCGAGGCGGTGCTGCGGTCGACCACGAGCGCGGTGCCGAGTCCCTGGTCCTGCTGGTCGCTGCTGACGTCGGCCAGCTCCGATCGCGCGCGCAGCGCGTCCACGAGGCGCGGGGCCCAGAGGCTGAGCTCGCGCCCATCGGGGTCCTCGAGGCTGTACTGGTACTGCGTGCGGCTCACCCGATCCTCGACGGTGAGATCCTGCACCGGCTGCATGAAGAGCTGGATGCCCTCGACCCTGGCCAGCGCGGGCTGGAGGCGGCGGATGACGTCGCTCGCGCTCACCCCGCGACGGGCGAGCGGCTTCAGGTTGATGAGGATCCGCCCGCTGTTGACGGTGACGTTCGTGCCGTCCACCCCGATGAACGAGGACAGGCTCTCGACCGCCGGGTCTTTCAGAATCTCCGAGGCCAGTGCCTGCTGCAGCGCGGCCATTGCCGGGAACGAGATCGTCTGCGGCGCTTCCGAGATGCCCTGGATGGTCCCGGTGTCCTGCACCGGGAAGAACCCCTTCGGCACTACCACGTACAGCATCACGGTGAGCCCGAGGGTCGCGGCCGCCACCGCGAGGGTCGCCTGCTGATGGCCGAGCACCCAGCGCAAGCTCGTGCCGTAGCCCGCGATGATCCGGTCGAACGCGTGCTCGGACCACCGGTAGAGCCGGCCCTGCCGCTCGGGGGGCGTGTGGCGGAGCAGCCGGGCGCACATCATCGGCGTGAGGGTCAGCGACACTACCGCGGAGATGAGGATCGTGATGCCGAGAGTGACCGCGAACTCGCGGAACAGGCGACCCACCACATCGGCCATGAAGAGGAGGGGGATGAGCACCGCGATCAGCGAGACGGTGAGGGACATGATCGTGAAGCCGATCTGCTCGGCTCCCTTGAGCGCGGCCTGGAGCGGAGGATCGCCCGCCTCGATGTAGCGCGCGATGTTCTCGATCATGACGATGGCGTCGTCCACCACGAAGCCGGTGGCGATGGTCAGCGCCATCAATGACAGGTTGTTCAGGCTGAAGCCCAGGAGCACCATCGCGCCGAAGGTCCCCACGAGCGAGAGGGGGACCGCGACCGCCGGGATGACGGTGGCCGGAACGGTACGGAGGAAGAGGAAGATGACCAGCACGACCAGGGCCACCGACAGCATCAGCTCGAACTGGACGTCCTTCACCGAGCTCCGGATCGTCACGGTGCGGTCGGTGAGCACCGCCACGTCGACCGTCGCCGGCAAGGAGGCCCGTAGCTGCGGCAAGAGCCGCTGGATGCGGTCCACGACGGCGATCACGTTGGCGCCGGGCTGACGCTGGATGTTCAGGATGACCGCCGGCGTGCCGTTCATCCAGGCCGCCTGGCGCACGTTCTCGGCGTCGTCGATCACGTCGGCCACGTTCTCGAGCGTGACCGGGGCGTTGTTGCGGTAGGCGATGATCAGCGGCTTGTAGTCCCGGCTCGTCAGGAGCTGGTCGTTGGCCCCGATGACCGAGGACTGGCGCGGCCCGTCGAAGCTGCCCTTGGCCTGGTTGACGTTCGCGGCCGCCACCGCGACGCGCAGATCCTCGAGAGTGAGGCCGTAGGCCGAGAGCGCGGCCGGGTTGGCCTGCACCCGCACCGCGGGCCGCTGCCCGCCGCTGATGCTGACGAGGCCCACCCCGGGGAGCTGCGCGATCTTCTGGGCGAGCCGCGTATCGGCCAGGTCCTCGACCTGGGGCAGCGGCAAGGTCGCCGAGGTCAGCCCGAGGGTGAGGATCGGCGTATCGGCCGGATTGACCTTGCTGTACACGGGCGGGTTCGGGAGGTCCGGCGGCAGGAGCGTCAGCGCCGAGTTGATCGCCGCCTGCACCTCCTGCTCGGCCACGTCGAGCCCGAGGCTCAGGGTGAACTGCAGCGTGATCACCGAGCTGCCGCTCGAGCTGGTCGACGTCATCTGGTTCAGCCCGGGCATCTGGCCGAGAAACCGCTCGAGCGGCGCGGTGACCGACGACGCCATCACGTCGGGGCTCGCCCCCGGGTAGAAGGTGAAGACCTGGATGGTCGGATAGTCCACCTGGGGAAGGGCGGAGACCGGCAGCAGGCGGTAGGCGAGGGCGCCCCCCAGCAGCAGCGCGGCCATGAGCAGGGTCGTCGCGACCGGCCGCAGGATGAACGGGCGCGACAGGTTCACGGGCCGTTGCGCAGCGCGATGGCCGCTCCGTCCCGAAGCCGCTCGGCGCCTTCGACCACGACCTGTTCCCCGACCTGCAGGCCCTTCTCGATCGAGACGTCGTCACCGTCCGTCACCCCGACGCCGACCTGGTGGACCCCGACCGTCCGGTCGGGCCGCAGCACGTAGACGAACGACCCCCGCGGGCTCTGCTGGATGGCCGCGGTCGGCACCACCGTCGCACCCCGCCGGGTCTCGATGAGGAGGCGGGCGTTGACGAACTGGCTGGGGAACAGCCGGTTGTCGGTGTTCGGGAACTGGGCCTTGAGGCGGACCGTGCCGGTGGTCGGATCGACCTGGTTGTCGATGGTGAGCAGCGCGCCCTCCGCGAGCTTTCTCCGCTGCTCCCGGTCGTACGCCTCCACCGGCAGCCGGACGCCTCGTCCGAGCCGCTCCAGCACCGCCGGGATGCTGTCCTCCGGGATCGTGAAGATCACGGTGATCGGCTGGAGCTGGGTGATGATGACCAGGCCGCCCGTATCGGCGGCGTTCACGATGTTGCCAGCGTCCACCAGACGGAGCCCCACCCGGCCGGCAATGGGGGAGGTGGTCGATCTGGCCCTGGTCGTTCTTGACCGTGCCCTCGAGCTGGTGAACGAGGGATACCTGGGTGTCCAGCTGCTGCCGCGGCACCGCGTCCGTCGTGATGAGCTCCTGGAACCGCTTGAGATCGAGCCGGGCGTTGTCGAGCAGCGCCTGATCGCGCTCCAGCTGGCCTTCGAACTGGGTCAGCTGCGCCTCGAACGGGCGCGGGTCGATCTCGGCCAGCAGGTCTCCGCTGCGGACGATCTGCCCCTCCTGGAAATGGACGCGGATCAGCTCGCCGTCCACGCGGCTCCTCACCGTGACCGTATTGAGCGGGGTGACCGACCCGAGCCCGTTGAGGTAGACTCCCACGTCGCGCGTCCTCGCCGCCGCCGCAACCACCAGGATGCGCGGCGAGGCGGGGACGCTTCCCTGCGCGCCGGCGGTGGATCGCCATGGCCGCGATAGCGCCAGCGTTCCCCCACCGATCACCGCGATCAGGAGGGCGATCGATCCCAGCGCGTAGCGATGCCGGCCGAGGCGGCTCGCGACGCTCATGCCCCCTCCGCGCGAGTCCCGGTCTGGCGAGCGGCGCGAATCGTCCCCATGCAATCCTCGTTACCAGTTCTAAGACGATCTGCCGTCGCACCACAGTCACACCTCCCCACGCTTCCGCAAGAACGCGACAGCTGGTCCGCAACCCTTTGCCTGGTGACGCCGTCTCATGAACAGACCCCGGAGGCCGGACGATATGACCCGCAAGACTCCATGGTTCACCCGGAGAGACGCACATGCTCAGCGGATCCTCGTTGCGGCAATGAGGCGTAGAGGGTTCTTCGTCGCCGTGGGCCTGCTCGGCGCCTGCGCGACCTCTCAGACGGCGGTGGCCGCTGCACCCGGGATGGGCGTCGCTCAGGGCTCTCGAGAAGCCCCTCGTCTCCGCCTGCGCTGGGAAGCGGACCCGCCTCGCCACCGTCTGCAGGCGGTCTGCGGAGAAGTCTTCAACGACGGGCCGGTGGCCGCCCAGCACGTTCGCATCCTCGTCGAGGAGCTCGACGGCGGTGAACACGTGATCAACAGCCGGGAGCTGGAAGTCCTCGGCGAGGTCCCATGCGAGGGTAGCGCCCATTTCTGTGTGCCCGAGCCGCCCGGAGCCCCCACGTATCGGCTCACGGTCACGGGGGCCGATGCGATGCCCACCTGCGGCCAGTAGCGGACCCGGCCCGCACCCCATGACCGTGACGACGACGAGCCGCCAGCCTCCGCGCAATGAACTGGCGGCGCTGGCGAAGGGTCCTTCCGTAAATCCCCAGCTCTCATGAAGACATTGGCGAAAGCGGATGGCGAGACGGGAGATGAAGATCACTTCGAACACTTTGACGGCGGCGCTGGATGCCAAGCACGTCCAGCACGAGCGTGCCGAGATCCTGCAACGTCACGTGCTCGGGCCGGGTGAGCCGGCTGGAATCTGCTCGCGGAACGGCTTCGTCAGACGAATACCATGGCGTCTGCTTCGGTCATGCCACGGTTTCGCCCTCAATCGGCAACGTGAACTGAAAGACAGCACCGTGCGGCACATTCGCCGTCGCCCAGAGCCGGCCGCCGTGGGCTTCCACAATCGAGCGGCTTATCGCCAGCCCCATGCCCATCCCGTGAGGCTTCGTCGTATAGAACGCGTTGAAGAGGCGGTCGAGGCTACCCGGATTGAGCCCAGGGCCCGAATCTCGCACTGCCACCAGCACGCCCGGCGAATCATCTGTGGCGGAACTGATCGACAACTCTCGCGGAGCCTCGCTGATCCCACTCATCGCTTCGATGGCGTTGATCATCAGATTGAGAATCACTTGCTGTAATTGAATTCGATCGCCCAGGACGAGGGGTAGGTCATCTGCGAGCCGAGTCCGCAGTGACACGCCATTGCCGTGCACCTCGCTGCGCGCCAGGGCTATGACTTCACGGATGGTTTCGTTGACGTCGACCCAGCCCTTCCGCGAGGGCGCTTTGTTGGCGAAAGCGCGAATCCGGTCGATGATCTCGCCCGCCCGATGGCCGTCCGCGATGACAAACTCGGCCGACTGCCGCGCTTCCTCCAGGTTTTGAGCCGCAAGCCAGTGCAAGCAGGCCGTGGCGTTGTTGACCACGGCGGCGAGCGGCTGGTTGATTTCATGGGCGATCGAGGCCGTCATCTCTCCGAGCGTGGCGACTCGGGTGACGTGGGCCAACTCTGCCTGTGTATGGTGCAACGCATCTTCGGCCTGCTTACGCTCGATGAACTGCCCTATCTGGCTGCCTATGGTGGCCATCATGTCGAGCAGGTCCTGGTCGGGCTGCCGTATCTCGTGGCTGAAGAACTCCATGACCCCCAAGACTTCGCCGCCGAGCAGGATGGGAAAGCCGAACGCGGCATGCAGGACGTCCCGGGCGACGATGGGCGCACGCAGAAAATTAGAATCACGGACGACGTCGGGGATGTAGGCGGGCTCACGTCTGAACCAGACTCGCCCCGGCAGCCCTATCCCCGGCGTGAACGTACTCTCACGGCTGGCGGCCTCAAATTCCGGGACGTCGATGGATTCCTTATGCCACACCTCCACGAACCGCAGCACACCCGCCTCCCTGTCGATGCGCCACAGCGCGCCCAGGTCCCAGACCAGGCACTCGCACACGGCCCGAAGGATTTTCGGCGTGGCTTCGTGGAGAGAAGCTGCCTCCCCGAGGATCTGTGTGACCGTGTGTTGCGTCACGAGGCGATGCTCGGCCCGCTTGCGCTCGGTGATGTCCTGGACGGTGCCGAACACGCGGCGGGGCCGGCCCGATTCGTCGCTCACCACCTCGCCCTGACTGCGCACGAACCGCACCTCGCCGTTGGGCCGGACCGCGCGGTATTCCACATCGTACCGCGGCCCGTCCTGAAGCGCGTCCGCCACGGCGGCCGCCCTCATCTGACGATCGGCAGGGTGGACCAGCTCCTGCACATCGTCAAAGCTCAGGATGCGTTCCTGAGGCCGCAGCCCAAAGATGCGGTAGGTTTCGTCCGACCAGGTGTAGCGATTGGTGGCGAGATCGCGCTCCCAGTAGCCGACGTGCGAGATGCGCTGGGCCTCTTCCAGCCTGCGCTCGCTTTCGCCCAGGTTGCGGAACATCAGCAAGCTGGTCAGGGCGTCCTCCAGCCGTCGTCCGATCGCCTGGAAGAGCCGTGCCTCCGGCGGTGTCCAGACCCGCGGGTACGAGCACTGATGCAGCCCCAGCATGTAGGGCTTGACCCCTTTGGGATGGATCGACATGACGATCATGGACTGTATGCTGAAACGCTTCGCCGCCTCGGCCGGCAGCGGATGTTCCGACGCCGGGCCAAGTCGCACGGGACTGCCGGACGCTCTGACGGTGCGGAACACTGTCGCGATGTCCGG
>VAYJ01000040.1:0-17555 GCA_005888465.1 Actinomycetota bacterium
AGGTCATCGCCTCCAGAATGCGCTCGTGGGTGAGGCCCGCGCCAAGCAGGTGCCACGCCTCGGGCGCGTGAATGCCTTCGGTGATCGGGCCGTTCCCCATATCCGTCCCATACGCAACCGTCCCGCCGGCCGCGAGGAACCGCCGCAGGTTATCGGAAGCGGTCCGAAGCTCTGGCGTGTCGCGCCCATAGGAATGGATGTCCAACGTCGAGACGATCCGCATGCGCCGCGCGATCGACCCGACGAGGTCGTCGGGGAGGCGTTCGGACCACGGGCAATGCGCGAACTCATCCACGCCGGCGCCGAGCGCGCGGGCTGCCTGGCCCGACCCCTGCGTGTGCGCGGTGACGATGGTTCCTTGCTCGTGCGCGACGTCGCAGATCGCAACCAACTCCTCGTCGGTGAGCGTGGGGCCGGCGTCGGCGTTGAGCGACACCTTCAGGACCGCAGCGCCCTGCTCCAGCTGCTTGCGCGCGGTCGCGGCGGCTTCGTCGGGCCCGCGCACCTCGACGCCGGTACCGGGAAGCGCCCACGAGGACCGCGTGGGATAGCCGCCGGGGGCGGTGATCATGGCGCCCGCCGCGCGAACGAGCGGCCCGTTGAAGGTCGGGCTCTCCGACGCCGTCACGAGGGGCAGGATCACCTCTGGCGCCCAGGCGAGGTCGCGCACGGCGGTGACGCCGCCGGTCACGACCGAGACGGGGTCGGCGAGGCCGATGTGCACGTGCCGGTCGACGATCCCGGGCATGAGGAACCCGTCGACGTAGGTCTCGCCGCCGGCGCGCGGGTCGTTCGCCCACTCCCGCCAGGTGCTCGCGAACGCCACGCGCCCGCCCTCCACCGCCACCACGACGTCCTCGACCAGCCGGCCCGGGCCGAGCCAGCCGGCGGGCGCGCGCACCACGATGCCGCCTATCCGACCCCCGCCTCTCGGAGCGCGGTCAGCTCGCGACGGAGGTCCTGCACCTCGTCGCGCAGGCGCGCGGCGTACTCGAACCGCAGGTCCTTCGCGGCCTCGTGCATCTCCTCCTCAAGGGTGCGGATCAACCGCTCGAGCTCCTCGCGCGGGAGCTCCGGACCCATCCGGGGCTCGCGACCGCGCCGGCCGCGGCCGGGCGTGGGCGCGGTCCGGCGCGGGTCGCCCTGGAGTTGGAGCAGGATGTCGGAGACCTTCTTGCGGATCGTCTGCGGGTCGATCCCGTTCGCCTCGTTGTATTCCATCTGGATCTTGCGGCGCCGCGTGGTCTCCGAGATCGCGGTCCGCATCGAATCGGTCACGGTGTCGGCGTACATGAGGACGGTGCCCTCGACGTTGCGCGCGGCGCGTCCGATCGTCTGGATGAGCGAGGTCTCGCTCCGAAGGAAGCCCTCCTTGTCGGCGTCGAGGATCGCGACGAGCGACACCTCGGGCAGGTCAAGGCCCTCGCGGAGCAGGTTGATGCCGACCAGCACGTCGAACTCCCCCAGGCGCAAGTCGCGGAGGATCTCGATGCGCTGGATCGTGTCGACCTCGGAGTGCAGGTAGCGGACCCGGAGCCCCATCTCGATCAGGTAGTCCGTGAGGTCCTCGGCCATCTTCTTGGTGAGCGTCGTGACCAGCACTCGCTCGCTGCGCTCGGTGCGCTTGCGGATCTCCTCGATGAGGTCGTCGACCTGGCCTCGCGTGGGGCGCACCTCGACCTCGGGGTCGATGAGGCCGGTTGGCCGCACGATCTGCTCGACGACGCGGCTGCCGGTGCGGAGCTCGTAGGGCCCCGGCGTCGCCGACATGAACACCACCTGCTGGACGCGGTCGGTGAACTCGTCGAAGCGCAGCGGCCGGTTGTCGAGCGCCGACGGGAGCCGGAATCCGAAGTCCACCAGGGTGCGCTTGCGCGAAGTGTCGCCCTCGTACATCCCGTGAAGCTGAGGGACGGTGACGTGCGACTCGTCGATCACGCAGAGCCAGTCCTTGGGGAAGTAGTCGAGCAGCGTGAAGGGCGCGGTCCCCGGCGCACGCCCGTCCAGATGGCGCGAGTAGTTCTCGATCCCGGAGCAGAACCCGACCTCGCGCAGCATCTCCAGGTCGTAGTTCGTCCGCATCCGGAGGCGCTGGGCCTCCAGCAGCTTGTGCTCGGACTCGAGCTTTGCGAGCTGCTCGGTCAGTTCGTCCTCGATCGAGACCACGGCGCGCTTGAGCTGCTCCTGCGGCGTGACGTAGTGGCTGGCGGGGTAGATCGTGATCTCGGGGAGCTCGGCGACGATCTCCCCCGTCACGTCGTCCAGCACCATGATCCGCTGGACGACGTCGTCCCAGAACTCGATCCGGACGATCTTCTCCTCGTAGGCGGGGTGGACCTCGATCGTGTCGCCCTGCGCCCGGAAGTTGCCGCGGGCGAGGCTCGTCCGGTTCCGCTGGTACTGGATGTCGACCAGGCGTTGCACGGCCCAGTCGCGGTCGGTCGGGACGCCGGTGTGGACCCGAAGGATCTGCCCGGCGTACTCCTCGGGTGAGCCCAGGCCGTAGATGCAGGACACCGACGCGACGATGATGACGTCGCGGCGAGCGAGCAGCGCCGAGGTGGCCGAGTGCCGCAGGCGTTCGATCTCGTCGTTGATCGAGCTGTCCTTCTCGATGTACGTGTCGGTTTGCGGCACGTACGCCTCGGGCTGGTAGTAGTCGTAGTAAGAGACGAAGTACTCGACAGCGTTCTTCGGGAAGAACTCGCGGAACTCGTTCGCGAGCTGGGCGCCGAGCGACTTGTTCGGCGCGATCACGAGCGTGGGCTTCTGCACCCGTTCGATCACGCCCGCGATGGTGAACGTCTTGCCGGTGCCCGTGACGCCGAGGAGCGTCTGGTAGCGGTCGCCCGCCAGGACGCCCTCGGTCAGCCGGTCGATCGCCTGGGGCTGATCGCCGGCCGGCTGGAACTCGGAGACGACCTGGAAGGGGGGATAGTCGGCCACGTCGAGGCGATTCTAGGCCCGGGCGCCGACATCACGGTCCCCTCCCCGGACGAACCGCCAGGCCACCGGGAAGAGCCCCGCTGCCGCCAGGAGCTTCAGCGTGTCGCCGATCACGAACGGGTACAACCCGAACTCCAGCCCCTTCTGGAGCGGCACGTGGATCGCCGAGACGAGCCACGGCACGCCAACCGCGTAGATCACGACCTCGCCCAGGAACATCGCCCCGATGGAGCTTCGGATCGACCGGTCCCAGCCCCGGCGAGCGAGCCACCCGACGAGCGCGGCCGCGAGCACGAACCCCCAGAGGTAGCCACCGGTCGCCGCCCCGAACCCGAGGAACGACGCGCCGTGGTCGCCGCCGGCGAAGAACGGCAGGCCGATCGCCCCCTCAGCGAGATACAGGAGCATGGAAGCCCCACCCAGCATGGGCCCGAGCGAAGCACCGACCAGCAGCACCCCGAGCGTCTGACCGGTGATCGGCACCGGCGTGAACGGCAGCTTGATCGAGACCTGCGCGAGGCCCGCGACCAGCAGGCTCCCCGCCACGGCCAGCGCCCCCGCCACGGCCAGCGCCCCCGCCTCCGCGAACCGCGCGGGCGTTCGCTCCCGGCGCGCCACGATGCTCTGGGCAAGCGTGCTCATCACGTCCCCCTTCTCTCACAGGCGTCCCGCCTCGATGATGCGCTGCAGGAACTGCGACGTACGCTCATGCTGCGGCGCCGTGAAGATCGCCCCCGGCGGACCCTGCTCCAGGATGACGCCGGCGTCGAGGAAGCAGACCCGGTCGGCGATGTCGCGGGCGAACCCCATCTCGTGGGTGGCGATCACCATCGTCATCCCCGCCTCGGCGAGGCTCCGGATCACGTTCAGGACCTCGGCGACCAGCTCGGGGTCGAGCGCGCTCGTCACCTCGTCCAGGAGCATGATGTCCGGGTTCATCGCCAGGGCCCGCACGATCGCCACGCGCTGCTGCTGCCCGCCCGAGAGCCGGTCCGGGTACTCCGTCTCCTTGCTCTCCAGGCCGAAGCGCTCGAGCAGCTGGCGCGCCGCGGCGTCGGCCGCCTCGCGCCGCACCCCCAGCACCTCGCGAGGCGCGAGCGTGATGTTCCGGAGCACCGTCATGTGCGGGAACAGGTTGAACGCCTGGAAGACGATGCCGACGTGGCGGCGGACGCGGTTCGCGTTCACGTACTCCGAGGTGATCTCCTCACCGTCCACCTCGATCCGCCCCGCGTCGATCCGCTCGAGGAGGTTGATACAGCGGAGCATGGTCGACTTGCCCGAGCCCGACGCTCCGATCAGGCAGATGACCTCGTGCCGGGCGACGTCCAGGTCGATGCCGCGTAGCACTGCGAGCCTCCCGAACGACTTGTGGACGCCCTCCAGACGGATCGCGACCGCGTTCTCCGTCCCGACACTCACCGCACGCCTCCCGCCTGCCGCCGCCGACGGCCGCGGGCCAGCAGGTAATCGACGAAGCGCGCAAGCGGGATCGTCATCACCACGAACAGGAACGCCGCCACCACGTAGCCGGCGAAGTTGAACGTCTGGGAACCGTAGTTCTCGGCCTGTCGCGCGGCCTCGATCGGCCCGATCACCGACACGAGCGCCGTATCCTTCTGCAGCCCGATGAAGTCATTCAGGAGCGGGGGCACCACCCGCCGGATCGCCTGCGGCAGCACGACGAACCGGAGCGCCTTCCACCGCGAGAGGCCGAGCGATCGCGCCGCCGCGGTCTGGCTCTCGTGCACCGAGTCGATGCCCGCTCGGTAGACCTCGGCGACGTAGGCGGAATACACGAGCACGAGCGACACGATCCCGTAGGTGACGACGTCGTAGCCCGAGATTCCGGGAAGGGAGAGCGCCGGCACCCCGAATCCGATCAAGAACAACACGAGGATCAGCGGGATCCCGCGGAACAGGTCGACGTAGGCGATCGTGACCAGCCGAAAGGGGAAGAAGACCGGACCCGGAAGGCTCCGCACGATCGCAAGCAGCAACGCGAGCACCAAGATCATCGCCTCGGCCGTGAACATGATCCGGATGTTGAGCAGGAACCCCGAGGCGACCGACGGAAACGCGTCCTTCAGGTGCGCCCAGTCGAAGAAACGCTGGCGGATGAGCGGCGTGCCGGGGGCCCGCGCGACGAAGAGCACGATCAACCCGAAGAAGACCACCGTGCTCGCCGTCGACAGCACGACACCCCGGTGTCGTCCGAGCATCCGCGAACCTCTCGGCTCGCCCTTCACCGGCGCTACTTGAAGACGGGGATGTCGACGGTCGTGCCGGGGAAGGACTTGTCGGTCAGGCTCTTCAGGGTCCCGTCCGACGTCATCGCCGCCAGGACCTGGTTCACGCACGCCACGAGCGGGCTCCCCTTCTCGAAGGTCATCGCGTAGCCCTCGTTGGTCAGGAACTGGCCGATGACTTCAAGGTTCGTGAACTGCTGCGTCATGGGGATGGCGATCGGGACGTCGATCACGACGGCGTCGATCTGGCCGTTGGACAGGGCCTGACCGGCCGTGATGGTGTCGTTGTACTGGCTCACCTTCGCCGGCTTGATCGTGTTCTTGATGAAGTCCAGGCCGGTGGTGCCGGTCTGGGCACCGAAGTGGTAGGGCGCGAGATCGGCGATCGAGTGCGCGCTCTCGATCGGCGTTCCCTTCTTCACGAGCAGGCCCTGCTGGATGACGTAATAGGGATCGCTGAAGTCGACCACCTGCGCTCGCTGGGCCGTGGAGGAGATCTCGTCCATCGCCAGGTCCCATTTCTTCGGGCCAGGCGCGTAGAGCGACTCGAACGTGGCGACGGACCACGCGACGTTCGCCAGGCCCAACCGCGACGCGATCGCGTGCGCGACGTCCGGCTCGAACCCGGTCGGGTTGTCCCTCGGCCCGGCCTTGAAGGGCTTGTAGTAGGGGTACGAGGTCCCCACGGTGAGCGTTCCCGCGGTCTTGACGGGCGGGTTCGTCACGCATGGGTTCGTCGAGGCGGAGGCGGACGCGGCGGGGCTTTGCGCGGTAGGCGTCGACGAGGTCGAACACGCGGAGAGGACGACCAGCGACACCACTGCGACGACGAGCGCGTATCTCCGCATGATCCCTCCAGCTCCCGCGGTTCGCCGGAGCTTAGCACGGGCCTACCGGCGGGGCTCCCACGAGAAGAACCGCGCGGCGAGCACCGCGCCCGCGACGCCCCAGATCCCGATGACGAGCAGATCGTTCCCCCGCACGCCGTTCCCGACGGGCGAGAAGTACGCGGCCTTCATCGCCTGGGAGAAGTGGTAGACGGGGAAGATCTTCGCGAGCGTCACGTACCACGCGTGCGGATTCTGGATTGGGATGAAGATGTCGGAGAGGAACAGCAGGGGCAGGATCGAGGCGTTCACCACGGGCGGCGCCGCGTCGGCGTTCGGGATCACGGCCGTCACCGCGAGCCCCAGCGCCGCGAAGCTCGCCGCGCCGACGACGATGGTGAGGATGTAGGCGGGCAGCGTGCGCGTCGGGATCTTCGCGTGATAGAAGGCGGCACCGAACGCCGCCACGATGATCACCAGCAGGAACGCCACCAGGATCGCGTGCGCGATCCGACCGAAGAGATACGCCCACGCGGGCAGCGGCGTGCCGCGCACCCGCTTCAGGACGCCCTGGTCACGCGTGAAGGACACGCCGATCGCGATGTTCGTGTAGGTCGCCGTGATGATCGAGAAGGCGGCGATCGCCGACACATAGAACGTGGAGGTGTTGATCTCCTCGCCGAAGACCCGGATGGTGTCGTTCCCGAAGAGCGCGGTGAAGATCACCAGGAACATGAGCGGGAACGCGAACGTGAAGAACGCGGAGGCGGGGTTCCGCCAGAACGATCTGTTCGTGTAGCGGACCTGCCGGACCGCGAGCGCGACATCACCCATCAGCCGACCTCCACGCTCTGCTCGCCCTTCGTGAGCTCGATGTAGACGTCCTCCAGGCTCGGCCGGGTGACGATCAGGCCCTCGAGCGCCACGCCACGGGCCAGCGCCCACCCCGTCAGCTCGTGCAGCGTCCGGGTGGGGTCCGGCGTTTGCACCTGCGCGATCCCATCCGTCACGGTCGCTCCGCCACACACCGTTGCCGGCAGCTCCGCCGGGCCCGGCGGAAGCACGAAGCGAATCAGCGTGGCCGCCGTATCGCGCCCGCCGAGCGAGTCCGGGCTGCCCTGGGCGACGATCTCGCCCGAGGCGATGACCGCGACCTGCTTCGCCAGGTACTGCGCCTCGTCCATGTAGTGCGTGGTGAGGAAGATGGTCTTGCCGAGCGACTCCAGGTTCTTCACGACCTCCCACGCGTTGCGCCGGGCGGACGGATCGAACCCCGTCGTCGGCTCGTCCAGGAAGAGCAGCGTCGGGTCGCCGGCCAGCGCGATCGCGACGTCCAGGCGCCGCTGCTGGCCGCCGGAGAGCTTCGAGACGCGGGTGTCGCGCTTCTCGACCAGGCCGACGAGCTCGATGATCTCCCCTACCGGTCGCGGGCTCGGGTAGTAGGCGCGGTACAGGTCGATGGTCTCCGCGACGGTCAGATACGGATCGATGCCCGTTGACTGCAGCACGATCCCGATCTGCGACTTCAGCCGGCGATCACGGCGGGCGGGGTCGATGCCCAACACGCGGACGTCGCCGGCCGTCCGCAGGCGGAACCCCTCGAGGATCTCCACGGTCGTGGTCTTGCCGGCCCCGTTCGGCCCCAGGAGGGCAAACACCTCGCCCTCGGCCACCGACAGATCGATCCCGCGCACGGCCTCGACGTCGCCGTAGGACTTGCGCAGTCCCGAGATCTCGATGGCCGGGGCGCTCATGGCAACCGAGTGTAAGCAATCACGCGCGGAGCGCCTTGCGACCGGCGAATCCCGACTCGGGGCCGTGCCAGAACGCCACGCGGGCCTCGCCCAGCTGCCAGCAGAGGAACGCGTCGACGCCGTCGACGAGCGACGGGAAGTCCACGAGCCCCTTCTCCGGATCCCGAAGGATGATCCCTATCTCCGTCAGGCCCTCCACCTCGCGGCGCAGGACCTGTAGGGCCTCGCCGAACCGCGTCTGTTCGGCTCCCCCACCGTTCAGCTCGGCGCGGCGCCGGAGCCGCTCGCCGCCGGCGAGCACGACCTGTCGGGCTTCACGGATGGCGAGGAGCGCCCGCGTCACCTCGGGCAGCAGCGCCTCGGCCTCCGCCGGCGTGAACCGGCGTTCCTCCGTCGCCATTGGCTCAGCCCTGCAACCCGATCGCTGCCGGCAGCTCGTCGAGCGTGGCGATCCGGATGCCGGCGTGCTCGGGGTAGCGACCCCGCCGGTCGAGCAGGACCCCCAGCATGCCGATCGCCTCGGCGGGTTGCGTGTCGAACACCGGGTTGTCGCCGACGTACACGGAATCGTCCGCTTGCATGCCGGTTCGGTCGAGCGCGAGCCGGAAGATCCGCTCGTCCGGCTTCTCGATCCCCTCGACGCCCGAGATGACGCGAGTCTCGAAGTACGCCGTCACGCCCAGGCGCTCGAGCAGCAGATCCAGCCACTGCTCGAAGTTCGAGACGAGCCCCAACCGCAGCCCCGCCGTCTGGAGCTTCTCGAGCGTCCGCTCGACATCCGGGAACAGGCGGTAGTTGTCGAGGTCGGTGAAGGCCCGGTACAACACGTCCGCCAGCCCGTCGGTGTCCCGCACGCCGACGCGCTCGAGCAGATCGCCGTAGACGCCCAGCCAGAACACGCGCGAGCGCTCCGCCGAGTTCGACCAGATCTGCCCGGTTTTGGCCATCATCGCGAACCGATCCGACACGACCGACAGCCCACCGATGAGCGTGTTCAGCTCAACCCGATGCCCCTCCCGCTCGAGGATCGACTGGAACAACTCTAGGAAGGACGGGTGTGGATGCACGAGCGTCTCCCCCGCGTCGAAGAACACCGCGCGGTAGCTCACGCCCCGATCATAGCTTCGCCCGTCGCGTGAGTAGCTCCCAGGCTGCGTCGGCCTCGGCCTCCAGCTCCCGCATCGATCCCGCGTTGCGGATCACGACGTCGGCCGCCCGTTCGCGCTTCGCGTCAGAGATCTGCGCCGCCATCCGCGCGCGCACGTCGTCGGCATCCATGCCTCGCTGCACGCCGAGTCGTTCGATCCGGGCTTGCTCCGGCGCGGAGACCACCACGATCACGTCGAACATCGACTGCAGGCCGGCTTCGAACAGGAGCGGCACGTCGTAGACCACGATGTGGTCGGTGTCCCGGTGCTCCTCGAGCGCCTCCGCCAGGAGCCGGGCCACCTCGGGATGCACGATCGCCTCCAGGTCCCGTCGTTCGCCCTCGTCGGCGAACACCCGCCGCGCGAGCCGGCCGCGATCGATCGTGCCGCTCGCGGTGAGCACCTCCTGCCCGAAGCGTTCCGCGACGCGTGCGTGTCCCGCGGTCCCCGGGAGCGTTGCGCGCCGGGCAAGGTCGTCGGCGTTGATCACGACGGCGCCGCGGCGGGCGAGCAGCGACGCGACGGTGGACTTACCGGAGCCGATCCCGCCCGTGAGCCCGACGAGCAGCATCGAAGTGGTTCGGGTGTCAGGAACGACCTTCGCGCCGCTTGAGCTCTTGGACGATCGACTCCAGCGACACGTCACCCTCCGGCTCCGCGGCCGGCTCGCTCTCCTCCGGGAGGCCGGCCAGCCCCGGATCCGGCGCGGGTTTTCCGTCGGTGTCGGCCTCGACGCCGGCCAGGCTCCCCGAGAACACCTCGTCCTCGAGCTCCGCTTCCGTCGCGTCGTCGCGCGCGATCTCCGGAACGGACTCCGCCTCGGCCTGGATCTCGGGCTCGGGCGCCTCGACGGGCTCGCCGGCGCGCCGCATCGACAGGCTGATGCGCCGGCGCTGGGTGTCCACGTCGACCACCTTGACGCGAACCTGCTCGTCGACCGAGACGACCTGCTCGGGCGACTCGACGTGCTGCTCGGCGAGCTCCGAGATGTGCACGAGGCCTTCGATCCCCTCGCCGACCCGGACGAACGCGCCGAACGGCACCAGCTTCGTCACCGTGCCGGTGATGACCTCGCCGGTCCCGTGCTTGCGCTCGAACTCGCGCCACGGGTCCTCCTGCGTCGCCTTCAGCGAGAGCGATACGCGCTCGCGATCGAGATCGACGTCCAGGACCTCGACGTCCACCTCCTGGCCGACCGCCACGACCTCGCTCGGGTGATCGACGTGCTTCCACGAGAGCTCGGAGACGTGCACCAGGCCGTCGACGCCGCCGCCGATGTCAACGAACGCGCCGAAGTTGACGATCGAGGAGACGGTGCCGCGACGCCGCTCGCTCTTGCGCAGGCTCTCGAGGAACTTCTTACGCCCCTCGCTCTGCGACTCCTCCAGGAACGCCCGGCGCGACAGCACGACGTTGTTCCGGTTGCGGTCGAGCTCGATGATCTTGCACTCGAGCTCCTGCCCCACGAACGGGTGCAGGTCGCGCACGCGGCGGAGCTCTACGAGCGACGCCGGCAGGAACCCGCGCAGCCCGATGTCCAGGATCAGGCCACCCTTGACAACCTCGATGACCGGTCCCTTGATCGTGCCGCCGTCGCGCATGATCTTCTCGATCCGGCTCCACGCGCGCTCGTACTGGGCGCGCTTCTTCGAGAGGATCAGCCGCCCCTCCTTGTCCTCCTTCTGCAGGACGAGGGCCTCGATGTGGTCGCCGACCGTCACGACCTGGGACGGGTCGACGTCCTGGCGGATGGACAGTTCCTTGGAGGGGATGACACCCTCGGACTTGTACCCGATGTCGAGGAGGACCTCGTCACGGTCGACCTTGACGACGGTGCCCTCGACCAGGTCGCCGTCCTTGAAGTCCTTGAGGCTTTGCTCGATGGCCGCGATGAGCTCGTCGGGCGTCAGGTCGTCCTGGGCCACCGGTTGTTCGTGTGCGCTCTCGATATCTCGACAACTCCTTCCGCCCGGTCCGGTCGCTCATCCCGCCGCCCGCCGACCGAAGGGGATTGGTCGAATGGGGAATGCGCAGGACGAACAGCACCCCGCCGGGGCGCTGGTCAGTGTAGAGGTCGGTTGTGGAGCCCGTCAAACAATCAATGTCCGGCCGGGGCGGCCTCGGACCAGTTCTTGCCCGAGCCCGGGTCGACGCGGAGCGGGACCGACAGCTCGTAGGCCGACTCCATCGCGTCTTTGACGAGCTGTTCCGAACGTTCGAGGTCGGCGTCGGCGACATCGAAGACCAGCTCGTCGTGGACGGTCAGGACCATCGTGCAGTCCAGCCCTGACGAGGCGAGCGTGGCGTCGACCTTGATCATCGCGAGCTTCAGGATGTCGGCGGCCGTCCCTTGGATGGGCGCGTTGAGCGCCATCCGCCGTCCCATGTCCCTCACCCTGGGGTTCGACGACTGCAGCTCGGGGAGGTAGCGGCGGCGGCCGAGGATCGTCGCTGTGAAACCCTCGGCGGCGGCGCGTCCGACCTGGCGGTTCAGGAACTCGCGCACCTTCGGGAACTGGGCGAAATACGATTCGATGAACTCCTCGGCCTCGTCCGGCGCGATGCCGATCCGGCTCGCCAGGCCGAGGGCGTTCATCCCATACGGCAGGCCGTAGTTGATCTGCTTCACGCGCCCGCGCATGGCGCCGTCGACCTGCTCGAGCGGCACGCCGAAGACCTTCGCGGCGGTGGCCGCGTGGAAGTCCTTGCCTGCGGCGAACGCCTCGGCCATCGCCTCGTCGCCGGAGAGGTGGGCGAGAACGCGCAGCTCGATCTGCGAGTAGTCCGCGACGAGGAGGGACCGGTTGGCGTCGCCGGGAACGAAGGCGCGGCGGATCTGTCGGCCGGTCTCGCCGCGGACCGGGATGTTCTGCAGGTTCGGGTTCACGCTGGAGAGGCGTCCGGTGGCGGCCCCCACCTGGTTGTAGGTGGTATGGATGCGGTGATCGCGGGTGCTCACCAGCGGGGGCAGGGCGTCGAGGTAGGTCGACTTGAGCTTCGTGAGCTCGCGGTAGTCGAGGATCGCGCCGACGATCGGGTGGTGGTCGCGGAGCTTCTCCAGCACGTCGGCGTCGGTGGAGAGCGCGCCCTTCGAGGTCTTGCGGCCGGGCGACAGGCGGAGCTTCTCGTAGAGCACCACGCGAAGCTGCGGAGGCGAGTTCAGGTTGAACGGCTCGCCGGCGTGGTCGTAGATCGTCCGTTCCAACGTGGCCATGCGGTCGCCGAGCGATTCTGACATCTGCTGGAGGTACGGGACGTCGAGCGCCACGCCGGCCGCCTGCATCCTCCCGAGGACGCCCGAGAGGGGGAGCTCCACCTCGGCCAGCAGGGACTCGAGCCCGGCGCGCTCGACCCGTTCGGCCATGGCGGGCGCGAGGAGCCCGATCGCCGCGGCCTCCGTCCCCACGCGTGGTGCGGGGTCGCCGAAGAGCTGACCGGCTTCCTCGGGCTCGTCCTGCGCGAGGTCAAGGCCGAGGTAGCGCTCCGAGAGCATCGCGAGCGGATAGTTCGCCTCCGCGGGATCCAGAAGATAGCCCGCGAGCATGGTGTCGAAGGCCACGCCGTCCAGGCTGTGTCCTTCGGAGAGCAGGGCGGTCTGGAGCTCCTTCCCGTCGTGGACCCACTTCGGTGTGGCGCCGTCAGCGAGCCAGGTGGCGATGGAGCCCGCGGAGCCCCCCGTCCAGTAGCGGGGCGACGGCGAGCGGGTCCGACCCGGTGAGCAGGCCGGCGATCTCGGACGTGTCGCCGGTCCGGACCTCGAGCGACGCCCGTTCGACCTTGGCCTTGGCGGTGCGCTCGACGTCCTCCAGCCGCTCCAGGAGCGTGCGGAACTCGAGCGCGTTGAAGAGCCGCCGGACCGCCTCGGGATCCCACTCCCCGATCACACAGTCCGCGACGTCGACGGGGAGCTCGAGGTTGGTCACGAGCCGCGCGAGCTCCTTGTTGCGCACGAGATCCCCGTTCGCGCTCTCGATCGACTCGCGAAGGCGACCCTTGATCTGGTCCGTGTGGGCAAGCAGCTCCTCGATGCTGCCGAACTGCTGCACCAGCCTGGCGGCGGTTTTCTCCCCCACGCCGGGCACGCCCGGGATGTTGTCGGAGGTGTCGCCCTTCAGCGCCACGTAGTCGAGGTAGCGCTCCGGCGGGAGCCCGAACCGCTCGGTCACTGCCGCGACGTCGTAGGTCGCGATGTCGGAGATCCCGCGCCGGTTGAACATCACCGAGATCCCGGGACGCACGAGCTGGAAGAAGTCGCGATCGGCGGTGACGATCACGGCGTGGATCCCCTCGTCGAGCGCGCGCAGCGCGAGGGTGGCGATCGCGTCGTCGGCCTCGTGGCCTTCGATCTCCACGACGGGGACGGCCAGGGTCTCGAGCACCTCGTGGATCAGCCCGAGCTGCTGCTTGAACTCGTCCGGCGCCTCCGCCCGGCCGGCCTTGTAGTCGGCGTACTGAGCCAACCGCACCGTCGGGCGCCCCTTGTCGAAGTGCACGGCCAGGTAGTCGGGGCGCTCCTCGCCGAGGAGCTTGATGAGCATCGAAGTGCTGGCCGCTGCTGGTGGCGAGCGTCGGCGGGAGCGCGAAGAAGGCCCGGTACGACAGGCTGTGTCCGTCCAGGAGGAAGATCCGCTTCGGCGCCTCGGCGTCCTTCGTCGTGCTGCGATCGGTGGCCACCATCCCGGATTGTAGACTCGGCCTCCGACTCGCCCGACCGCCCGCCCGATTGAGGTACCGCGTACACCATGACCATCGAAGGGGACGGCCTCAGCCTGGCCCGAGCGATCTCCCGCGGCACGCTGATCGAGCACCTCGGGATCGAGTTCCTCGAGGCCGAGCCCGGGCGTGTCGTCGCGCGGATGCCCGTTGAGGGGAACGTCCAGCCCGATGGCCTGTTGCACGGCGGCGCCACGGCCGCGCTCTGCGAGACGATCGCGTCGTTCGGCACCGCGAGGGCGGTCGGTCCCGACCAGAGGGTCGTCGGGATCGAGCTGAACATCAATCATCTGCGCGGCGTTCGCGAAGGTCACGTCACCGGGACGGGGGTACCGCTGCACGTCGGACGCTCGACCGCCGTCTGGTCCATGGAGGTCCGCGACGACGAGGACCGCTTGGTCGCCGTGAGCCGGCTCACGCTCGCGGTTCGCCCGGCGACGACGGAGTGACCCGCGTCCTTGGTTTCTTTGTCACTCTTGCGGAAATTTCCCTTGGTCCGAGGCGGCCGCGACCTGCGAAAATCCGCGAAAAGCCTTGCGGCTCAACGCTTCTCCGACGTTTGACAGGCGCCAATCGGATTGCTACCTTGCGCACCGGTCCCAAGCGGGCCATAGGACCGAAGGGAGCGCCGGGGCCTCCTGGAGGACCGAGCTGGCAATCGGAGAGGCGCAAGCCGCACCGGTCGCCGCGAGGAACGCCGGAGGTTCGGCCCCTCTCGGTTCGGAGGGTCGCTTGGGACCGCTCTTTGAGCGGGTCCGAAAGGCCGAGTAGATAACGCTCGCGTATGGGGAAGGCGCGAGCGGCTCCAAAGGCCCTTCGGGCCCGCTCATGCGTTCCGGGGTAAGCTCGACATCGCGATGAGCGACCCGACGATGCCCCCGCCAGGGCCTCCACCATCGCCCGTCGACCCGCCCGAGAGGCAGGGCCTTCGCACCGCCGGCATGGTCGATCCCCAGCGCCTGCTCCGCGTCGCTGGGGTCACGCGCGAGGTGCTCGAGGAGGCACGGCGCATCCGCCCCGAGGAAGGCTCGGTGGATCACCTTCGCCGGGTGCTCGACGCGATCCAGGCGGAGCTTCGCGAAGCGCTCCCGGACGAGCTCTACCAGGAGCTGGACGAGCTCACGCCGGACATCCGCTCGGGGACGCTGGAGGAGCTGGCGCTCGCGCACGCAGAGATCCTCGGCTGGCTGGAGGGGCTGTTCCAGGGAACACAGCTCGCGATCCAGCTCCAGGCGGCGCGGGCGCTCGGCGAGGGAAGGCCCGGCCCGCCCAGGCCGCCCCGCGAGGAGCCCGACAGCCCGGACTCCCGGTACCTCTAGGCCCTTCCCGGCGTGCGTCGGCCCACCTTCGTCGCCGGCCTGACGCTCGCCGTGGCGCTCGTCGGCTCCTCGTGCGGCGGCGCCGCGAGCCCGCCGCCGCTCGGCCCCGACAAGGTGATCTACGTCCCCGAGCCGAGCGTCGGGCCCTTCGTCGTGGTGGCCGTCGACAACCACTTCCACGACATCCACCCCGTCGACCAGACCCAGATCTCGCAGACGAGGGCGTTCATCGTGAAGAACGAAGGCAACAACCTGCACAACTTCACGGTGGTCGGCACGACGATCAGCGCCGACATCGAGCCGGGGACCCAACTCGCGTGGGCGCGCATGGGCGACTACCTGAAGCCAGGGAGCTACACCGTGTTCTGCAAGTACCACGTGTATCTGGGCATGACCGGCGACTTCATCGTCACGCCCTGAGGCTAGAGGACCTTCGACAGGAACTGCTGGGTCCGCTCGTGGCGCGGGGCGGCGAACACCGCCTTCGGCTCGCCCTCCTCGACGATCATGCCGTCGTCCATGAAGATGAGCCGGGTCCCGACCTCGCGGGCGAAGCCCATCTCGTGGGTCACGACCATCATGGTCATTCCGTCATTCGCGAGCCCCCGCATCACCTCGAGGACCTCGCCCACCAGCTCGGGGTCGAGCGCGGAGGTCACCTCATCGAAGAGCATCAGGCGGGGTCGCATCGCCAGGGCGCGGGCGATCGCCACCCGCTGCTGCTGGCCACCGGAGAGCTGGCCGGGGTAGTTGTCCGCCTTGTGCGCGAGGCCGACGTGCCCGAGCTGCTCCAGCGCGCGTTCCCTGGCCTCGCCCGACGGCTGGCCCTGGACCTTCTCGAGCGCCAAGGTGATGTTCTGGATGACCGTCTTGTGCGGGAAGAGGTTGAAGGCCTGGAAGACGATGCCGATGTGCGTGCGCACCTCGTTCAGGTTGGTCCGGATGTCGCAGATGTCCTGTCCGTCCAGCCAGACGTGGCCCTGGGTCGGGACCTCGAGCAGGTTCACGCAGCGCAGGAGCGTCGACTTGCCGGAGCCCGACGGCCCGATCACCACCTGGACCTCGCCCTGGCGCAGGGAGAGGTCGATCCCCTTGAGGACGTGCAGGTTCCCGAACCACTTGTGCAGGCCCTCGAGGCGGATGAGCGGCCGGTCCTCGCTCATCCGCCTGCCCCCGCGATCCCCACGAGGCCGCTCGGCAGACGCCGCTCTACCGCGTTCACCGCACCGAGCAGCGGCAGGGTGATCACCAGGTACCCGATCGCGGTCGCGATGAAAAACGTGGCGTTGAAGGTGGCCGAATAGCCGTTCTGCGCGGTGACGTACAGCTCGTACTGGCTCGCGAGCAGGCCCAGGACGACCACTAGCGCGGTGTCCTTGATCAGGATGACGAACTCGTTCAGGAGCGGCGGGATGACACGGCGCACCGCCTGCGGCACGATCGCGAAGCGCATCGCCTCCAGATAGGAGAACCCGAGGCCCCGGGCCGCCTCCATCTGGCCCCGTTCGATCGACTGGATGCCGGCGCGGAAGACCTCCGAGGCGTATGCCCCGGTGTTCAGGCTGAACACGACCCAGAACGAACAGGAAGTAGAAGAAGGAGAGCTGGAAGATGAGCGGGGTCCCCCGGAAGAAGTTGATGTAGACGCGCGCCGGGGCGCGAACGGTCCGGCGCGATGAGATGACCAGCAGGCTGAGGGTCAGCCCGACGACCAGGCCGCCGACCTCCCCCCCGATCGCCAGGACGAGTGTGTTCTTCGCCCCGATCAGGAAGGCGTGCCCGTAGCCCTTGAGCACGACGAAGTTGAGGAAGTTCCGCGTGAACGTGAACACCGTGCTGCTGGAGCGGAAGAAGAGCGCGAACAGCGACAACGCGATCGCCTGAATGCCGAGCGCCGCGCCCGCGATGCAGTGCTCCCGCTTTCGACGGGTGTCCATCCGGCGATAGAGGCCGAACCCAGCGACGATCCCGAGGATCCCAAGGCCGATGGCCAGGAAGAGCAGGGTCGATTCGGCCCCCGAGCGGAGCCCTTCAACGATGTTGAAGACGCCCTCGGCGCCCTTGATGCCCTTGAAGGTCACGGGGTCGTAGTGCGTCAGGCCCTGCGCGACGCACGTCGGGGTCAGCGCCGGGCTCTGGATGGCGCGGAGGGCCTGGACGAACCCCGTTCCCGCGAGCACCAAGAGGATGGCTGCTGCGCCCGCCACGAGCACGGCGGTCGAGCGGGGTGACCCCGAGCCCCGGGTGTCAGGAGGGCCCTCCCGTACGGGGCTCGGGGTCGTCGCTCGCTCGTCCATCATCCTCCGGTGTCCGCTACCCTCCGAACTCCGGAGGCACCGCGACGCCGGGGAAGTACTTGTTGAAGATCGTCTTGTACTCGCCGTCGGCGATGATGGCCTTCAAGGCCGAGTTGATCCCGGCGGTGATGTCGGGGTGGCCCTTCCCCACGGCGATGCCGTAGTGCTCGTTCGTGTCGATCGGCTCCACGACGGCCAGGCCCGGCCGGCTCTTGACCTCAGAGTCGGAGGACGGCTCGTCGTTGATGACGCCGGTGATCTGGCCGGCCTCGAGGTCGGTGAACGCGTCGGGCGCGTTCGTG
>VAYJ01000040.1:17578-28425 GCA_005888465.1 Actinomycetota bacterium
GCCCGACGTCCCCTTCTGGACGCCGATGACGTCGCCCGACTTCAGGTCGTCGGTCGTGTGGATGTCCGGCGTCTTCGACGTGTTGACCGTCAGCGACTGCCGGGCGTTGAAGTAGGGATCGGAGAAATCGACCACCTGCAGGCGTTCGGGCTTGATCGTCGAGGCGGCCGCCACCGCGTCGAACTGGCCTGCGGCGAGTGAGGTGAAGATCGTGTTGAAGTCCGACTTCTTCCACGTCACGGTCAGGCCGAGCTGGTGGGCGATCGCGTCCATGATCTCCACGTCGAAGCCCGTGGGGGTCGTGCTGCCGGCCGTGAAGTATTCGAACGGGCTGTAATCCAGGCACGACCCGACCGTGAGGGTCCCGGCCGTGATCAGGGTGAGCGGCTTCGGCGACGGGCTCCCGCTCGGGCTGCCGCCCGTGGTCGTGGTGGTGCTCTTCGAGCACGAGGCACCGATCAGGGCGAGGGCCAGGAGGGCCGCCACCCCCAGGTAACGTCTACGCATCCCTTCCTCCCCTCGGGGTCAACCCGTGCATTCTCCACCAGCGGCAGGCCCGAATGCCAGTAGGCTCCCAACATGGCCGGCCTGGTGCTCGACCCGATCGACGAGCGGCGCCTGGCCGGCGAGGAAGGGGAAGCGCCCCGGCTCGCCATGCGGGTGCTGGTGGCGATGGCTCGGGCGACCGACGCCGAGCGATTCATCGACGTCGAGGCGGCCCACGTCGACGCCTGCTTGTACCACGGCCAAGTGAGCCTGGACTTCACCGAGCGCCTCGCGTCGGCCGGCGCCCGGGTCGCCGTCCCCACCACCCTCAACGTGGGGGTCGTGGACCTTCTGCACCCGGATCGCTTCCGGGGCGACCCGGCGATCGGCGCCGCCGGACGCCGGCTCATGGAGCGGTACGTCGGGATGGGCTGCCGCCCCACGTTCACCTGCGCCCCCTACCAGCTCCCCGACCGCCCGCGCCGGGGCCAGCACGTGGCCTGGGCAGAGTCCAACGCGATCGTGTTCGCGAACTCGGTCCTCGGCGCCCGGACGGCCCGCTACGGGGACTTCATCGACATCTGCGCTGCGATCACGGGCCGTGTGCCAGACGCAGGGCTGCACCGCGACGAGTACCGGCGCGGCCAGGTGCTGTTCCGCTTGGGCCCGCTCCCGGACCGGCTCGAATCGTCCGACGTGCTGTATCCCGTACTCGGGCACCTAATCGGCTCGGAGGCGGGGTCGCTGGTGCCGGTGATCGAGGGCCTCTCCGCGGAGCCGACCGAGGACCACCTGAAGGCGCTCGGCGCCGGCGCCGCCTCGTCCGGGTCCGTCGGGCTCTTCCACGCGGTCGGGATGACGCCCGAGGCACCGACTTTGCAGGCGGCGTTCGGCGGTGCGCCCCCGCTTCGCACCGTCGAGGTGACGCTCGATCGGCTGGTCGCGGCGCGGGACGAGCTCTCCACGGCCGCCGGGCCCGGGATCGACGCGGTGAGCGTGGGCACGCCGCACGCCTCGATCGCGGAGCTGGAGCAGCTGGCGGCGCTCGTGGACAGTGCGAGCGTGCACGCCGGCATGGCTCTCTTCGTCTCGACCGACCGCGCAACGCTGGCCGAGGCCGAGGCGCGCGGTTGGGTCGAGGCCCTCGAACGCGCCGGTGCGACCTTCGTGGTCGACACCTGCACGTACGTGACGCCGATCCTGGATGCGCGCGCCCGGGTCGTGATGACGAACTCCGCGAAGTGGGCCTACTACGCCCCGGGGAACCTCGGCGTGGCGGTGGTCTTCGGGAGCCTCGAGGAATGCGTCCGCTCGGCCACGCTCGGCCGCGTCTGGCGCGACCCGGACCTCTGGGGCGACGGTGGCTGACGGCCGCGCGCTCGCGCCGGGCGACGGATTCGGTGAGGCGCTCGTCCTGAGCGAGCCGCTCTCCTTCTGGGGCGGCGTCGACCCTTCGACCGGCCGGATCATCGACGCGCGGCACCCGCAGCTCGGGGCGAGCGTCGTGGGCCGGGTGCTCGTGCTCCCGTCGGGCCGGGGCTCCAGCTCGAGTAGCAGCGTGTTGGCCGAATGCGTGCGCGCGGGCGTCGCGCCGGCGGCGCTCGTGCTTCGGGAGCCCGACCTGATCCTGGCCCTGGGCGCGATCGTCGCGGCGGAGCTGTACGGCACCGCGCTCCCCGTGGTCGTCCTGCCCGACGAGGCCTACGCGGCGATCCGAACGGGCGACCGCGTACGGGTGCACGCCGGGGATCGGGCGGCTTGTGTGGAGGCGGACGGCTAGATCACGTGGCGCTCGCGCACGGGCTGCCCGCCCGCGAAGCGCTCGAGCGAGAGCGGCGCGATGTCCACCGTGTGCGCGCGGCCGTCGACGACAAGCTCCGCGAGGAGCTTGCCCACGATCGGCGCGTGCTGGAACCCGTGCCCACTGAAGCCGTTCGCCAGGAGGAACCCATCGACGCCCGGCGCGGGCCCGATGATCGGGTGCCGATCGGGCGTCATCTCGTACAGGCCCGCCCACGTAGTCGCGATGCCCGCCTGCTCGATCGGCGGGAAGATGCGGAGCGCGGTCGGGACCACCTGCTCGGCGATGAAGGCGTCGTCCACGCGCGTGTCGAACGACGCCCGCTCGTCCGGGCCGCCGCCCATGCCCATGAGGACCCCCGGCCCTTCGCGGTGGAAGTAGTAGGTGCTGTCGGCGTCGATGACCAGCGTCCGGCGCTTCGGGGCCCCGGGGAAGGGGCCGGTCACGGCCACTTGACGAGGGATCGGCTCGAGCGGCAGCGCCACCCCAGCGGTCGCCGCAAGGCTGCCGGCCCACGGCCCCGCGGCGTTCACCACCACCGGCACGTCGATGTCCCCGCCCCTCGTGAAGACCCCGGTCACGTGGCCGTCGTGTGTTCGCACGCCGGTCACCTCCACCCCGGTGCGGATCTCCGCCCCCGCGCGCCGCGCGAGCGTCGCGTAGCCGTTCGTGAGGCCCGATGGGTCGGCGATCCCGTCGCGGGGACCGAAGAGTGCCCCGATCATGTCCTCGGTAGCGATGCCCGGCACGAGCCCCGCCGCCCCCTCGGGCGTGAGCACCTCGACGGCGACGCCCATCGATCGCTGCAGCTCGAGCGCGCCGAGGAAGCTCTGCCACATCGGCTCGGTTCGCACCAGGAACAGGTAGCCGTCCTGGTCGACGTCCAGCGGCAGGCCGTGCTGTTCGGTGAACCCGGTGATGAGCGGGACACTCGCAAGCGACAGCTCGTTGTTGATCCCGCTCGAGAACTGATGCCGGAAGCCTCCGGCGCAGCGACGCGTGGAGCCGGTCCCGAGCGACGCCTCGCGCTCGAGCAGCAGGATCCGGCCGGCCCCCGCGTCGGCCAGGTGGTACGCGGCGCTCGCTCCGACGGCGCCGCCGCCGACGATCACGACGTCCGCGGTCTCGCGCACGCCCGCTACAGCTCCCCCAGGTACGCCTCTCGCATCAGGGGGTTCGCGAGCAGCGCCTTCGACGAATCCGCAAGCACGATCTGCCCCGTCTGCAGGACGTAGCCGCGATCCGCGATCGAGAGCGCCATGTTCGCGTTCTGCTCAACGACGAAGATCGTAGTGCCGATCGCGTTGATGTCCTTGATGATCGAGAACACCTGCTCGACCAGGATCGGGGCAAGGCCCATCGAGGGCTCGTCCATCAGCAGGACCTTGGGGTTGGCCATCAACGCACGGCCCATCGCCACCATCTGCTGTTCGCCACCGGAGAGTGTCCCCGCCTTCTGCTTGAGGCGCTCCCTGAGCCGTGGAAACAGCGCGAACACGCGATCGAGGTCAGCGTCGATGCCCAGCCTGTCCTTGCGCTGGTAGGCACCGAGCTCGAGGTTCTCCCTCACGGTCATGTTCGCGAACAGTCGCCGGTTCTCGGGGACCATCGACAACCCCCGTCCAACGATGCGTGTGGTGGTCAGCCCGCTGATCGTCTCCCCTGCCAGCCTCACCTCACCCTTGCTCGGCACGACATAGCCAAGGATCGTCTTGAGCGTGGTCGTCTTGCCGCTGGCGTTGCCGCCCAGGAGGCAGACGATTTCACCGGGGAAGATCCTCACGTTGACGTCGCGCAGCACACTCACCAAGCCATAATGAGTGCTCACGTCGCGGAGCTCGAGGATGGGCTCCTTCGCCTGGGAATCTCGCTCGCTCACGCCGACTCGGTTGCCCTTCGCCCGAGGTACGCCTCGATCACGTGTGGTTCGTTGGCGACCTCTTCGTAGGTGCCCTCGGCGATCTTGCGACCGTAGTCCAGTGCCACGACGCGGTCGGACACGCCCTTGACCACCCGCATGTCGTGCTCGATCACCACGATCGTGAAGCCTTTCTCCGACCGAAGCCGGGCGATGAGGTGGGTCAGCTCCTCGGTCTCCTTGGGGTTCATGCCGGCGGTGGGCTCGTCGAGCAGGAGCAGCTTCGGTTCGGTGGCCATGGCCCGGGCGATCTCCAGGCGCCGCCGGTTCGCGTAGGAGAGGGAGGAAGCCGGCCGATCATGCCGATACCCGGACAGTCGGGTCCCGAAGAACGCGAGCGCTTCACGGCCCTTCTCGCGGACGCGCCCCTCTTCAGCTCTGGTGCTTGGGAGCTGGAAGATGGTCCCCACCAATCCCGATCGAGTGCGGCAGTGTTGGCCAACCATCGCGTTCTCCAGCACGGTCATGTTTGGGAACAGGTGCACGGTCTGGAACGTCCGTGCGATACCCAGTTTCGTGATCTGGCTCGGCTTGAAGCCCAGGAGGTGGTGGCCGTCGAAGATCACATCTCCCCCGTCCGCCCCGTAGATCCCGGTGATCACGTTGAAGAAGGTCGTCTTGCCGGCCCCGTTTGGGCCGATCACGCTCACGATCTCGCCTTCATGCACGTCAAGGTCCAGGTCCGCGACGGCGTACAGCCCACCAAATCGCTTCGCCAGTCCTCTGACCTCGAGCAGGCTCATTCGGACTCCTGAACGGTCCCGGCCGCGATCCCAGATCGGACGCCGTCACTGGCGGACCCCCCCCATTGGTCCTGCTCGCGTTCCTCGTCCAGGAGCTCGCGAGACCGACGAATGTTCGGGATGAGCCCCTGCGGGCGAAGGATCATGATGCCCACCAGCACCGCTCCATAGATCAGCAAACGGTACGCCTCGAACTCGTCAAGGAGGTTCGGAATCCCGATCAGGACCAGGGCACCCACGACCACCCCGGGAATGCTGCCCATGCCGCCCAGGATGATGACCGACAAGGCGGTGATGGAGACGATGACGTTGAACCCGTTCGGCTCGAGTGAACCGATCTGCACGGCGAACAATGCGCCGGACAAGCACCCGATGGCGGCTCCCAAAGCGAAGGCGAGGAGCTTGTACTTCACGGTGCTGATGCCCATCGCCTCCGCCACCTGCTCGTCCTCGCGCATGGCGTTCCAGGCTCGGCCGATCCGGGATCGAGCCAGGCGCCACGACACGTACAGCGCGAGTAAGACGAACGCCATGACCAGGTAGAAGAACTTCTCGGGGTCGTTGAATCCGAGGCCGAGGAAGTGCTGGGGGATGTGGTAGAGGCCGAGCGGACCGCCCAGGTACTTCTTCAGGAGATCCGACACCGCGAGTACCCGCGCGATCTCACCGAACCCCAAGGTCACGATCGCCAGGTAGTCCCCTCGCAGGCGAAGGACCGGCGCCCCGATGAGTAGCCCCGTGAAGGCGGCGGCGAGCATGACCAGGGGAATGGCCACCAGGAAGGGAAGCTGGGGATGCAGGGACGACCCCGAATCTCCCGTGGCAGTCAAGACTCCCGTCATGTAGGCGCCCACAGCGAAGAACGCAACGTAGCCGAGGTCGAGCAGGCCCGCGTAGCCGACCACGATGTTCAGCCCCAACCCCATCAGCAGGAAGATCCCCACGGTCCCCAGGACGAGGCTCACGACCTCACCGACAAGGATGGGCAGCACGAACAGGACGGCAAGCAGGGCCACCCCTCCCGTCCCCATGAGCACGCCGCGGCTTCCCTGCGCCATCGACTGAACGTGGTCTCGCACCTTCCGCCCCCGGCCGGCCCACGCTACGGATGCGCCAAGAGCGACGACGAAGACGATTACAGCGCCAAGCCTGGTCAGCCCTCCGAACTGCGAGCTGTACAACCAGTGGCTCACCGTTTCTGGTGAGCCACTACCCAGCTTCCTGGCCAACTCGATCATGATCGGTGGGACCAACTCCTGGAGCAGGCCCATGAGGAAGGTGGCGATCAAGGCAACATTGAGGGGTCGGCGATACACCTTAGGAAGGATCTGGAGGCTTGCTCCGACACCCCCCAGGGCGCCACCGGCCAGGATCAGCAGGATCGTGGCAACCGGCAGGCCTTTGCCGAAGGTCATGATCTTGAGCAGAGCTGGTGTGACCGCCACGAACATGTTGCGCACGGTCTCCTCGCTGGGCACCTTGGCCAGCGCCAATGCGAATGCGGTAATGGCCCCGGTCAGGGCTCCGGCTCCGAGACCGGCCAGGACGGCCTTCCTCCCGCCGATCCGCTCGACGATTCCCCCGCGGAGCCGCGGCCTGGCTACCAGATAGCCCGTCAGGAACGCAGGAAGGGCCATCAGGACCCTGCCGAGCGTGACCTGGTCGCCGATCAGGTTCCGGATGCTGAAGCTCCCGATCATGCCGACCGCTGCCAGGTAGACGACCACGAAGCCGCCGAGCAACCCCGCGTTGATGGTCGACCTCACGAGGCCGCGCTTGGTCACGTCACACCTTCTCTGGGCCGCCCGCCCCGAGGATCCCTCCGGGCCGGAAGATCAGGACGAGCACCAGGATGCTGAACGCCACGACGTTCCTGAGCTGGCTGGGTGAGGGGACGTGAGTCCCGTTCAACAGCAGGAAGGGACCGACGGACTCGAGGACTCCCAGGATCAGGCCGCCGATGGCCGCCCCTGCGATGCTCCCGATGCCGCCCAACACGGCCGCCGTGAACGCCTTGATCCCCGGCGTGAACCCCATGAGGGGGTCCACCTCCGAGAAGACCATCGCGTACAGGACGCCCGCCATGCCCGCGAGGAGGCCGCCGATGGCGAAGGTCTTGACGATGACCTTGTCCACGTCGATGCCCATGAGCGAAGCGATCTCCTTGTCTTCGGCCACTGCACGCATGGACTTTCCGGTCTTCGTCTTGGCCACAAAGAGCATCAAGCCCACCATCGCAAGGAGGGCGGCGACGATCACGAGAACTTGGACCCGCAGGATCGGGATGCCCGCGACCTTCCAGTACCCCACGATCACGTGGATGGTTGGGTAGCCCTGCGACTGCGGCCCGAAGAACCCCTTGACGCTGTTCTGCAGGAACAGCGAGGCGCCGATGGCTGTAATCAAGGGGACGAGGCGCGGGGCGTTTCGAAGAGGCCGGTAGGCGACCCGCTCCAGGAGGACGGCAACGCCCGCCGAGACCGCCATGCCGACCAGGATCAGGAAGGCGATGGAGAGGACCGGGTTCCGGTTCAGGAACCCGCTCGAGTCGAGCGTGCCGGCCACCCAGAAGGAAGCGAAGGCCCCCGTCATGAACACTTCGCCGTGCGCGAAGTTGATCATGCGAAGGACGCCGTAGACCATCGTGTACCCCAGGGCCACCATGGCATACACACTGCCCTCGGCGACGCCGAACACCATCAGGTCCCGCCAGGCGCTTGAGGAAAAATGCCGGGGGCTCGTCTTCGGAAGTGTCAGGGTCTTCCACGTCCCGTAGGTGAAACCGACCACGATCAAGATAAGCAGGACCGCCTGGATGACCCGGCGGATCGGGAAGTGCTCCGGAAGGCGCAGCCGCGCACGGGGGGGTCTCGCCGTCACGGGTGCCCCGGTCCGGTTAGCCATAGGCTGCAGAGCTTAAAGAGGCGGCCGACAAAGAGAAAGCCGGGGGCGAGCGATCATCCGCTCACCCGCCGGCCCTCTCTTCTCTCAACGCTCTTAGCCTGTGCCGAACGCCTGCCCCAACGTGAACTTCTCGGAGAAGACTTCCGTTGGGTTCTTCGCCGTGGCCGGGTCCGGGCTGTACGGGGTGTCCGGCGCCTTGTACACGACGATGTTCACCGCCGTCTGCGATTGGCAGTCGCCGGTGGAGATGCACGTCAGTGGTCCGGTCACTCCCTCATAGTCCTTGATCTGGTACATGGCGTCCTTGAGCGCCCCCCGCGGGATCAGGATCGTCCCGTCGGACTGCTTGATGGCCACCTGCTGGATCGCCTTGGCGACGACGTTGAACGCATCGAACGCGTTCGGCCAGAAGCTGGATGCCGGCGCTCCGAAGTCGGTCGTGTAGGCGTCCTTCAGCTGGTTGAACAGTGCGCTCGCTGCCCCAGGTGAGGCCTTCGGCGACGACAGGTACACGCCATCGGCCGCACTCCCGGCCGTCTTCAGGAACGTTGCGTCGTTGCAGCCGTCCGAACCCATGAGCTGCACCCCGGCCAGGTCCGGAATCTGCTTCGCCTGCTGGGAGATCAGGGCGCACGGCGGGTTGAAGTCCGGGAAGTAGATCATGCCCGGGTGCCCCTGGGCGACGCTGGTCAGCACCGGCTTGAAGTCCGTCACCGTCGGGTCGAACGCCTCGTCGGCGGTGATCGTCCCTCCGAGCTCCTTGAAGAACTTGGCGAACCCGGCCGTCAGGCCCTGCGTGTACGGGCCTCCGTCGTTCATCGTGGCCGCGGTCTTGATCCCGAGGAACTTGTACACGAAGTCGGCCACGACCTTGGTCTGGATCACGTCGTTCTGGGCCGTCCGGAAGTAGAACGTGTTGTGAACCCCTTCCTGCGTCAGCTTCGGCGACGTGTTCGAGCTGGAAACCAGAATGACGCCCTTGTTCCCGAGGATCGTGTCCGCCACACCCAACGCCGCGCTCGAGCAGGTCGTCCCGATGACCGCGGCGATCGTCGGGTCGGCAGCAAGCTTGGTCGCCGCCGTCTGACCGCCGGCCTTGCCGCATTGGCCCGAGGCCGGGTCGGTCTCGTCCTGGGTCGTCAACGTGACCGTGTGACCCATGAGTTTCCCTGGAATCCCGTCGAACTTGCCGTCAAGGTAGTCGATCGCCGCGTAGATGCCGTTGACCTGCGGCTGGCCCAGCGTGGCCGTAGCCCCGGTGATGGACTGGATGGCCCCAATGTGGAGGGGATCCCCAGGCCTGACCGTCACGCACCCGAACTTAGCTTTGCAGGGGTCCGTACCGCCGCCACTGCCGCTCGGCTGCGTGGTGGTGGAACTGCTCGTGCACGCAGCGCCAACCACCACCACCACGGCTACCAGAGCCGCCGTGGTCAACCACGTGCGTTTCGTCATTGCCCCTCCTTCCTCGGGACCCCCTGCCAGCGCCCCTTCGGGGCAAGCCCCTTGGCCCAGCCGCCGTGCGAAGCGGTCCTCCCCGACCTGGATCGCGCGAGGTTTACCACACATGAGGCCGGAAGACCAGCAGAGGCCGGCGGGCGCCTAACTGGCATCGCTATCGTCCCCCCTTGTACGCCGGAACGGGCCATTGGGTTTGACTGGATGGGCGAGCCCCGACCCTATACTGCGATCGAGGCCGGCGGATGCATTGCCGGCCAAGCCGGGATGGCGGAATCGGCAGACGCACCGGACTCAAAATCCGGCGCCCGCAAGGGCATGGGGGTTCGACTCCCCCTCCCGGCACAAGCGCGGCACCAGAGCTGCACGACAAGTTCGTGATGCCACGCGCGAGGTACTCTGTTTGTATCCTGGTCTCAGGAGAGAGAGATGCCCGGCGGGGGAACTTGAATCGTCGCCGTTTCGCTCACCAGCGTTGGATCGTAGCTGTCCTCGCTTCTCTGCTTCTGGTCGGCGGATGCACGACCCCGAATCGAGCCCAGCCAAGCGCACAGAGGTACGTCTCGGTCGTCTGCGGTGCCGTCGAGCATTGGAAGGCGCTGGTCGAGGTCGGAACCTCGGCCTTCGTCACCGAGGTCACAACCCCGCAAGTCGCTTCGGACTACGTGGACCAAGTCCTTCGGGAAACCGACACAATGATCGCGGAAGTCGAGGCCGCTGGGGCTCCCGCACTCGCGATCGGACGGGACGTCCAGAGCAAACTCCTTCGGGAGTTGGAAACGATCCGCGGCGCCTGGACCCAGGCGGAGGCCGGATTCAAGACCCTCGCGGTCGATCACCCGCTTGCCGTGGTCGGTGCGATCGAGAGGCCGATCCTCTCGGAGGTTTCGGTGCTCCGGGACGAACTTCGGGATGCCTCGGGGAGCGCCGAACTCACGCGGGCTGCCGCGGCGGATTCAGACTGCACGATGCTCTTCCTCCTCAAGGCCCGCGACAGCTTCGGCGCGTGAGAGCTCACCGCTTCCGATGGAGTCGGCCCGTTTGACGTCAAGGCCAGGACCCGCTACTCGGTGAACGGCGAGCTCTGGTCGGCCATCCTGGGTCGACCGTGGCCGCGCTCTGTCCGCACGGGTGACGGCGCCCGGCCGGGCTCACGCCGGAGCTACCCCCGGGTCGGGTCCGGGGTCGGGGTGCGGAGCTTCGGGCGCAGGCGCGGGGGGCGGCGGCATCGTCGGCGGAACGACCTCGGGCGGCGCCGGGGGCGAGTAGGTGGGCGCGGCCGACACCATCCCGGCGTCGAACGACGACCCACCCTCCTCTTTCGGCGCCGTCTTGATGGTCGCTATCCCGCCGCCCAGCATGACCAGGCCGCCGAGCATGGCCAGGTAGATCCCGGCGGAGAGCGAGATGGTGATCCCGAATCGGTTCAGGAACTCCTGCACCTGGGCGTCGGTGAGCGTCCGACCGGCCGTCTTCTCCAGCGCGTCGTGGATCTGCTGATCCTTCTGGCCGATGTCTCGGATCGTGAGGAACGAGA
>VAYJ01000041.1 GCA_005888465.1 Actinomycetota bacterium
GCCCACATTTTTGTGGTGTTATCGTCGTGCGACCGGGCGCGTAGCTCAGTGGGAGAGCGCTTGCTTCACACGCAAGAGGTCGCAGGTTCAAAACCTGCCGCGCCCACCACGTAAGGGTTCTTGATCTAGCCGAGGATCTGCGCGGTGTCCGACACGAGCCTCATGCCCGAGACCGTCGCTCCCGCCAACAGCGCCGCGCGGCCGAGCCAAGCGACCTGAGGTGACCGCCAAGCGTCGACCAGACGCGGATTGGCTCGCCCCAGCGCCCGGATCCCGAGAGCGGCGAGCACGAGCAGCAAGCCAACGACGTTGAGCAGCACCAAGGGAGCGAGTCCCAACAACCACGCGCGGGGACGTCGCCGCAGGATCGACGCTCCCCGGAGCAGCCGCTCGACCATGAACGGCATCGCAGCCCCGTAGAGCGTAGGTGGGCTGGGGCTCGGGGAGCTTGACCGTCGGAGGTTCGGTGCGTCGCTGCCAGCGCTCGGCGACCTTGTCGGCGATGTCGACAGCGAAGACAGGGGGGGTCGAGCTGGCCATCAGCGTCTCGAGCTGATCGCCCATCGAACCGACCAGCTCGGCGAGCGGCGCGAGTGCCTGGGAGAGCCGGTCGGGGACTTCGTTGATCCGGTTCCCCATGTCGGCCATTCGGGCCCGGACGGAGGCGATCAGCGGGTCGACGCGCTGGTGCCAGTTAGTGATGACCTCGATCTGCGCCTTCAGCTCGCTCTGGGCGCTGTCGGCGAGGGCGAGCCGCTCGTCCATCGTGGTTTGTGCGTCCTGGACGATTCGCTTGGCGGCGTCCTGGGCCGCGGCGATCAGGGGCCCGATCTCGGCATGGATGATCTGACTCATGAGGCTGCTGGGGTGGGCGGTTCGGGACTTCGTCTCCTCGATCTCGCGGCCGAGGTGGGCGAGCTGAAGACGGAGCTCGCCGATCTCGGCCCCGAGGGCGGTGATCTGCCGGTCCTTCGAGGCGAGGCCGACCCGGGCGGTCCCGAGCTCGACCTTGACGCGCTCCATCTCGGCCTCGGTGACCTTGATCCGCTCGCGGGCGATGGCGAGGAGGTGGTCCCGGTCCTTGAGCAGCTCGTGGACCTTGGCCGGGGCATAACCGAACAGGCGCTTGCGGAGGCTGAACGACTGCACGGGCCAAGTATTTTTCGGGCGGGGGGTGGGTTCAACCACCCCGGACGGGTTTCTCGCCCCCTTTGCCGAAAGCCGAAAGAGGAGTACCGTTCGTGCATGACCGTGCGGTTGGTCATCGCGGACGACCACACCCTGGTCCGCCAGGGGCTCCGCCAGTTCCTGGAGATGGCAGGCGACATCGAGGTGATCGGCGAGGCCTCGACCGGGCACGAGGTGCTCGCGCTCGTGGAGAAGGACCCGCCGGACGTGGTCCTGCTCGACCTGCGGATGCCGGAGATGGACGGGCTGGAGGTCGCGCGCCACATCCAGGACGAGCACCCCGACGTCGGCGTGATGATGCTCTCCGCCTACGACTACCGGCAGTTCGTCGTGGAGGCCGTCCGGGCGGGCGCGCGCGGCTACATCCTGAAGAGCATGGACGCCGAGCAGCTCATCCAGGCCGTGCACCTGGTCGCGACCGGGAACATGGTGTTCGATCCGCAGGTGGTCGTGGCCCTCGCGGAGGAGCTCACGCGCTCGCGCGAGCGCGAGGAGCGCGGGGACGTCCTGACTGCGCGGGAGATCGAGGTCCTGCAGCTGCTCGCCTTCGGGCACAGCAACCGCGACATCGCGGCGCGGCTGGACATCAGCGCCGAGACCGTGAAGACCCACCTGGAGCACATCTTCCGCAAGCTCGGCACGTCCGACCGGACGGCCGCCGTCGCCGAGGCGCTCCGGCGCAGGGTCATCAAGTAGGCCTGACTATCATCTGAAGGCCATGCCGAAGGTGACCCTCCCCGGCGGGGAGATTCGTGAGGTTGCGTCGGGTTCCCCCGTGGGCGAATTGCTGCCCGAGGGCGCGATCTGCGCGCGAGTGGGGGACCGGCTGGTCGACCGGTCGTGGCCGGTCGAGGAGGACGTCTCGGTCGAGCCGGTGCTCGCATCGGAGCCGGACGGGCTGCACGTCCTTCGACACTCGACAGCGCACGTGATGGCCCAAGCGGTCTGCGACCTGTACCCGGGCGCGCGCTACGCGATCGGCCCGCCGATCGAGGACGGCTTCTACTACGACTTCGAGCTGCCGAAGCAGCTCACCCCCGAGGACCTTCCGGCCATCGAGGCTCGGATGCGGGAGATCGCGGCTGCGGCGCAGCCCTTCGTGCGCGAGGAGCTGGACCGGGCGGGGGCGCTGGGTCGGTTCGCCGACCAGCCGTACAAGCGGGAGATCGTGGAGACGGCGGAGGCGGACGAGGGGGCGATGGGGGAGCGGTTCAGCGTCTACCGGAACGATGGGTGGGCGGACCTGTGCCTGGGGCCGCACGTCCCGTCGACCGACCGGCTGGCGGCGTTCAAGCTCTTGAGCCTTGCGGGTGCGTACTGGCGCGGGGACGAGCACCGCCCGCAGCTGCAGCGCATCTACGGGACCGCATGGGCGACCGAGGAGGACCTGGCCGCCTACCTCCACCGGTTGGAAGAGGCCGAGCGGCGGGACCACCGCAAGCTGGGGCGGCAGCTCGATCTGTTCTCGTTCCCGGAGGAGCTGGGCGCGGGGCTGCTCGTGTGGCATCCGCGCGGCGGCCTCTTGCGAACGGCGATCGAGGACTTCGAGCGCGAGATCCACTTGGCGAGCGGCTACGTGCCCGTCTTCACCCCGCACCCCGCGCGGTCGGTGTTGTGGGAGACATCGGGGCACCTCGCGAAGTACCGGGAGAACATGTACCCGCCGATGCAGGCCGAGGAGGCCGACTACTACGCCAAACCGATGAACTGCCCGTTCCACGTTCTCGTGTACAAGTCGCAGACCCGCTCGTATCGGGACCTGCCGATGCGCCTGTTCGAGCTGGGGACGATCTATCGGCACGAGCGCGCGGGCGTGCTGCACGGGTTGCTCCGCGTCCGCGGCGGGACGCAGGACGACTCGCACATCATCTGCACGGAGGATCAACTCGTCGAGGAGGTGCTGCGCGTCTTCGACATCCTGCAGCGGATCTACCTGACGTTCGGGTTCGAGGACTTCGTGATCAACCTCTCGACGAAGCCGGGTGAGGCGATCGGCGAGGAGTCGATGTGGCGCAAGGCGACCGAGGCGCTGCGCCTGGCGCTCGATCGAAGCGGGCTGGGGTACTCCGTCGCGGAGGGCGAGGGCGCGTTCTATGGCCCGAAGGTCGACTTCCACGCGCGCGACGCGATCGGGCGGCTGTGGCAGCTCGGCACCGTCCAGTGCGACTACGCGCTTCCCGAGCGCTTCCAGATGGAGTACATGGGCGAGGACAACGAACGCCATCGGCCGGTGATGATCCACCGCGCGATCCTGGGGACGATCGAGCGGTTCACCGCCGTGCTGATCGAGCACTACGCCGGCGCGTTCCCCCTCTGGCTCGCGCCCGAGCAGGTCCGGCTGATCCCGGTCGCCGACCGCCACGCGGAGGCCGCGGGGGGGCTGGCGGCGATGCTTCGCGCGCGCGGGCTTCGCGCCGAGATCGACGCGAGCCGCGAGACCGTGCCGAAGAAGATCCGCGCGGCGCAGCTCATGAAAATTCCGTACACGCTGGTCGTGGGGGACCGCGAGATCGAGGCTGGCACCGCCGCCGTGCGCGCGCGAGAAGGGGCCGAGGTCCGCGGGGTGCCGTTCGACGCCTTCGCGGAGGCAGCGGCCAGCGGGGCGGCGAGGCGGGCGCTCACCGGAATCGACCTCGCGTCGCTCGTGCCCGCTGCCCCGTGACGTGGAGCGGATCTGGGCGCCCTGGCGGATGGCGTACATCGAGTCCACGCACCGGCCCGACGAGGGATGCATCTTCTGTGACGCCGCCGCGACGGGCGACGACGAGTCGAGCTTCGTGCTCACGCGCGGTGCCTTCGCGTTCGTCCTGTTGAACGCGTTCCCCTACAACCCCGGGCACACCATGGTGGCGCCGGTCCGCCACGTGAGCGACCTCGAGGCGCTCACGCCCGAGGAGCTCGCCGACGCGGGCCGCCTGCTGCAGCGTACCGTGGCCGCGCTCCGCCAGGCGATGGCGCCCGACGGCTGCAACCTGGGCATGAACCTGGGGCGCGTGGCGGGCGCGGGCATCCCCGGCCACCTGCACTGGCACGTGGTGCCGCGCTGGAGCGGCGACACGAACTTCATGAGCGTAGTGGGCGAGGTGCGTGTGCTGCCGGAGTCGCTCGCGGAGACCTGGGCGAAGCTCCGGCCGCGCTTTGGCGCAACGGGCGGCTAGCCCTCGCCGCCCTCGCGCCTGGCCGCGGCGATGATCTTCTCGGCGAGGTGCGACGGCACCTCTTCGTAGTGATCGAAGGCCATCGCGAACGTCGCCCGGCCGTGGGTCATCGACCGCAGGTCGATCGCGTACCGCGTGAGCTCGCTCTGCGGCGCGAGCGCGCGGATGACCTGCTTGCCGCCGCCGCTCGACTCCATCCCGAGGATGCGGCCGCGCTTGGCGTTGAGGTCTCCGATGATGTCGCCCATGTAGGACTCGGGGGTGAAGACCTCGACCTTCACGATGGGCTCGAGGAGGGCGATGCCCGCCTTCGCGGCGGCCTCCTTCAGGGCGAGCGAACCGGCGATCTGGAAGGCCATGTCGCTCGAGTCCACCGGATGGAACTTCCCGTCGTAGAGCGTGACGCGGACGTCCACCATCGGGTTGCGGGTGACTACGCCCTCGTGCATGGTCTTCACGACGCCCTTCTCCACGGACGGGATGAACTGGTTCGGGATGGAGCCGCCGAAGATCTTGTCCACGTACTCGAAGCCGGTGCCGCGCGGGAGGGGCTCGACCTCGATATAGGCGATCGCGTACTGGCCGTGCCCGCCCGACTGCTTGACATGCCGGCCCATGGCCTGGACCTTCGTCTTGAACGTCTCCTTATAGGGGACGTGGGCCGGCGAGGTCACGACCTCGACGCCGAACTTCCGCTTCATGCGCTCGACCATCGTGTCGATGTGCGCCTCGCCCATCCCGTACAGGACCGTCTCGTGGGTCTCCGGCGAGCGCTCGACGTGCAGCGTCGGGTCCTCCTCCTGGATCCGGGCGATGGCGGTCGAGAGCTTGTCCTCGTCGCCCTTCGTCTTCGGCGCGATGGCGACGGCGAGGAGCGGCTCGGGGAGCGCGATCGACGGGAGCGTCACCGGGTCGGACTTCACCGAGAGCGTATCGCCGGTGGTGGTGTGCGAGAGCTTCGCGACCGCCCCGATGTCTCCGGCGGGGACCTCGGGAACGTTCTCGTGGTCCTTGCCCCGCATCGTGAAAACCTGCCCGACGCGCTCCTCCGTGTTCTTCGTGGCGTTGAAGACGCTCGAGTCCGGGCGAAGCGTGCCGCTCCATACTCGGAACAGGTTGATCCTGCCGACGTAGGGGTCGGACACCGTCTTGAACACGAGCGCCGTGAGCGGCCCGGCGGGGTCGCACGCGCGCTCGCGCTCCTCGTCCCCCTTCGTCCTGACGGTCACGGGGGCGCGCTCGGCAGGGGAGGGGAAGGCGTCCGCGACGAACGATGCCAGCCGGTCGACGCCGAGGTGCCGGTCGGCGGCGGCCACGAGCACCGGCGCGACCTTCGCCTGGGCGAGCCCGGCCTTCACGCCGCGCACGATCTCCTCCTCGGACAGCTCTCCCTGGTCCAGGTACTTCTCGAGGAGCGCGTCGTCGGTCTCCGCGACCGCGTCGGCCAGGCGCTCGCGGTACGGCTCGGCTTTCGCGACCAGGTCCTCCGGCCACGCCTCCTCGGCGCCCGTCGTCGCCGTCCCATACCGGTACGCCTTGCGCGAGAGCAGGTCGACCAGCCCGGCGAGGTCGTGCTCCTCGCCGATCGGGAGCTGGATGGGGGCGACCTGCGTGCCGAAGGCCCGCACCAGATCCTCGAGCGTGCGCTCGAACGACGCGCGCTCGCGGTCGAGCTTGTTGATGACGATCGCGCGAGGCAGGCCGGCCTCGGCCGCCAGCTCCCACGCGGCCTCGGTCTGGACCTCCACGCCGTCCACCGCCGAGACGACGAACAGGCACGCGTCAGACGCCCGGATCGCCCCGTGGACGTCGCCGATGAAGTCCGCGTATCCGGGCGTGTCCAGGATGTTGATCTTCACGCCCTGCCATTCGATCGGAGCGAGCGACATGGACACGCTGATCCCGCGGCGAATCTCCTCGGGGTCGTGGTCGGACACCGTGTTGCCCTCGCCGATCTTGCCCATCCGGGTGAGGGCTCCAGAGACGAACAGCAGCGCCTCGGTGAGGGTGGTCTTGCCGGCGCCGCTGTGCCCGACCAGGGCGACGTTTCGGATCGCGCGCGCGTCGTGAGCGTTCATCGTAAGAAGGGCCGATTATAGGAGAAGGGCGCGCGGGCCCGGATGATAGGCTCCCGCCCGAGATGGCCGCCTCACCTGCGACGCCGTCGCGCCCGGATGCCCCGCGGGCATCACCCCTCACCCTCCTCGCGGCCTCCCTGCTCATGGACGCCGTTGCGGGGTGGCTGATCATCGCGCGCCATCCCCGCATCGCGGGCCTGGCGGCGCTCGTCGGCGGCCTCGGCCTCCTCGCGGGGACCGCCGCCGCGCGCCGGGGGCGCGAACGATTCGCGGAGCTCATCGTCGACCGGCTGTTCGACACCGCGATCCTGGTGCCGCTCGCATGGGCGTGGCGCGTGCCCTCGCCGCGTCTGGCAGGGCTCGCGCTGATCGGGCTCGCCGCCTCGTTCGTCGCGTCGTACGAACGGGCGCGCGGCCAGTCGCTCGGGTACCGGGGACGCGAGACGCTCGGCTACCGCGCCGTTCGCGTGGGGCTCCTCGTCGGTGGCCTCCTCACGGGGTGGCTCATCGCCGCGCTCGTCGCCTTCTACGCCGTCACCCTCGGCGCCGTGGCGGTGCGCGCCTGGAACGTGGTCCTGCAGGAGCGCCGGTCGCGCGCTGCTCATGGGGGAGCTCGGTGAACCGCTCCGAGCGAACCGCCTACCTGACGCTGCGCGCCGCGGAGTGGCTCAGCATGCGGGTGCCGCGTTCGGCCGGCCTGTGGGGAACCGGGCTCTACCACCGCATGTCGCTCAACCGCTCGCAGGCGGTTCGCGCGACTGTCGAAGCGAACCTCGCGAGGGTCCTCGGCCATCCGCCCGAATCGCCGATCGTGCAGTCGGCGACCCGCGAGTGCTTCCGGCTCTACGGCCGCTACTGGTACGAGACGTTCGCGCTGCGCTCGATGCCGCCGGAGGAGGTCGACCGGCGCTTCGAGATCGACGGGGTCGAGCACCTCGACGCCGGGCTCGCGCGCGGAGGCGGCGTGATCGCGGCGCTCCCGCACATGGGGAATTGGGACGCTGCGGGGCACTGGCTCGCGCTGCACGGCTACCGGATGGCGGCGGTCGCGGAGGAGCTGAAGCCGCAAGAGGCCTTCGACCTGTTCCTTCGCCACCGTCGCGCGCTCGGCATGCGGATCGTCCCGCTCGGCGAGGGGCGCAATGTCGCGGGAACCCTGGTGGAGCTGCTCGCCCAGAACCACGTGATCACGCTCGTCGCCGACCGGGACCTCACGGGCCGCGGGGTGCCCGTCGAGATGTTCGGGGCGCCGCGGCTCCTTCCCGCAGGGCCGGCGCTTCTCTCGCTTTCGACCGGCGCGCCCCTGTGCGTCGCTGCGGTGTTCACCACCGAGGTGGGCTGGCGTTGCCGAATCGGCGAGCCGCTCACCGTCGAACGAACCGGGAAGATGCGCACCGACGTCGCCGCGCTCACGCAGCTGGTCGGGGCCGCGTTCGAGCGCTCCATCTCCGAGGCGCCAGCCGACTGGCACATGTTCCAGCCGGCGTGGGAGGACGGCCTGGCCTCGTGAGGATCGCCCTGGCGTGCCCGTACGCGCTGGACGCACCGGGCGGCGTGCAGGGCCACGTGGTGCAGCTCGCGCGGCATCTTCGAGGCAGGGGGCACGAGACGCTCGTCCTCGCCCCGGGCTGGTTGCGGCCCGAGGAGCCGGGCGTCGTGGTCGTCGGGCGGCCCGTGCGGATCCGGTTCAACGGCTCGGTCGCGGCGATCGCCCCCGACCCCCTCACCCGACGGACGATCCGCCGGGCGCTGACGGCCTTTCGCCCCGACGTGGTCCACGTCCACGAGCCCTTCTCGCCCAGCACCGGCATGTTTGCCGCGCAGGTCGCGGACGCGCCGGTCGTCGCGACGTTCCACGCCTACGCGGACCGCGCGCGGGTCGTAACGCTCGCGGCCCCGCTGCTCCGGCGGGTGTGGCGGCGCCTGGCCGTTCGGATCGCCGTGTCGAACGCGGCGGCCGAGTTCGCGAGCCGCCACTTCTCGGGGCCGGTGCGGATCGTGCCGAACGGCGTCGACGTGGAGCTCTTCGCCGCGGCCACGCCCGCGATGCTCCCCGCGGGCCGACGGCTGCTGTTCGTGAACCGCCTCGAGCCTCGCAAGGGCTTCGACGTCGCGGTGCGCGCCTTCGGGATGCTCGCGCCCGAGTTCCCCGACCTGCGCATGGTCGTCGTGGGGGAGGGTGCGGAGCAGCGAACGATCGAGCAGCTCCCCGCGTCGATCCGCTCGCGCGTCCTCATGCTTGGTCGCGTGCCACACGCCGCGCTCGCGCCCTACCACGCGGCCGTCGACCTGTTCGTGGCGCCCGCGGTCGGGGGTGAGAGCTTCGGCATCGTCCTGGTGGAGGCCATGGCCGCCGGCCTCCCGGTGATCGCCTCGGACATCCCCGGCTACCGAGAGGTGGTCCGCGACGGGATCGAGGGGATCCTCATCCCACCGCGCGACCCGCCGGCGCTCGCGGCGGCCGTCCGGCGGCTCCTCGATCGGCCCGAGGACATGGCGCGGCTCGGCGAGGCGGGCCGGCGCCGCGCGGAGCGGTACTCGTGGACGGCGGTCACGCGCGAGATCGAGGCTGCGTATCAGGACGCCCTGTAAGATGGCCGCGTGGCGGTCGTCTGGGTCATCCTCGGGCTCGTCGCGCTCGCGATCCTCTCCGCGGTGTTCACCTACAACCGGCTCGTGCGCCTGCGCGTGCGCACCGAGAACGCCTGGTCCCAGATCGACGTCCAGCTCCGCCGCCGCTACGACCTGATCCCGAACCTGATCGAGACGGTGAAAGGCTACGCCGCGCACGAGCGCGAGGTGTTCGACGAGGTGACGCGGGCCCGGTCGGCTGCCCAGGGGGCGACCGGGGTCCATGCGCAGGCGCAGGCAGAGAACCAGCTCACGCGCTCCCTGGGACGGCTGATCGCGGTCGCGGAGAACTACCCGCAGCTGAAGGCCAGCCAGAACTTCCTCGCCCTGCAGGAGGAGCTCACCGGGACCGAGGACAAGATCGCCTTCTCGCGGCAGTTCTACAACGACACGGTCCAGTCGCTGAACACGCTCATCCAGCGATTCCCCGCGAGCCTGATCGCCAACCTTGGCCACTTCACCCCGCGCGAGTTCTTCCAGACCGAGGAGCCGACGCGCGGCGCCGTCGGCGTGCAGTTCTAGGGACCGCCCTTGTACGAGCAGATCTCGAAGAACCGCTGGAAGACCGCCCTGATGATCGTCGTCGCGCTCGTCTTCTTCGGCGCGCTCGGGTTTCTCTTCAGCTACCTCATCGTGCGCAACGGGTTCGTCGGGCTCTTGATCGCGCTCGCGATCTACGTCCCGTACAGCATCTACTCGTACCGCTACGGCGACCGGATCGTGCTCCGCGTATCGCGCGCCCGGCCCGTCACGCGCGAGGAGGAGCCGCGCCTGCACAACATCGTGGAGGGCATCGCGATCGCGGGGGGCGTCCCAAAGCCCGCCGTCTACGTGGTGCCCGAACAGGCGCCGAACGCCTTCGCGACCGGGCCCGACCCACAGCACTCCTCGATCGCGGTCACGCAGGGCCTCCTCGACACGATGGACCGGGTCGAGCTGGAGGGTGTGATCGGCCACGAGATGTCCCACATCCGCGACCGGGACATCCTGCTCGGGACCGTGGTGGCCACCCTCGTCGGTTCGGTGGTGCTGATCTCGGAGTTCATGCTCCGGTGGTTCTTCTGGGGCGGCATGTTCGGTGGTCGCGACCGCGACCGCGAGGGCGGCGGTGAGGGCCAGGTCATCCTGGTGGTCCTGGGAGTCGTCCTCGCGATCCTCGCGCCGCTCTTCGCGCAGCTCATTCGCCTGGCGATGTCGCGTCGCCGCGAGTACCAGGCCGACGCCGAAGGAGTGCTGCTCACGCGCTATCCGCCGGGGCTCATCAGCGCGCTCAAGAAGATCGGTGCGGACACCACACCGATGCGCGTGGCGAACAACGCCACGGCGCACCTGTGGCTGAACCAGCCCTCGCGCGTGCCGGGCCAGGGCACGCATTGGTGGGAGAAGCTCTTCTCGACCCACCCGCCCATCGCCGATCGCGTCCGGGTTCTTGAGGAGATGTGACGACGGCCCGAGGATCGTTGTAGGGCCCCGATCCTGCCGGTAGGATCCTCATCCGACCCTGGACGCGCCCACGGAAGGAGAAACCCCACCGCCATGGCGATGACTCGACGCGGCCGCCTGGTCACGAGCGTGTCGGTCGTGGCCGTCGTCGGCGGCGTGGTGTTCGGCGTCTCGGCCCTGGCCGGTCACGCCAAGCCGACGGCGGGGCCGTCCGCCGGCGACTCGCCCTCCGCCAGCCCGTCGCCGACGCCGCCTCCGGTCTGCCCGCTCACCGGCGTCACGCTCGCCCACGGCGCCGTGCCGAACCGTCCCGCGCTCGCGGTGAAGGTCGAGAATCTCCCCGAGGCGCGCCCGCAGACGGGGCTGGACTCGGCCGACATCGTGTACGAGGAGCCGGTCGAGGGCGGCATCACGAGGTTCATCGTCGTCTACCAGTGTTCGAACGCGGCGCGGATCGAACCCATTCGGAGCGCCCGCCTCACCGACCCCGACATCCTGGATCAGTTCGGCACGCCGATCTTTGGGTACGCCGGGGGCGTCGCGAAGGTGGAGGCGAAGGTGCACCAGCGCGGGCTGATCGACGTCAACTACGAGAAGGCCGCGAGCGCCTACCACCGAGATGGCAGTCGGTCGGCGCCGCACAACCTCTACTCGAGCACCCAGGCGCTGTACGCAGCCGCGCACACGAACGGCGCGCCGCCGGCGCCCGTGTTCACGTACTCGGCGCGCCCGCCGGCGGGGGCGCTCGTCGCCCGGACAGTGCACCTGCCGTTCTCCGGTTCCTCGGACGTCTACTGGAAGTGGAGCGTCAAGAAGAAGGCGTGGCTCCGTTCCCACGGGACCGTGCCTCACACGCTCAGCGACGGCACGCAGGTCCAGGCCACGAACGTCGTGGTGCAGGTGGTGAAGACGGTCCTCACCGACATCACGGACGCGAACGGGATGCCCTCGCCCGAGGTCATCGCCACGGGATCGGGCAAGGCCTACGTGTTCCGCAACGGCAAGGTGATCGTGGGGACGTGGTCGCGACCGAGCCTGTCGGACCTCACCGTCTTCCGCGACGCGAGCGGCAACCAGATCCCCCTCGCGCCGGGTACCACCTGGGTCGAGCTGCTGCCGAACACGATCCCGGTCACGTACTCCTAGCCCGGCGCCCCGATCCCCATCGCTGCGCGGACGCGAGCGAGCGTGCGCGACGCGATCGCATGCGCCTTCGCCGCGCCGTCGGCAAGCGTCGCCTCCAGGCCTGCCTCGTCGGCCCGGAGCTTCTCGTAGCGCTCCCGGACCGGCGCGAGGTACTCGACCACGGCGTCCCCGACCGCTGCTTTGAACGCGCCGTAGCCGAGGCCGGCGAACTCCCGCTCGATCGCCGCGGGGTCCACCCCGCGCACGACCGAGAGGATCTCGATGAGGTTCGTGATGCCCGCCTTGTCCGGGCCGCGGACGATCTCTGTCCCCGAGTCGGTGACCGCGGTCCGGAACTTGCGCTGGACCGACCCGGGCGCGTCCAGGATGTAGACGGCGCCTTGTTCGGTGCTCGCGGTCGTGGACATGCGCTTGCCCGGTGACTGCAGGTCCTGGATCCGGGCGCCGACCGGCGGGATGCGGTGCGTCGGCACGACGAGCGTCTCGCCGAATCGCGCGTTGAACCGCTGCGCGATCTCGCGCGTGAGCTCGATGTGCTGCTTCTGGTCCTCGCCGATCGGGACCTCATCGGTGTCGTAGGCGAGGATGTCGGCGGCCTGCAGCACCGGGTAGAAGAACAGTCCCGAGGAGACGAACTGCTTGTGCTGGGCCGACTTCTCCTTGAACTGGGTCATCCGAGACAGCTCGCCGTAGGAGGCGACGGTCGCGAGCACCCAGCAGAGCTCCGTGTGCTCGCGTACGTCCGACTGGCGAAACAGGATGCATCGCGCGGGGTCGAGGCCGGCCGCGAGCAGGATCGCCGTCGTGTCGTACAGGCTCCGGCGGAGCTCGGCCGGGTCCGGTCCGACCGTGAGGGCGTGCAGGTCGACGATGCAGTACACCGCGTCTCCGCGGTCCTGCCCCTCCACGTAGCCGCGGATGGCGCCCAGGTAGTTGCCAAGGTGCTTGCGGCCGGTCGGCTGGATGCACGAGAAGATGCGCATGGTTGCGTGAGATTACACTGGACCAACCGGCCGACCTTCGGCCGCGTTCGGGAGGGGTTCCGATGGACGAGGAGACCGGCACGCTCCGGGTGAAGACGGGGCTGGCCGAGATGTCACCACCGCCGACCAGGCCAAGATCGCCGAGGACGCGGGTGCCTGCGCCGTCATGGCCCTCGAGCGCGTGCCGGCCGACATCCGCAGGGAGGGCGGCGTCGCGCGGATGGCCGATCCGTCGAAGGTCGCCGAAATCATGGAGGCCGTTTCGATCCCGGTCATGGCGAAGTGCCGGATCGGCCACTTCGTCGAGGCGCAGATCCTGCAGGCGTTGGGGGTGGACTACATCGACGAGAGCGAGGTGCTCACCCCGGCCGACGAGGAGCACCACGTCGACAAGTGGGGCTTCACCGTGCCGTTCGTCTGCGGCGCGCGGGACCTGGGCGAGGCGCTCCGCCGGATCGGCGAGGGCGCGGCCATGATCCGCACGAAGGGTGAGGCGGGCACCGGGGACATCGTCGAAGCCGTTCGGCACATGCGCAAGATCACGGGGCAGATCCGCGCGATCGCGGGCCTT
>VAYJ01000042.1:0-3425 GCA_005888465.1 Actinomycetota bacterium
ATCCGTCGGCCAGTCCAGCTCGTCGCGGGTGATGGCGGCGGCATGCACCCGGACGAGCACCTCGCCCGGCCCGGCGGTCGGGAGCGCGATGTCCTCGATGGCAAGGCCAGGCAGGCCTCCCGGCGCGTGCAAGCGGACCGCCCGCATGGTGCTGGACATTCGTCGGTCTCCCCCTCGCGATGCTCGGGCGCGGGACTGGTTCGGGCCGGAAAACGGTGGAGCGGACGACGGGATTCGAACCCGCGACCCCCACCTTGGCAAGGTGGTGCTCTACCAACTGAGCCACGTCCGCGCGAACCCGATTCTACCAAGGGCCCTCTGGCGCTTCTAGACGCCGCTCGAGCCGAAGCCCCCCTCGCCGCGTTCGCTTGGGGGCACTTCGTCTGACCACTCGGGCTGGACGGCGGTGATCGGGACGATCACGAGCTGGGCGATGCGGTCGCCGCTCGAGATGCCGACCGGTGTCGTCGGGTCGAGGTTCACAACCGCGATCGTGATCTCTCCCCGGTAACCCTCATCAATGAGCCCTGGGGCGTTCGCGAGCGTGAGACCCTGCTTGCTGGCGAGCCCGGAGCGGGGAAGGACGAGGCCGGCGTGGCCTTCCGGGATGGCGACGGCGAGACCTGTCGGGATCATCGCCCGCTCGAGGGGGCCGACCTTCACGTCGATCGCCGACGCGAGATCGAGGCCGGCGTCGCCCGGATGCGCGGTGGTCGGGAGGCGGGCCTCCGGTCGAAGCCGTCGGAAGGGGAGGCTCGTCAGCCCACCGCCCGCTCGCCGTCCTTGTACACGGCCGTGACCCGGTCCCCGAGCTTCACGAGGTCCAGTGCGTCGCCGTCCACGAGCACCAGGTCGGCGCGCTTGCCCGGTTCCAGCGTCCCCAGCTCGTCCTGCAGGGCCATCAGCTCGGCCGCCGTCTTCGTGGTCGCGACCAGGACCTCCGCCGGGGTCATGCCGCCCTCTTGCATCAGCTCGAGCTCGCGGAGGTTCTGCCCGTGGGGGGTGACGCCGCTGTCAGTCCCCATCGCGATCTTCACCCCGGCGGCGACGGCCTTGCGGAAGGACTCGCGGTGCACGTCGATCACCTGGCGAGCCTTCGCCAGCGAGGCCTCGGGGATCTGGATCCCCTGCTCCGCCGCCTGGAGCACCCCGGTCGGCGCGACGAGGGTGGGGACGAGGTAGGTCCCGTGGCTGAGCATCAGGTCGATCGCCTCGTCGTCCAGATAGAGGCCGTGGTCGATCGAGCGGATCCCTGCCCGCACGGCGTTCTTGATCCCGTCGGACGCCTGCGCGTGCGCCATGACGAAGATGCCGGCGGCCGTCGCCTCGGAGACGAGCATCTCGAGCTCCTCCGGGCGGAAGTGCGCGTGCTTGGGGTTGTCGCGCGGGGAGAGCACGCCGCCGCTCACGGCCACCTTGATCACGTCGGCGCCGTCCCGGATCAGCTCACGCACCTTGCGGCGCATCTCCTCGGGACCGTCGACGAGCGCGTTCGGCGACCCGGGGTATTCGATGAAGAACGGGATCTCGACGCCGCAAGCCATCCAATCGTCCCCGTGCCCGCCGGTCTGGCTGATCATTCGGATCGAGATGTGCATGCGCGGCCCGGGGATCAGGCCCTGCTCCACGGCGGTCTTCATCCCCAGGTCGGCGCCCCCCGCGTCGCGGATGGTCGTGATCCCGCACGCGAGCGTTGCCCGCAAGTTGTCCATCGCCTTGTAGAAGGTGAGCGAGAACGGCGTCTGCAGGTACTTCCACTGGTCCACGTCGGCGAACAGGACGTGCGTGTGGCAGTCGAACAGTCCCGGCAGGATCGTCTGGCCGGAGGCGTCGACCCGCTCGTCGCCGTCAAGCCCCGGCCCGACCGCGACGATCCGTCCGTCCTCGACGACGACGTCGGCGTCGGCCGGCGCAGCCCCGGTTCCATCGAAGACCTGCCCGCCAGCGAACAGCGTGCGCATCGGTTGCACCTCCGGAGTGGGGAAACGGTTGTCCGGAGGGACGCTACACCTAGGAGCAGCCGCTGGTCGAGCCGCAGCCGGTACAGACGTAGCAGGACCCCGCCGGCTGCATCTTCGCCCCGCACGCGTAGCAGAGGGGCGCGTCCAGGACCCGCCCGCTCGGCGCCTCGCGAGGCGCGACGTCCGAGACCGGGATCAGCTCGACCTGACCCTCCGCCGGCCGGCCGATCGCGGCCTGCGCGTACTCCTTGCGCTCATCGATGCTCTGGACACCGAGCCCCGCGCGCTTGTCGGCCGGCAGGTACTCCAGGGCCAGCTTGCGGAACACGTAGTCGACGAGTGAGGACCCGAACCGGATGTCCGGGTCCTTCGTGATCCCCGAGGGCTCGAACCGCATGTTCACGAACTTCGACACGAACGCCTCGAGCGGCACCCCGTACTGCAGGCCGAGCGAGACCGCGATCGCGAAGGCATCCATTACGCCCGAGAGGGTCGAGCCCTGCTTGGAGACCTTGAGGAAGATCTCCCCGATCCCGTCGTCCGGGTACTCGCCGGCGGTGATGTACCCCTCGGCCTCGCCGACGCTGAACGAGACCGTGCGCGCGGGGCGACTCGAAGGGAGGCGCCGGCGAACGGGCTTGCCGGGGAGGTCGACCTCGGCCGGAGCGGGGGTCTTCTTCTTGTCGGCCGAGAGCGGCTGCGCGACCTTGCAGTTGTCGCGATAGATCGCGATCGCCTTCAGGCCGAGCTTCCAGCCCTCGAGGTACATCTGCTCGACCTCCTCGACCGTCACGTGCTCGGGCATGTTGACGGTCTTGGAGATGGCGCCGGAGATGAAGGGCTGCGCCGCGGCCATCATCTTGACGTGGCCCATGTAGTGGATGGGCCGGTCCCCCATCGAACAGTCGAACACCGGATAGTGCTCTTCCTTCAGGAAGGGTGCGCCGGCCACCGTGTTGTGCTCGGCGATGAACGCGACGACGCCGTCGATCTGGTCGGGCGCGTAGCCGAGGCGCCGGAGAGCCCGCGGGACCGTCGCCGGTCGTGTCGCAGTCCATCATGAGGCCGATCGTGCCCGTAGGGGCGAGCACCGTAGCCTGGGCGTTGCGGTACCCGTGCTCCTCGCCGAGGGCGATCGCCTCGTCCCAGGCGGTCTTCGCCGCTTGGAGCAGGCCCTCGGGCACGAGCTCGGCGTCGATCGTGTCCGCCGCCGCGCGGTGCTTGCGCATCACGCGGAGCATCGCGTCGCGGTTCGGCGCGAAGCCGGCGAACGGCCCCGTCTGCTCGGCGATCTTCGCGCTCGTGCGGTAGGCGTGGCCGGTCATGAGCGCCGTGATCGCGCCCGCCCACGCGCGCCCGCCGTCGGAGTCGTACGGGAGGCCGCGCGCCATGAGGAGGGCCCCGAGGTTCGCATAGCCGAGCCCGAGCTGGCGGAAGGTCTTGGCGTTGCGCCCGATCTTCTCG
>VAYJ01000042.1:3559-33245 GCA_005888465.1 Actinomycetota bacterium
GTACTCGCTGCAGGGGTTTGACGCGTTGATGCGTCCGGAGGCCGGGCAGGTGTGCCAGTCGTTGACCGTGGTGTCGTACTGCATCCCCGGGTCGGCGCACTCCCATGCCGCCTGGGCGATCTCGCGCATCAGGTCGCGGGCACGCACCGTCTCGAGCGTCTCGCCGCCGATCACGGCCCGGAGCTTCCAGTCGCGGTCGTCCTGGAACGCGCGCATGAACTCGTCGGTCACGCGAACAGAGTTGTTCGCGTTCTGGTACTGCATCGAGTAGGCGTCCTTGCCGTCCAGGTCCATGTCGAACCCGGCGTCGCGAAGGACGCGGGCCTTGCGCTCCTCGACCGCCTTGCACCAGATGAAGTCGCGGATGTCCGGGTGGTCGACGTTCAACACCACCATCTTGGCCGCGCGCCGGGTCTTGCCACCGGACTTGATCGTGCCGGCCGAGGCGTCGGCGCCCCGCATGAACGAGACCGGGCCGCTTGCCGTGCCGCCGCCCGCCAGGTGCTCCTTCGAGGACCGGATCGCCGAGAGGTTCAGGCCGGAGCCCGAGCCTCCTTTGAAGATCGTGCCCTCCTCCACGTACCAGTTGAGGATCGAGCTCATCGTGTCGTCGACCGACAGGATGAAACACGCCGAGCACTGCGGCGTGGCCTCGGCGCCGACGTTGAACCACACGGGCGAGTTGAACGCGGCCTTCTGCGTGACCAGGAGGTGGGTCAGCTCCTCCGCGAACGTCCGGGCGTCGCCCTCGCTCGCGAAGTAACCGTCCTTCGTCCCCCAGCCGGTGATCGTGTCGACGACCCTGCCGATCATCTGGCGCACCGAGGACTCGCGCTCCTGGGTCCCGAGCGATCCGCGGAAGTACTTCTGGGCCACGATGTTCGTGGAGTTCTGCGACCAGGAGCGCGGGAACTCGACGCCGCGCTGCTCGAAGGCGTTGCCGCCTTCCTTGAAGTTCGGGATCACGGCGTCGCGGATCTCCCAATCGGTCTGGTCGAAAGGGTGTGTCCCCGCCGTCGTGAAGTGCCGCCGGAAGGCCAGTCCCCCGCGAGCGATCCCGATGTCCTTCGCCTTCGTGGCCACGCTGCCTCCTTCTCGTTCCGGGGGAAGGATTACACCCGTGTCATTTCGGAGAAACGGATGATGACGCAGGCCGAACCGCCTGTCAAGAGTACACGCAACATCTGGTGCCGGCACGTCGAGAAACGGGCTCGCACCACAAGATGTAGTGGTCAGGCCTCAGGCCCGCGTACGGCTCCTGGTGCCCGCCTTCGGGGCCGCCGCGGTGTCCCGCTTTTGCAGCAGGATGCCCACCTCGCGCTCGAAGTCGGTGAGCTCCTGGAAGTCCTTGTAGACGCTCGCGAACCGCAGGTAGGCCACGTCGTCCAGGCGGCGGAGCTGCCCCAGGACCTCTATGCCCACCTCCTGTGTGGTCACGGCCGGCCCGCGCCTGCGGAGCTTCTCCTCGACCCGATCGGCGAGGTTCGCGACCTGCTGCTCGGTGACGGGCCGGTTCTTGATCGCTTTGGCGACGCCCGCGATGAGCTTGGCACGGTCGAACGCCTCCTTGGCACCGTCGCGTTTGATGACCGTGAGCCCGACCACCTCCATGCGCTCGAAGGTGGTGAACCGGCGCGAGCACGAGAGGCATTGCCGGCGGCGGCGCACGGCCGCGCCGCTCTCGGTCGTCCGTGAGTCGACGACCCGGTCCTGCTCGTGACCGCACCAGGGGCAGCGCATGGGCTCCGACCACTACATGTTGTGTGGGCCGAGGCAGCGTACCCGAGGGAGTGGGTCGCGACAACCGCTTCGGGCGGCGTCAGCCGGCGGGGATCTCGAGGTGTTCGCCGGGGACGATCGTGGCGTCGCGCAGGCGGTTGTCGCGGATGATGCGGTCCACGATGGGACGCGGGTCCCCGTCTCCGGCGATCGATCGCGCGATGGCCCATACCGTGTCGCCGCGGTGCACCACGGAGGTTCGAGACGCCGGGCCCGCGCCGGCCCTGCCGGCGAGCGCGCCAATGCCGAGCGCCGCGGCGAGGCCGAGCGCGCCGACCCTTGTCCACCGAACACGTGTTCGAGCCATGGCCCCAGTATGACCGAACGTCTGTTCGACTGTCAAGCACCGATCGAACATATGTTTGTATCCCCCGCCGCCCCGTGCTAGCCTGCGGCCGGGAGGAGAAGACATGGACGACATCACCGCTCGCCAGCGCCGGATCCTCGACTACATCCGCCAAACTGTGCAGCGGCGTGGCTACCCGCCGACCGTTCGCGAGATCGGCGAGGCCGTGGGGCTCACGTCCAGCTCCAGCGTCCACGCGCAGCTCGCGAACCTCGAGCGACGCGGACTCCTCCGCCGCGACCCCACGAAGCCCCGCGCGATGGAGCTGAGGGGCCCGAGCGCCCGGGGGACGAGCGGGGTCCGCGTCCCGTTGGTCGGCCGGATCTCCGCGGGGACCCCCGTCCTCGCCGACGACAACGTCGAGGACTACCTGGTCGTGCCCTCCGGTTTCGCCGGGCAAGGCGACCACTTCGCCCTTCGCGTGAGCGGCGAGTCCATGATCGGCGCCGGGATCCTGGACGGCGACGTGGTCGTCGTCAAGCGCCAGGACGACGCGGACGAGGGCGACGTCGTGGCCGCGCTCCTTCCCGGGAGCGGCGAGGACGAGGCGACGGTCAAGCGCCTGCACCGCGAGGGCGGGCGTGTCCTCCTGTTGCCGGCCAACCCCTCCTTCGAGCCCATCCCCATGACGGGAGGACAAATCCTCGGTCGAGTGGTCGCGGTCCTCCGAAAGCTGTAAACCTATGCGCTGAACGCGAGCGGCGAAGTTCGGCCGGTCGCGTGAAACGGATCCGACCTTCGAGCGTTCATGGGGAGCATGGGTTCTCGGGCCGAGGCGCTAGCCATCGACTTCACCGACGCCGGCGGTGCGCGCCTCGGCGTCAGCATCTCGCAGGTCCGGCCCGCGACCCGCGACTTCCGGCTGTTCTTCCAGGACGAATACGCGCGCCTGGCCCGGGCGCTGTACGTGCTCACGACTAATCGGGCCGAGGCTGAGGAGCTCACCCAGGAGGCCATGGTCCGCGTCTATGAGCACTGGGACCGCGTAGGCATGATGGACTCTCCCGCCGGCTACCTCTACCGAACGGCCCTGAACCTGCACCGAAGCAAGCTCCGCCGCCTGGCGACCCGCGCCCGCCGGCCGATCCGGCACACCACCGGCCCCGATCACCTAGCGGAGATCGAGGACCGCGACGAGCTGGGCCGCCTCCTGGAGACCCTCCCCCTCTCCCAGCGCCAGGCCCTGGTGCTGGTCGAGCTCCTGGGGATGAGCGCCGAGGAGGCGGGCAGAATCCTTCGGATCGAACCCGTCTCCGTCCGCGTGCGCCTGTCTCGGGCCCGGACCCTCCTGCGACAGCGAGCGACCGATGGCGACTGAGCTCTCCCGGCTGCTGCGGCGCCAGGGCATCGATTTCGAGCCGACCCAGGTCGCGTGGGAGCGCGTCGTGGACGGGGCGGCCCGGCGCCGTCGGAACCGCCGCCTGGGAAGCGCGCTGGTCGCGATCGTGCTCTTCGCCGTGAGCGACGCTGCGCTCCTAGGGGTGCTGCGGTCGTCCCCCGGCGGCCAAGCGCCCGCCCGGGGATACCTGAATCCGACGGGCTCCTCGGTCGTCGTCCCCGGGGGTGGCGGCGCCGGGTCGATCCCCGGAGAGGACCAGCAGGTCGGAGGCGCGGGCGGCAGTCTCCGCAACAGCGACGGCGTCGGGTGGGGCGCCCATCCGGCGACGCCGTCCACGCCGGCCCGCAGCGGGATCGGCCCCGGCCACCGACCCGGCACGCGGCCCGCGAACGATGGGGGCCGCCGCTCGCCCGATCGACGCTCGCCTCCGGCCTGCGGCGCATCCCGGTTCCACGGACGGTGCCGACCCCCGAGCGAGAAATGGCACCCGCCGGCGTCGCGAGGAATCCTGGCGCCGATGGGCGGCGCAACGCACATCTCCATCTCCACCCGCGCCGCGCGCCCGATCACCTCGGCTGGCCGCGCCCGAAGGGCACGCTCCCGCGCCAGTCGGCTGATGCATTCCCGCATCGCGCCTCGGCGGGCCGGACCCGCCGCGGCGGGCTAGCGGGGCCGCGGCTCACCCCCCGGCGCCGCCCGCCGCAACACCTTCCCCATCTTCGAGGCCGGCTCGTGCCCGTGGAGCCGGCCTTCGATTACCGCCGGTCCAGGATGAACTCCCCCACGACGGCGAGGTCCGCCGGTGAGACCCTGGCCTCAACCAGCTGGCCGCGCGGCTCGTCGTGCACGACGAGGACCTCCGCCCGCCGGTACAGGGAGGGCAGGATCTCCGGACGGTCGTAGGGAATGAGCAGACGAACGTCGAGGGGCGGGTGCGGGAGCGCCTCGGCCGCGCAGCGGAGCACATCCGCGACACCTTCGCCGAGGAGCGCCGAGACCGGCACGCCGTCGGGGAGCCGGCGGGCGAGGCGCGCGCGGCCGGCCTCGTCGAGCAGGTCCCACTTGTTGAGGGCGAGGACCTCGGGCAGCGCGCCCGCGCCGATCTCGCCGAGCACCTCGCGCACCGAGGCCATCTGCTCCTCGAGGTCAGGCGCCGAGGCGTCGGCGACGTGCAGCACGAGGTCCGCCCGCGCCACCTCCTCCAGGGTGGATTTGAAGGCCTCGATGAGTTCGTGCGGGAGCTTGCGGACGAACCCGACGGTGTCGGACAGCGTGGCGTGGCGCCCGCCCGGGAGGGTGAGGCGGCGCGTCCGGGGGTCGAGCGTCGCGAACGGCTGACCGGCGACGAGCGCCCCGGCGTCGGTCAGCGCGTTCATGAGCGAGCGCTTCACGCGCCGGCTCCGGGCCAGGTCCCTGATGTCTCCGCGGAGCTTCGTGATCCGCCGGCGGATGTGCTGGCGGTCGACTTCGAGCTTCGTCTCGCCCGGGCCCCGGGTCCCGATGCCGCCGCCCAGCCGGGACATGGCCTCGCCCCACCCCCGGAGCCTGGGCAGCAGGTAGTTGAGTTGGGCCAGCTCGACCTGGGCCTTGCCCTCGCCCGAGGTGGCGTGCAGGGCGAAGATGTCCAGGATCAAGGCGGTCCGGTCGAGCACCTTCACCTGCAGGCGCTCCTCCAGGTTCCGGAGCTGGCCAGGGGTGGCCTCGTCGTCCAGCAGCACGGCGTCGGCGCCGCTCTCGTGCACCCGGTCGTGGACCTCGGCGAGCTTGCCCTTGCCGACGAAGGTCGCGGGGTCGGGGGTCGTGCGCGACTGGACGACGCGCCCCACGGGCTCCGCTCCGGCCGCCCGGGCGAGCGCCGCGAGCTCGTCCAGCAGATGTTCGTCGCCGCCCCGCGTGAGGCCGACCAGCAGGGCCCGCTCTCGGATCGCCGGGCGCCAGGTGGCGGAGAGGGGGGATTCCGAGCCCGGGCGATTCCTCACGCGCGCACCGGGTCGCCGGCACCCAGGACCGCGCGGATCCTTCGCATCGCCTCCGCCAACCGGTCATCTGCGACGGTGAGCGAGACGCGCACGAACCCCTCCCCGTGGGCGCCGTAACCGGTCCCGGGCGCGACGACCACGCCGACGCGGTCGAGCAGCTCCTCTGCGAACCCCTGCGAGGTCTGGCCCGCGGGAACGGGGACCCAGACGTAGATGGACCCGAGGGGGGCCTTCACGGGGATCCCCGCATCGTCGAAGGCCGACACGACCGTGTCCCGGCGGCGCCGGTAGACCTCGCGCATCGTCACGACGTGGTCCTGCGGACCGGTGAGCGCCGCCACGCCCGCTCGCTGGACGGCGTCGAAGATCCCCGAGTCGAGGTTCGTCTTGAGCCTGCCGAGCGCCTCGATCGCCTCGGGGCTCCCCACGACGTACCCGAGCCGCCAGCCGGTCATGTTGTAGGTCTTAGAGAGCGAGCCGAACTCCACGGCGACGTCCTTCGCGCCCGGAACCTGCAGCACGCTCGGCGCGACGTAGCCGTCGAAGGTGATCTCCGAATACGCGGCGTCGTGGCAGAGCAGCAGATCCTGTCGCCGCGCGACCGCGACGGCTTCCTCGAAGAAGGCGAGGTCGGCGACGGCGCCCGTCGGATTGCTGGGGTACCCGAGCCACAGGAGCGAGGAGGTCCGGCAGGAACCCATGCTCGGCCGTGAGCGGCATCGGGACCGCCTCGCCCCCGGCGAGCGCGGTGCTGATCGCGTAGACCGGATAGCCGGGATCCGGGACGAGCGCGCGGTCGCCGCGGTCCACCAGCGCGAACGACAGGTGCGCGAGGCCCTCCTTCGACCCGATGAGCGGCAGGACCTCGGTCTGGGGGTTCAGGCCGACCCCGAACCGTCGCTCATAGAACCCGGCGATGGCCTCGCGGAACGCCGGGAGCCCGTAGTACGAGGGGTACCGGTGCGTCGATGGGTCGCGGGCCGCGTCGGCCAGCGCCTCGACGACGTGCGCGGGGGTCGGCAGGTCGGGATCGCCGACCCCGAGCGAGATCACGTCGACGCCCTCAGCGCGGCGGGCCGCCAGCTTCCGGTCGAGCTCCGCGAAGAGGTAGGGCGGGAGCTGTTCGATCCGGGCGGCCCGCTTCATCGGGCCGCGCCAGCGAGCACCGAGCGCATCCAGTCCTCCGTGAGCTCCCCGTCGAAGACGTGCACGGCCGGGCCGGTGAGGAACACGTGATCGTCCTCGCGCCATCCGACGCGAAGCACGCCGCCGGGGAACTCGACCTCGGCCTCCCGGCCGCACCGCCCCGTGAGCGATGAGGCGACGAGCGCCGCGCACGCGCCCGTGCCGCAGGCCATGGTCTCGCCCGAACCGCGCTCCCAGACGCGCAGCCGGATGTGGCCGTCCGCGACCACGACGAACTCCACGTTCGTGCGGTTGGCGAAGGCGGGCAGGTGCTCGATGTGCGAGCCGACCGCCCGGACGTCGAAGGCCCCCAGGTCGTCGCCGGGGTTCAGGAACAGCACGCAGTGCGGGTTGCCCATCGAGACGGCCGTAGCCTCGTACGAGCGGCCCAGCGCCTCCATCCGCTCGCCCACGAAGGTCGCGCCCGGGTCGCCGGCCAGGCCGATGTCCGCACGGGCGAGGGACGGCACCCCCATGTCCACGGTGACGCTTCGCACTCGGCCGTCCCGAGCGTCCAGGACCAGCCGCTTGCGGCCCGCGAGCGTCTGGACCTCGATGACCTCGGACGTCGTGAGCCCGCGTTCGTAGACGAGCTTCGCGAGACACCGGATGCCGTTGCCGCACATCTCGGCCACCTCACCGTTCGCGTTCGCGTAGTCCATCATGAAGTCGACGTCCGGCTCCGAGCCGCGGACGATCCGAATCATCCCGTCAGCCCCGATCCCCCGGTGCCGGTCGCAGGCGGCCTCGATCAGGGCGCTCGGCAGGTGGATCCGGTCGTCCAGGTCCTCGACCATGAGAAAGTCGTTGCCCGTCCCGTGGTATTTCGCGAAGCGCATGCGGTCAGGCCTCCATCCGCGCGAGGGCCCACTCGGGCGCCGACGCCCCTCGAAGGTAGCGCAGGATGGGCTCCACGACCTCCCCGGCGCCGCCCTCGCCCCCGGCGAACCAGACGACCCGCGGGTCCCGGCGCAGCCAGGCGAGCTGCCGGCGCGCGAGCGCCTTGGTGCGCCGGATGGTGCGCGCCCCCGCCTCGTCGGCACCCAGATCCCCGCGCAGGCACGCGACCGCCTCGGCGTAGCCGATGGCCTGCAGGGAGGTTAGGAACCCGCCCAGCCCGCGATCCAGCAGCCCCTCGGTCTCCTCGAGCAGCCCGGGCATCATCGTCGCGACCCGCTCCTCGATGCGACGGCGCAGGACCGCGCGCGGCAGGAGCACCCCGGCGGCGCGAACCCCGCCCGCGGGGTACCGCTCCCACGCGACAGCGAAGCTCGAGAACCGCCGGCCGGTGGCGGCCGCGACCTCGAGGGCACGCACGGTCCGGCGAAGGTTCGACGGCTCGATCCTCGCCGCGGCGGTCGGATCGACCGAGGCCAGACGGGCGTGCAGGCTGGAACTTCCGAGGGCCGTGCCTTCCGCGAGCAGCAGTCCTCGATCGTGGCCGCTCGTCCCGGGGAAGCGCAGGTCGTCGACGACCGCGCGGTAGTAGAGTCCGCCGCCGCCCACCAGGAATGGCAGATGCCCGCGAGCGCGAACCGCATCCAGCGCCTCGAGCGCGAAACCCTGGAACCGGGTCACGCTGAACGGCTCCGACGGATCGACGAGGTCCAGCAGGTGATGGGGCACCAGCGAGCGCTGCTCCGGCGTGGGCTTGGCCGTGCCGACGTCCATGCCGCGGTAGACGAGCATGGAGTCCACACACATGATCTCCGCGCCCAACGCTTGAGCCAGGGCGATCGACGCCTCGGTCTTCCCCGACGCCGTCGGCCCGAGAAGCGCGAGCGTGGGCGCGCGGCCGGCGCTCACGCGGAGCGGGCCTCCGCCGGTACGGGCTCGAGCCGGCCGGTCAGATGGTGCGGGTGCGCCTCGGTGATGCGCGCCGTGACAAAGGTCCCCGGCGCGGCGGAGCCCGGGGTGTGCACCAGCTTGTTCGTCCTGGTCCGTCCGCGGAGGTTGCCCTTTCGCCCCTCGCCCTCGACCAGGATCTCCGCCGACCGGCCGACGAGCTGGCGGTTGCACTCGAGCGAGATCCGCTCCTGCACATCGACCAGGCGGTCGAACCGCTCCTGGACGACGGCCTTCGGCACCTGCTCGTCGAAGCCGGCCGCCGCGGTGCCGGGACGCGGCGAGTACTGGAACGTGAAGGCTGCGTCGAAGCGAGCACGCTCGGTCACCTCGAGCGTGCATTCGAAGTCCTCCTCGGTCTCGCCTGGGAACCCGACGATGATGTCGCTCGTGACCGCGATGCCGGGGATCGCCGCCCGGATCCGGTCGAGCCACCCGAGGTAGCGTTCGGCCCGGTAGGAGCGTCGCATCGCCCGCAGCATGCGGTCCGACCCCGACTGCAGCGGGAAGTGGATGTGCTCGCAGACGCGGCCGCTTTCCGCCATCGCCTCGACGACGTCGTCGGTGAAGTCGTGCGGGTGCGGGCTGACGAACCGGATCCGACGGATGCCGTCCACCTCGTTCACCGCGCGCAGGAGCTCGCCGAACCGCGGGCGCGGCGCGGAATGGGGGGCGGTGAGGTCGCGGCCGTACGTGTTGACGTTCTGCCCGAGGAGTGTCACCTCCACCACGCCGCGCGCCGCTACGCCCTGGACCTCGGCCAGGATGTCGCCTAATGCCCGCGACCGCTGCGCCCCGCGCACGAGCGGGACGATGCAGAACGTGCAGTGGTTGTCGCAGCCGACGCTCACCGATACCCAGGCGTGGTACGGCGAGCCCGCCCGCGAGGGCAGCGCGCTCGGGAACACCTCGGTGTACTCGCGCACGTCCATCTGGGGACCGTCCCGTTTGGCCGCGCGGATCAGATCGAGGAGCCCCGGCAGGGCGTGCGTGCCGACCACCACGTCGACCCACGGAGCCCGCGCCTGGATGCGGCCCTGGTCCTTCTGCGCGAGGCACCCGGCCACGACGATCCGAAGCCGCGGGTTCGCGTCTTTCACGGGCTTCAGGTGCCCGAGCGCGCCGTACAGTCGGTTGTCGGCGTTCTCGCGCACGGCGCACGTGTTCAGCACGACGACCTCGGCCTCGGCCGCGGCGGGAGTCGGCGCGTAGCCGTCCTGCTCGAGGAGGCCGGCGATGCGCTCGGAGTCGTGCTCGTTCATCTGACATCCGAACGTCCGGATGAGATAGCGCCCGGTCATGCCGACGAATCTACCTCCCTCACTTCGCGTATTCGACGGCGCGAACCTCCCGCACGACCGTGATCTTGATCTGGCCCGGATACTGCAGCTCCTCCTGGACTTGCTTGGCGATGTCGCGCGCGAGGACCTGGGCCGAGAGATCGTCGACGTCCTTCGGCTTGACCATCACGCGCACCTCCCGGCCGGCCTGCATGGCGAAGGTCTTCTCCACGCCGGGGTAGGACGTGCAGATCTCCTCGAGGCGCTCGAGGCGCTTCACGTAGGTCTCGAGCGACTCGCGGCGCGCCCCCGGACGGCCCCCTGAGATCGCGTCCGCCGTCTGGGCGAGGACGGCCTCGATCGTTCGCTGCTCGACCTCGCCGTGGTGGGACTCGATCGCGTGCACGACCTCGGGCGATTCCTTGAGCCGGCGCGCGAGCTCCGCCCCGATCAGGGCGTGAGAGCCCTCGACCTCGTGCGTGACCGCCTTGCCGATGTCGTGCAGGAGCGCGCACCGCTTCACGAGCTTCGGGTCGACCCCCAGCTCGGCCGCCATCGCCGCTCCGAGGTGCGCCGCCTCGACCAGGTGCCGAAGGACGTTCTGCCCGTACGAGGTTCGGTACTGCAGGCGCCCGAGGACCTTGATCATCTCGGGATGGATCTCCGTGATGCCCACCTCGGCGAGCGCGTCCTGCCCGGCGCGTTTGATCTGCTCGTCCACGTCCGCGATGGCGCGCAGGTGCATCTCCTCGATCCGGGCGGGATGGATCCGGCCGTCGGAGACGAGCTTCTCCAGCGTGATCCGCGCGACCTCGCGCCGGACCGGGTCGAAGCAGGAGAGCACGACGGCTTCAGGCGTGTCGTCGATGATGAGGTTGACGCCGGTCACTGCCTCGAAGGCTCGGATGTTGCGGCCCTCGCGGCCGATGATGCGTCCCTTCATGTCGTCCGAGGGGAGCGAGAACACCGAGACGGTTGACTCGGCCGTCTGCTCGGAGGCGACGCGCTGGATCGCGATCGTGACGATCTTCCGCGCGCGCCGCTCCCCCTCCTCTCTCGCCTGCTGCTCGATCTCGCGCACGGCCCCCATGGCCTCGCGCTTGGCCGAGTCGACCACCTGGGCGATCAGCACCTCCTTCGCCTCCTGCGTCGTGAGGCGGCTCACTCGCTCGAGCTCGCTCCGCTGTTCAGCGGAGGCCCGCTCCAGGTCGATCCGAAGCGACGCCAACTGCTGATCGGTGTCGCGGATCCGGCGCTCCTCCTGGTCCAGCGATGCGGCCCGCGCCTCGACGGCCGCCTCGCGCTTGTTCAGGCGTTCCTCGATCCGCTGGATCTCGTCCCGGCGCGACCGCACGTCCTCTTCCGCGCCCCGGCGCATCCCGGAGATCTCCTCCTTCACCTCGACCAGGGCCTGGCGGACCCGTACCTCCGCCTCCCGTTCCGCGTCCGCCACGAGCTTGGCCGCTCGGGCCTCGGCCGTCAGGATCCGCCGCGACACGATGGCGCTCCTGGCGGCGAGCCCCACGGCCACGTCGAGCCCCAGCGCCACGACGGCCCCGATCACCGCTGCGATGGCACCCATCCGGTCCTCCTCATCCGAAAACGCAAGCAGCCGAGCCGGAGGCCGGCTCGGCCACGTGTTCGGCGCGACGCAGCAATGAAGATGCCGGGGCTACCTAGCGGGGCCTGCCCGACACCTCGCTCGTATCCGTATGGTGCTCGACTGGAAAACTCTTCTCAACGTGGTCGTGTCCGAACCGATTGTCATGAACCGAATCAGCCTCTCGTGGGAAAGAGCGTACGGTTCCGCGACCCGGCTTGCAAGGAATCCTCAAGGGTCGGATTCGGGCAGGTCAGCCGGCCCCCCGGCCGCCGCCAGGGCCTCGCGGGCCGCGTCCCGGGCGAGGCCGGGCGGGTACCCGCGCCGGAGGAGTTGCCCGAAGAGCCGGCGGTAGGCCGCCTCCGGCGCGAGGGCGCCCATGCTCCGGGCCCGGCGCTCCGCCAGGTTCCGTGCACGGCCAGCCTCGTCGGGGGCGTCGGCCAGCGCGGTCTCGACGTCCTCGGGGGCAACGCCGGTGCGTCGAAGCGCCGAGCGGATGGCGCGGTCGCCGGCCAGCCGCCCGTTCGCCTGCGAGCGCACCATCTCCTTCGCGAAGCGCTGGTCGTCGATCAGCCCCGCGCGCTCGAGCTCCTCGAGCGAACGCTCGACCTCTTCGGGTTCAAACCCCGCCTTGGCGAGCCGTGTCCGGAGCTCCTCGCGGCTTCGCCACCGCACCCCGAGCAGCAGCAGCGCGCGATCCTTCGCCGTCCCGCGCGGCTTCGTCCGATCGGCGGGCCCGTCACGCCGAGCCCGCCGGGGTCCGGCCAGCCCCTTCCCCTTAGCCGGCCGACGCCCCGGCGGGCGCGCCTTCGACCCTGACGACCTCGTCGTCCTCGGGCGCGAACGAGGTGAGCCCGACGGCCTCACGGATCCGCCGGTCGATCTCGATCGCGATGTCCTGGTGCTCGGCGAGGAACTGCCTGGCGTTCTCCTTGCCCTGGCCGAGCTGGTCGCCCTCGTAGGTGAACCAGGCGCCGCTCTTCTTGATGAGCTCCGCGTCGACGCCCATGTCCAGGAGGCTTCCCTCCTTGGAGATTCCCTTGCCGTAGATGATGTCGAACTCGGCCTGCCGGAAGGGCGGCGCGAGCTTGTTCTTCACGACCTTCGTGCGGACCCGCGACCCCACGGCCTCGGTGCCGTCCTTCAGGTTGTCGATCTTGCGCACGTCCAGGCGAACGGACGAGTAGAACTTGAGCGCACGGCCGCCGGGCGTCGTCTCGGGGTTGCCGAACATCACACCGATCTTCTCGCGGAGCTGGTTGATGAACATGGCGGTCGTGTCGAACCGTGAGAGGGATCCGGCTAGCTTTCGCATCGCTTGGGACATGAGGCGCGCCTGGAGCCCGATGTGCGAGTCGCCCATCTCGCCCTCGATCTCGGCCCGCGGCACGAGCGCGGCCACCGAGTCGATGACGACGATGTCGACGGCGCCCGAGCGCACCATCATGTCCGCGATCTCGAGCGCTTGCTCGCCGTTGTCCGGCTGAGAGACGAGGAGCTCGTCGATGTTCACGCCGAGGTTCTTGGCATACGTGGGGTCGAGGGCGTGCTCGGCGTCGATGAACACCGCGATGCCGCCGCCCCGCTGCGCCTCGGCGATGATGTGCAGGCAGACCGTGGTCTTGCCCGAGCCCTCGGGCCCAAACACCTCGACGATCCGGCCCCGGGGGATGCCGCCGATGCCGAGGGCGATGTCGAGCGCGAGGGACCCGGTCGGGATGACCGCGATGCCCTGGCTCATGGCATGCTCGCCAAGCCGCATGACCGCCCCCTTGCCGAACTGCCGCTCGATCTGCGCGAGCGTGACCCCAAGCATCTTGTCCCGATCCATCCCAGGAACCTCCTCGACCCAGCGGCTTCTCGTACGGGCGGGGACTCTAGCGACTGGGTCTGACATAAATTACACCCCTGTGGTTCGTCGGGCGGACGCCGGAATGCTAGTCGAACAGGTGTTCGAGGTCAAGCATCCCGGCCGAACGGCGCCACGAGCAGCGGCTCGTAGCGAGCCCCCGCCGGCGAGAGATGGCTCCGGTACAGGACCAGGGCCGAGGCGACGAACTTCTCCGACGCCACGTTCGTCCCGACCAGGTCGGGGACGAACTCGCGAAGGTTCCGTGGGGGGGCGAGCCTCGCGAGCGTGAGGTGGGGGGTGAACGCCCGTCCCCCGGGGTCGAAATGCTCCTCGAGCGCGCGGTCGAGCGACGCCGCGAGCGTGGCGAATCGCCCGTCCGAGTCGGCGAGCCCGGCCCACAAGACGCGAGCCATCGTCGGGCGGGGGAACGCGCCGAGCTCGGTCAGCGCAGTCTCGAACGGCTCCTCGTCGGCAGCCGCGGCCTCGACCGTCGCTCGCACGTCCTCCACCACCCGCGGCCAGGTCGTCCCGAGGAACTTCACCGTGACGTGCCACGCATCGGGGTTCGTCCACCGCGCGCCGGGGATGCGGTCGCGGAACCTCGCGGTCGCCGACCGCAGGTTGTCTTTCACGTGTTCCGGAACGTCGACGGCGACGAACAGGCGAAGCGGCTTCGCCTCGGGTCCGGCCGAGCGGTCGCGGGCCACGGTCATCGCGCGGACGGGCCGGGGAGGCCCGCGAGTCGGCGTCGAAGCAGATCCAGGGCCGCCTGCTCGGCCCACCGGCGGACCATCTCGCGATCCCCGGGCGCGCGGAACGAGCGCGCGAACGACTCGCCGTCCCACGCTAGGCCGATGCACACGGTGCCGACCGGCTTGCCGTCGTGGGCGTCGGGCCCGGCGACTCCGGTCGTGGACAGGCCGAGGTTCGCATCGAAGATCCGGCGCGACCCCGCCGCCATCTCCCGCGCGCACTCCTCGCTCACCGCGCCCGGGCCCTCGAGCGTCTCCCGCGAGACGCCCAGCACGTCGGCCTTGGCCCTCGCCGTGTAGCACACCGCCGAGCCCCGGAAATACGACGATGCGCCCGGGCGAGCCGACAGGCGCGCGCCCAGGCTCCCGCCCGTCAGCGACTCGGCGCAGGCGACGGTGGTGCCGGTCGAGGCGAGCAGGTCGGCCACGACGTCGGCCAGGTCCTGGTCACGCGTAGTGAACGCGTGGTCCCCGAGGCGCCGCGCCACCTCGTCCGCGACCGGTTCGATGAGCGACTCGGCCTCATCCCGGTTGGACGCCTTGGCCGTGACGCGCACCTTCACCTCTCCCCCACCAGCGAGGTATGCGATCGAGGGGTTCGCCCGGCCGACGAAGAGGTCGTCGAGCAGCTCGGCGACCCGCGACTCGGCGACGCCGGTGACGCGGACCGTTCGCGACGCGAGCGCGGAGGGCCCCGCCGCGGCCGCGAGCTCGGGAAGGATCGTGCCGAGCATCATCTCGCGCATCTCCGAGGGGACGCCCGGTACCAGGTACACACGCCGGCCCGCGTCCGTCACCAGGGCGAGCCCCGGCGCGGTGCCGCGCTCCGGCATGATGGGCCGCGCCCCCTCCGGGACGTCCGCCTGGCGGAGGTTCGAGTCCGGCATCGCACGCCCGAGCGAGCGGAAGCGCTCCCGCAGGAACTCCTCGATCGCGGGGTCCCTCACGAGGCCGATCCCGAGCGCGCGGGAGAGCCCCTCACGCGTGATGTCGTCCTGGGTCGGCCCGAGCCCCCCGGTCACGAGCAGCACGTCGGCGCGCCCGAGGGCCACCGTGAACGATGCGGCGATGCGATCGAGGTTGTCGCCGACCGCCTGGTGGTGCACGACATCGACGCCGATGTCCGCGAGGCGCCCCGACATCCACTGCGCGTTCGCGTTGCAGATCTGCCCGAGCAACAGCTCCGTGCCGACGCCGACGACCTCGGCCCTCACACCGGTCCTCGGCCCGTGCCGGACGTCGACGGGCGCAACCAGGTGCGCGCGGCGGCGAAGTACCGAGCGCCGGATGCGACCGTGAAGACGACGGCCACGATGAGGAACGCGAGCTTGATGCCGTTCGCGCCCGAGGAGAGCGGCAGGATGTAGAGCCCGATCGCGACCACCTGGGCGACGGTCTTCGCCTTCGCCAGGCTGGCCGCGGGCATCGATCGGCCGCGGAGCCCGAGGGCGATCCGCAGAAGTACGATGGCGACCTCGCGGGCGACGATCACGATCGCCGCCCACGCGGGGAATCGCCCGATCGCCGCGAGCGTGATGACGGGCGCGGCCACCAGGATCTTGTCGGCGAGAGGATCCAGCCACTGACCGGTTCGCGTGGACGTCCCGTGCCGGCGGGCGAGGTAGCCGTCGAGCCCGTCGCTCATCGCCCCGAGGACGAACACCACCGCCGCGAGCGTCGATGCCGCGTCGGTCTCCGCGAGGATCAGGACCACGAGGATCGGCACGAGCAACACGCGAAGGACCGACACCACGTTCGGCCAGCCGAGGCCGAGGGGGCTCAGGGACTCTGGCTCGCGACCGATGAGGGCCTCCGGTAGTCCTGGGGCGAATACGACGCCGCGAAGGGCGCGGTCTTCGAGCCCGGGGTGCCGATCGCATGGCCGTTCACGGTGACGACGGTCACGCCCCCTCGCGAGAGCTCGATCCGCACGCTCGTCGTGCCCGGGAAGCTCCGTCCCTCGCCCGGATGCAGCTGGTACTGCACTGGCGAGCCGCCATCGACGATCACGGTGAGGGTGACCTGCGCGTTCGCGAGGACCCCGACCGTGACGCCGGTCGAGAGCACGGGGATGGAGGCTCCGCTCGACGGCGCGCCCGCCGCCGGTGGCGCCGACCGCGAGCGCGAGAGGAGCCCGGCCGCGGCCAGCATGGCGAGGGCGAGGGCGGTCACGGCGATGAGGAACCGCCAGCTGAGGTGCGGCCGAGGGATGTGCAGCAGGTGCGGGTGCTGTCGGGTGGGAGCCCCCGGCGGCCCCGTCACGGGTTCGGGCAGACGGGGCTTCGCGACGCCGAACTCGCGGCGGTAGAGCGTGAGGATCGAAGAGGGATCCAGGCCCAGGTAGGCCGAATAGGAGCGGAGGAAGCCACGCACGTACACGTCGCCCAGGATCGCCTCGAAGGTCTCCCGCTCGAGGGCCTGGAGGTACTCCGCCCTGATCCGCGTCTCCCGGCTCGCCTCCTCGATGGACTTGCCCCGAAGGAGGCGGGCGCGCCTGAGGGCGGGACCGATGCCTGTGCCAGCCACGCCTGCTCCTTGGTCCCGGCGGCGTCGCCCGATTCTATCGGGCGACGCCCGCCACCCAGCCTCCCAGCCAATGGCCCGTGAGATTAGGCCTTTCGCCCGGTGTGGCCTCCCCCGTCCGTTCCTAGACTGCTCGGCAGGCGGACCGGCCCGCACGCGTCCGCCAGTCCGCGATCGAAAGGAGTGCCCGCATGCGGAAGTTCCTCACCGTGGCCGCCCTCACCGGGGCCCTGCTCGCGACCGGCGCCTCGGGCGCGTTCGCGAGCGGCGTGACCCAGGCGAACGGCCAGGGCCAGACGCCCCTCAGCGCGTCCCTCGGGTTCAACGCCAAGTCGAACCTGACGGGGAGCCTGAACTACAACGCCGATCCCAGTGGCCCGAACTCGGGCTTCTCGGCGCACTGCAACGATTACTTCTTCTACACGCTCACGACCACCAAGGCCGGCTTCCCGCGTGTCAAGGTGCGCGCGACCTGCACCGACCAAGACGGCAACACCGTCTACCTGCTCGCGTCCTTCCTCGACCGCGGCGAGCCCGGCGTCAACGACGAGATCTGTGTCGTGTGGAACTACCACGGCGCCTTCCTGCACGACGCCTTCATCCACGACATGGGCATCATCTCGAACGGCAACATCCAGATCCACGCCTCGTAGCGAAGAGCGACAATTGTCACTCAATCTGTCGGTGAGGCGCGGTCGCGGCTGGACAACTCGCTCGACGTTCCGGTAACGTTCGGCCCGTCGCACCGCAGGCTCGAGCCGCAAGGCACGGGACGGCGGAGTGGCCAAGGGAGCGGGCCTTCGGGTTCGCTCCCTTGCTATTGGGGCCGCATCGCGCGCTGGCGCCCCTCGATCCACTCTTCCCACGTCATGAGGACGTCGCGCGGCTTGGACCCGACGCTCGGTCCCACGATCCCGCGCTCCTCGAGGAGATCCATCAGGCGGCCCGCGCGCGCGAAGCCGACCTTGAGCTTGCGCTGCAGCATGGAGGTGGAGCCGAGCTGCGAGCGGATCACGAGCTCGGTCGCCTGCTCCAGCAGTTCGTCGTCGTCGCCGAGGCCCGCCTCTTCCTCGGGCGACGGCGGCCGGCCGAGCCCCTCGACGCCGGCCACGAACTGGGCCTCGCGCTGGGACCGGCACCAGCCGGTGATCGCCTCGATCTCCTTCTCGGTCACCCAGGCGCCCTGGATGCGGACCGCCTTGGACACGTTCGCCGGCTGGAACAGCATGTCGCCGTGCCCGACGAGCTTCTCCGCCCCGCCCCCGTCGAGGATCACGCGGGAGTCCGCCTGCGACGCGGTCATGAACGCGATCCGCGATGGGATGTTCGCCTTGATGAGGCCGGTCACGACGTCGACCGACGGGCGCTGCGTGGCGACGACCAGGTGGATGCCGACCGCGCGGGCCATCTGTGCGATCCGGCAGATCGCGTCCTCGACGTCGCGCGGAGCGATCATCATGAGGTCGGCGAGCTCGTCGATGACCACCAAGATGTAGGGGATGCGCCCGAAGCCGTCCTCTTGGCCGGGCGGGATCCGAAGCGTCCCCTCGGTCTGGGCCTGGTTGTAGGTCTCGATGTCGCGCATGCCGACGGTCGCCAGGGCCTCGTAGCGCATCTCCATCTCGCGGACCACCCACGCGAGCGCTTCGGCGGCCCGCTTCGGATGCACGATGACCGGCGAGAGCAGGTGCAGGAGGTCCGCGAAGTGCGAGAGCTCCACGCGCTTGGGGTCGACGAGCACGAGCTTCACGTCGTCGGGCGAGGCGCGCATGAGGATCGACGTGACGAACGTGTTGATGAGCGAGGACTTGCCCGCGCCGGTCGCGCCGGCGATCAGCACGTGCGGCATCTCGCTCAAGTTGACCATCACGGCGCGGCCATGGACGTCCTTGCCCAGCCCGACCGACAGCGGCCGTGACAGCTCCTTCGCCGCCTTCGACGTCAGGATGTCGCCGACGCCGACTTACCCGGGATCGGCGCGACGATCCGCACGTCGGGCGTCGCGAGGGCGTACGCGATGTCGTCCTGCAGCGACAGGACCCGGTTCACCTTGGTTCCGGGTTCGACCTCGACCTCGTACATCGTGACCGTCGGGCCGCGGTGCGCGGAGACGACCCGCGCGGCGACGCCGAAGTTGTGGAACGTGCGCTCGAGGGCGGCCTTGGTCTGTTCGGCATCCCGCGCGTCGCCCTCGCTGGCGGGCGCGAGCCGGAGCAGGTCGAGCGGCGGGAGCCGGTAGCCGCCCGCGCGCGAGGTGAGGGGGAGCCGGATCTGCTTCGCCTCGGCGATGATGACGGGCTCGTCGGGCGGCGGCATCGGCGGTGCGATCGGGAGGAGCTCGTCGCGAACGTCGGGCATCGTCGTCGCGCGATCGACGTCGCGGAGCGGGGCCCGCCCGTCCTGCAGGGTGGCGTCCGTGGCGGGGCGGCCGAGGACCAGGCGGCGAAGCCCGCGACCGACCGACGCGATCGGCGTGGCGGTGAACACCAGCGCCCCGAGAGCGACAAGGCCGAGGCACACGACGACCGCCCCGTACGTGGCGACCGCGCGCGAGAGCGGCCAGGCGACCACGGCGGCGCCGGGCGCCGGGTTCCCGCCCGCGATGGATGCGAGCCCGAGCGCCCCGAGCCCCCCGACGACGAGCCCGACGAGCATCCGGCCCCGCTCGTCGCGGGCCGTGCCGACGAGGAGCAGGATCGCCCAGTACCCGGCGACCACCGGCAGGGCGTATCCCGCCGGCCCGAAGAGCGCGCGCACCGACACGCGGGTGGCGTGGCCGACCGGCCCGCCGGTCCCGAGCCAGAGACCCATGATCCAGAGCGCGGTGAGGACGACCAGGCCGACGCCGAGCGCCTCGGCGGCGCGAGGCGACAGATGCCCGGCCACCCGCGAGCCCGCCTTTCGGATCCGGCCCGGTCCGGTCCGCTTCGCGGGCGCCCGGCGAGCCCGCGAGCTCCGCGCCGCGCGGGCCTTCGGCTTGGGCCGGCGCGTTCGTTTCGACGGCATGGATCAGACCTCCATGATCACGGGCACGATAACCGGCTTTCGCTGCGTAATCTCGAAAAAGTACTTGCCGAGCGCGCGACGGATGCTCTGCTGAAGCACGCTCTGATCGGTCACCTGGTCCGCCGCGCTCCCCTCGAGCGCCTTCACGGTTCGCTCGCGCGCCTCCTCGAGGATCGCGTCCGCGGCGTCGTCCACGATGAACCCCCGGTTGATCACGTCCGGGCCAGCCAGCACGGCGCCGGAGCGCGCGTCGATCGTCACAACGACCACGACGATCCCGTCACCCGCGAGCTTGCGCCGGTCGCGAAGCACCGCGTGGCCGACGTCCCCGATCCCCAGGCCGTCGACGAACGTCATCCCCGCCTGTTCGCGCTCGCCACGGCGGAGGGTCTCGCCGATCTCGATCGTGTCGCCGTCCTCGACCACCAGGATGCGCTCGGGATCGATGCCGACGTCGCGTGCGAGCCGCGCGTGGTGGGCGAGGTGCCGCAGCTCGCCGTGCACGGGCACGAACCAGCGCGGCCGCACGAGGTTCAGCATGAACTTCAGCTCCTCGGCGGCCGCGTGCCCCGAGACGTGGACGGGCGCGATCGGTACGTGATGGACGTCCGCGCCGGTTCGATACAGGCCGTCGAGCGTGCGGTGGATCGCTGTCTCGTTCCCCGGGATCACGGACGAGGACAGGATCACCGTGTCGCCCGGCTGCAGGCTCACCCACCGATGCTCGTGCGCGGCCATGAGCGCGAGCGCGGAGAGGCGCTCGCCCTGCGAGCCCGTGCAGCACACGACCACGTCGCTCGCAGGCATTTCCTCGAGCGCCTCGATCGGCACGATCGACTCCTCCGGCACGTCGAGGAACCCGAGCGCGCGCGCCGCGGCCACGCTCTGGTGCATGCTGCGGCCGAGGAACGCGACGCTCCGGCCGGCCGCGACCGCCGCGTTCACGACCTGCTGGACCCGGTGGACGTGGCTCGCGAAGCAGGCGACGACCACCAGCTACCGGGCGTCGCGGATGATGTCGAACAGGACCGGCCCGACCAGCCGCTCGCTCCCGGTCGTGCCCGGGTCCTCGGCGTTCGTCGAGTCGGAGAGGAACACGTGCACGCCGCGTCGCGACTCCTCGGCGATCCCCTGCAGGTCCGTCGCTCTCCCGTCGATCGGCGTGGGGTCGAGCTTGAAGTCCCCCGAGTGCAGCAGCACGCCCCACGGGAGGTCGATCGCCACCGCGCAGCCGTCCGGGATCGAATGCGACACGCGGTGAAAGCGCATCGTGAACGGCCCCGCCCGCACCTCCTCGCCGGGCGTGACCTCGTGGAACTCCACCCGGTCGCGCACGCGGTGCTCCTCGAGCTTGCCCTCGAGCAGGCCGATCGTGAGCGGGGTTGCGTAGACGCGGAGCGAGAACTCCCGGAGCAGGTACGGCAACGACCCCATGTGGTCCTCGTGCCCGTGGGTAAGCACCACCGCCTCGATCCGGTCGCGGCGGTCTCGCAGGTACTGGAAGTCCGGTAGCACCAGGTCGATACCGGGCATCTCGACCTCGGGGAACGACAAGCCCGCGTCGATCACCAGGACGCGGCCGTCCAGCTCGAGCGCGGCCATGTTGCGGCCCACCTCGCCGACCCCGCCGAGGAAGACCAGCCGGGCGCGCGGCTCCTCAGAGGACGCCGGCATCCCTCATGGCCTGCTCGATCGAGGCTCGCTCGTCCGCGGTCGCGGCGACGAGGGGAAGGCGAAGCGGCCCGGCCGGTCGGCCCACGATCTGGAGGGCGGCCTTGACGGGGATGGGGTTCGACGTGATGAACAGGCCCTTGAACAGGGGCAGGAGCTCCTCGTGGATCTTGCGCGCCGCGGGGACGTCGCCGGTCGAGGCGAGCTCGATCATCTGGTGCATCCGCTCCCCCGCCAGATGCGACGCGACCGACACCACGCCCACCCCGCCCAGGCAGACGAACGGGAGCGTCGCCCAGTCGTCGCCCGAGTACACCTCGAAGTCCGGCGGGCTCTCCTTCACGATCCGGCTGGCCGTCTGGAAGTCGGCGGTCGCGTCCTTCACCGCGACGATGTTCGGCACATCCGATGCAAGACGCAGCAGCGTGTCGGCCTCGATCAAACAGGCCGTCCGGCTCGGGATGTTGTAGAGCATCACCGGCAGGTCGGTCGCCGCGGCCACGGTCGTGAAGTGCTCGATCAGACCGCGCTGCGGCGGGCGGCTGTAGTACGGGGTGACGACGAGCACCGCGTCGGCGCCGGCCATCTCTGCTACGCGTGTGAGCTCCACGGAGTCGGCCGTGTCGTACGTGCCGGTCCCCGCGATGACCATGCCGCTCCCCTCGGCCGCCTCGACCACGGCCCGGAAGAGCTCGGCTTTCTCACCGTGCGAGAGCGTCGCCGCCTCGCCCGTCGAACCGGCCACGACCAATCCATCCGAGCCGTGCTCGAGCAAGTACCCCGCGAGCGTCTGCGCGCCGTCCAGGTCCAGCAACCCATCCTCGAGGAACGGCGTCACCATCGCCGTGATCACCGAGCCGAACCGTCCCGCCATCTCCGTTCCCTCCTCCCAGGCGCCCGCGCGCGAACCGGAACAAAGGGTCGCGGGGCGCACGAGCGTGCACGGGTATCCTAGCCGCGGTGCGGATCTATACGAGGACCGGCGACGACGGGACTACCGGGCTCCTGTACGGCACCCGCGTCTCGAAGGCCGATCCCGCGACCGAAGCGTACGGATCCATCGACGAGGCGGTCGCCGCGCTCGGCCTAGCCCGATCGCTCACCCCGGACCCCGAGATCTCCAATCTGATCCTTCGCCTCCAGCGCGAGCTGTTCGTCGCCGGCGCCGACCTCGCAACGAACCCGAAGGAGCGCGCCAAGCTCACTCCCGGCGTGTCCCTCGTGACCACCGAGATGGTGACCGCCCTCGAAGGCCTCATCGACCAGACCGTGAATGTCCACCCGCTCCCACAGGAGTTCATCGTGCCCGGCGCCGATCCAGCGTCCGCCGCCCTCGATGTCGCCCGCACCGGCGTCCGAAGGGCGGAGCGCCGCGCGGTTGCCCTTCGCGACCAAGGCGGCGCCGTCACCGACGACGTCCTCCACTACCTGAACCGGCTCTCCGATCTGCTGTTCACGCTCGCCCGCTGGCAGGCGGGCACCGACGAGGCGACGAGCCGCGACCGATCCACTTGAGGAAAGGAACCCCCCATGGTCCGTGCACACATCTGGCTCCGCAAGAAACGGGACATGTCCGCCGAGGAGTTCGGAACCTACTGGATCGAACGCCACGCGCCGATCGCACGGGACGGCTACCAACACCTGAAGGGCTATGTGGTCACCCTGGTGACCCGCGTGCCCGACGGCCAGACCTCTGCGTACGACGGCGTCGCGGAGCTCACGTGGGACGACCGCGACGGCTTCAAGGCCGACATGGCGAGCGAGGCGAACGCGAAGGCAACGGCGGATCTCGCGACCTTCAGCGACGCGATGGGGTTCGTGTACGTCGAGCAGACGGTGGTGAAGTAGTCGTGCCGATGACGCCCGAGCAGATCGATGCGTTCCTAGCCGAGTCGCACCTTTGCCACTTCGCGACGGTGGACGCGAAAGGCCATCCGCGTGTCCGGCCCGTGTGGTACCTCTGGCGCGACGGGGGCTTCTGGCTGACGACCAGGCGAGAATCCCGCCACACCGGGCGCGACCTCGCCAATCAACCGCGCGTCGCGATCTCGGTCGGGTCGGAGGGACGCCCGTACAAGGCCGTGATCGCGCACGGAACGCCATCCTGCTCGCGCTCTCGACCCGATACGGGGAGGAGCAGGGCCGCCGCTGGACCGATGAGGAGGCGATGCTCCAATCCGACCGGATCGTCATGCGCCTGGTCCCGGAGCAGCTGTACGCCTGGGACTACGGCACCGACGTCTGAGCCTCACCCGTCCAGGTCATCGAGCAGGCTCGTCAGCTGTGGCGCGCCCGGCGCCCTCGGCGGCCACGCCTGCACGAAGTGCTCGGCCACGAACAGCTCGCGTCGCAGGTCCTCGGGGATGAAGTGGATGTTCTGCGTGCGGTGCGCCTCGATGCCCGCGATCTTGCGGTCGATGGCGTCGCCCATCTCGATCCGCACGTCGATCCGGTCGTCGGGGATCCCTTGCGGCATGAATGGTCCGTCGGGGTTCACGACGCGGCCGCGCGCGAGGAGCGCGTTCCAGAACCGGTCGAGCGCGGACTTGGGGACCGCGACGTAGTACAGGCTTTGGACGGGGACGCCCTCGTCGCGAAGGCGATGGAATGCGGCGGTACCGACCTCGCCGGCGGCGATGTGGTCGGCGTGTCGCGTGACACCCTCGGGCCCGAAGGTGATGACGATCTGCGGTTGCGCGTCGCGCAGGATGGCCGTGACGTCGTCGACGAGCGGCTCGCGCGGGACGTCGGCGAGGCCACCGTCGGGATGGCCGAGGAAGTGGATGTCGGCGTCGGTGACGCCGAGGGCGGCGATCGCGTCGCGCTCTTCTTTTTCCCGGACCGTGGCTAGGTTCTCGCGGGTGGCGAGCGACGAGTCGGCGATCTCGCCGGCCTCACCGCTCGTGCAGCAGATCAGCGTGTAGTGGATGCGGCCGGCGTTCGCCGCGAGGAGGGCGCCGATCCCGTTCGTGTCGTCGTCGGGGTGCGCGTAGACGGCGGCGAGTCGGATCCGTTCCGCCATCAGGCGTCGAGGCCGAGGATCGGCTCGAGCCCGAGCGTGAAGCCCGGGCGGTCGGCCACGGCCTTGATCGCAAGGAGCACGCCGGGCACGAACGACACGCGGTCCAGGGAGTCGTGGCGGATCGAGAGCACCTCGCCCGTGCCACCGAAGATGACCTCCTGATGGGCGACGAGGCCTGGGAGGCGTACGGCGTGCACGCGGATGCCCGAGACGTCGGCGCCGCGCGCGCCTTCGATCGTCTCGGAGCTTGGCGCAGTGGAGTCGGTGACGCGCGCCTTGGCCATGCGCTCGGCCGTGGCCCGGGCGGTCCCCGAGGGCGCGTCGGGCTTATCCTCGTGATGCAGCTCGATGATCTCGGCGGCGGGCAGAACCCGGGCTGCCTCCGTCGCAAAGCGCTGCATGAGCACCGCCCCGATCGCGAAGTTGGGGGCCACGATCACGTTCGAGTTGGCGCCGCTGGCGAGGCGTTCGATCTCGGCAAGATCCTTCGGCCCCATGCCGGTCGTGCCGACGACCGCGTGGATCCCATGCTCGATCAGAGTGTGGACGTTCGCCATCACCGCCTGTGAGGTCGTGAAGTCGACCCCGACCTCGACGGCCGCAGTCGCAAGGGCGTTGAGGTCATCGGACACCGTGAAGTCGAGGTCAGTGGGGCCGATCAGGTCGGCGATGGGGCGACCGGCGGACGAGGGACTCACCGCCGCGACCAGGGAGAGCTCGGGATCGTCGGCGACCGCGCGGCAGACCATCCGGCCCATACGGCCGGCGGCGCCGAGCACGCCGACGCGGATCAACCCCGGCCCTCCCCGAAGGCACCGCGCCGGAACGGACCGATGACTGAGAGCGCCATGTCGCGCCCGAGCACGTCGGCCGCGATGTTCGCAGCGTCCTGCATGGTCACGGCCTCGATCCGCTCGAGGACCTCGTCGACCGAGAGGATCTCGCCGTGTGAGATCTCGGAGCGCCCGATGCGCGACATGCGCCCGCTCGTGTCCTCGAGCGAGAGGACGAGCGAACCCTTCATGTGGCCCTTGGCGCGGTCGAACTCCTCCTGCGTCACGCCGTGCTCGGCGACGTCGGCGAGCTCGCGGCGCGCGAGTTCGAGCACCTCTTTCGCGCGCGAGGGGGTCGTGCCCGCGTAGACGGCGAACAGGCCGGTCTCGGCGAACATCGAGTGGTAGCTGTACACCGAGTACGCGAGGCCGCGCTTCTCGCGGATCTCCTGGAACAGGCGCGAGGACATGCCGCCCCCGAGCGCCGAGTTCACCACGCCGAACGCGAACCGTTCCCGGTCCTTGCGCGACGGCGCCCGCGTCCCGAGGCACAGATGTGCCTGCTCGGTCTTGCGGGTCCGCACCATGGTTCCCGCGGCTGCCGGTGGCACGCGGCCGGCGCTTCGTCCATGCGTGGAGGTGCGCGGCTTGAGCTTGCGACCGGTGTCCATGTGCTCCTCGAGCAGCCCGCACAGCCGCTCGTGCGAGAGGTTCCCCGCGGCGGCGATCACGAAGTGCCGAGGTTCGTACAGGCGGTCGTAGAAGCGCTTGACCTGGTCCCGCGTCATCCCCTTGATCGTGTCGCGCGTCCCCAGCACCGGCCGGCCGAGCGGGTGCCCCGACCAGAGGGTCTCCGCGAACAGATCGTGGATGAGGTCGTCGGGGGCATCTTCCTGGCGGTTGATCTCCTCCATGATGACCTGGCGCTCGGCGTCGAAGTCCGTCCGGTCGATGATCGAGTGCTGAAGCATGTCGCTCATGTACGCGACCGCCATGGGCAGGTCGCGGTCACCGACCCGGCAGTAGTAGCACGTGTACTCCTTCGCGGTGAACGCGTTCAGGTCGCCGCCGACCGCGTCGAAGGCCTCAGCGATCTCCTTGGCGGTCCGGTCCTTGGTCCCCTTGAACAGCAAGTGCTCGAGGAAATGCGACGCCCCAGACTGGCGCGGGCGCTCGTCCCGCGAGCCGACGTCGACCCAGACGCCGAGCGCCACCGAGCGCATCTCCGGCATCTGCTCGGTAACGACCCGAAGGCCGGACGCGTACTCGCTTCGCGCGATGCCCTCGCCGGCCGTTCGAGGCTTACGGGGTGCGCGCGCCGGGCTCACCGGTCCCGCGACTCGCGGCGTGGACGGAACCCCCGGTCGCGGCCGCGGTCGCCACCGCCCCGGCCGTCGCCCTCGCGGCGCGGCCGCCGCTCGCGCTCGGGCTCCTCACCCTCGACGCGCGGCCACCCGCCCTCGGGCGGGTCCCAGCCCTCGCCGACCGGCTTCAGGCTCACCTTCGTGCGGCCCATCTGGTCCTGCTCGATCTTGTCGATCTCGACCGTGAGCTTGTCGCCCACGTTCACGGCCTCCTCGACGGAGGACAGGCGCTTGCCGCGGCCGAGCTTCGAGATGTGGACCATGCCGTCTCGCCCGGGCAGGATGTTCACGAATGCGCCGAACGTCGCGGTCTTCACGACCATGCCGTCGTATCGCTCCCCCACCTCGGGCATGTGCGGGTTGACGAGGGCCTCGATCATCTCGACGGCCTTCTCCGCGCCCGCGCCGTCGCGCGAGCCGATGAACACGCGGCCGTCGTCCTCGATGTCGATGTCGGCGCCGGTGAGCGCGATGATCTCGTTGATCCGCTTGCCCTTCGGCCCGATCACCTCGCCGATCTTGTCGACCGGGATCTGCTTCATGATGACCCGCGGGGCCTTCAGCGACAGCTCTCGGCGCGACTCGGGGATCGTGCGCAGCATCGTCTCCAGGATGAACATGCGGGCGTCCTTCGCCTGCTTGAGCGCGCCGGCGAGCACCTCCGCAGGCAGGCCCGTGACCTTCGTGTCGAGCTGGAGCGCGGTCACGAAGTCTTTCGTTCCCGCGACCTTGAAGTCCATGTCGCCGAGCGCGTCCTCGTCCCCGAGGATGTCCGTCAGCGTCACGAACTGTCCACCTTCGGCGATCAGGCCCATCGCGATGCCGGCGATCGGCGCCTTGATGGGCACGCCCGCGTCCATCAGCGAGAGCGTCGAGGCGCAGACCGACGCCATCGAGGTCGAGCCGTTCGAGGAGAGCACGTCCGACACGAGCCGGAGCGTATAGGGGAACTCGTCCTCGTCGGGGACGACCGGGACGAGCGCCCGCTCGGCGAGCGCGCCGTGGCCGATCTCGCGGCGCTTCGGGCTCCCCACGCGGCCGACCTCGCCGGTCGAGAAGGGCGGGAAGTTGTAGTGGTGGATGTAGCGCTTGGAGTCCTCGGGGTCGAGCGTGTCGATCATCTGGTTCATCCGTAGCATGCCGAGCGTCGTGACGTTCAGCACTTGGGTCTCGCCCCGCTGGAAGAGCCCCGACCCGTGGGCCCTGGGGATCAGCCCGACCTCAGCGGAGAGGTCGCGGATCTGGTCGGGCCGCCGGCCGTCCAGCCGGATGCCCTCGCGGATCACGCGCTCGCGCATCGCGTGCTTCTGCAGCTCCTTGAACGCCGGTGAGATCTCGCTCGCGCGGGCGGCCAGCGTCTCCTCACCCCACGTCGAGAGCAGGTGCGCCTTGAGCTCATCCTTCAGCGCGTCGAGGTTCGACACGCGGTCGGTCTTGCCCGGCACGAGCGCGGCCGCGAGCCGCGGGCCCGCGAACTCCTGCACCGCCGCCCACGTGTCCGGCGCGAACGCGGGAGTCGGTTCGAACGGCCTGGGCGTGACGCCTGCCTGGGCGACGAACGCGCGCACGGAGTCGACGATCGTCGCGATGTGGCCCTTGGCGACCTCGAGCCCCTCGGCGACGACCTCCTCCGTGGGGGGAGTCCCGCCGCCTCCGCCCGCGATCCGCTCCCACGAGCCCTCCGGCGCCTCGCCTTCGACCATGAGCACGTCCACCTGGCCCTGGTCGTTCTTGCGGCCGGCCACGACGACGTCGAACGTCGCGAGCTCGAGCTCCTGATACGTCGGGTTCACCTTCCACGTGCCGCCGATGAGGCCGACACGCACCGCCCCGATGGGGCCGTCGAAGGGAAGCCCTGCGAGCGACACCGCAAGCCCCGCCGCGTTGATCGGCGGGATGTCGTACGCGTTCGCGAGATCGGCCGAGAGCACGGTGATGATGACCTGCACCTCGTCGCGGTAGCCGGCCTTGAAGGTCGGGCGCAGCGGCCGGTCGGTGAGGCGCGCAGTGAGGATCGCCGTCTCGGACGGCCGGCCCTCGCGCCGGAAGAAGCCGCCGGGAATCTTGCCTGCGGCGTACATGCGCTCCTCGACGTCGATCGTGAGCGGAAAGAAATCGATGCCCTCGCGAGGCTTGGCGGTCGTGCACGTGGCGAGCACCTGCGTTTCGCCCAGGGTCACCACGCAGGCGCCCTCTGCCTGCAGGGCGAGCTTCCCCGATTCGAGGAGGAGCTCGGTCTCGCCGAGGCTCATCGTGGATCTGGTCATTGTCGTTCCTCCTTGAACGTCGGCCGCGATCGGCGGCCGGGTCTCGAATCCAAGGAGCTCGGGGGGTTGTGGCCGGAGAGCCAGTTCTCAGTGGTGGTCCTCGGCGGCGGGCGCCGGGGATCGCAACTGATAACTGGCCTCGGGCAGGAACTCCCGTCACTCCTACCGGTCTGGTTTCGCGATGGGTCCGGCGTGCTCCCTTCGCTCGGCGCTAGCGACGAAGGCCCAAGCGCGCGATGAGGGCGCGGTAACGCTCGACGTCCTCCCGGCGGAGGTAGTCCAGCAGCCGGCGCCGGCGACCGACCATCTGCAACAACCCCCGCCGCGAGTGATGGTCGCGGGCATGGGTCTTCAGATGCTCGGTCAGCTCCTCGATGCGCTTGGAAAGGATGGCGACCTGCACCTCGGGCGAGCCCGTATCGGTCTCGCCCCGGCGGTAGTCGCTGATCAGCGCGGATTTTCCTTCTTTGAGCAGAGCCATCGGTTCGGCAGTGAGGGTATCACACGAGGACCGGGTGACCGGTTGCCTGGATGTAGGCGGGCAGGAGCTTTGGCACGACCTTGCCCTGCGGCGTGATCCGGACCTCGGCGACCGCCGTCGTCGAGCCGGCGACAGAGAGGTTCTGCCAGACGAAGTTGCCGAGGCTGTAGAAGATCGGGCGGTCCCCGTGCATCCCCAGCGGCTGCAGCCGGTGGGCGTGGCCCCCGAAGATCACGTCGGCGCCCGCGTCGACGAGCCGTCGGCCCAAGACCACGTCGTCCGGGCGCGGCTGCGTGTCCAGCTCAACGCCCCAGTGGATCGCGACGATCACGAGATCGGCGTCGCGCTTGGCGGCCCGAACGGCGGCGACCATGCGGTTCTCGTTGTGGCCGTCGGCGGTCCCGGGATGGCCCGGGGCCGCCACCGCTTCGGGGAACGGGTCAACGACCTTGTCGAACCCGACGACGGCGATCGTCCAGCCCTTCACCTCGAACATGGCAGGTGCGTTTGCGGTGGCGGAGTCCTTGCCCGCGCCGACCGGCGCGATCCCGTTCGTGAGCAGGTTCTTCCGCGTATCGAGCAGGGCGGTCGGACCGAAGTCGTAGGCGTGGTTGTTGTCGAG
>VAYJ01000072.1 GCA_005888465.1 Actinomycetota bacterium
GTTCGACATGGCCGTCTGCGGGCCGAACTGCATGGGCGTGATCGCGCCCGGCGGGCGAGCCTCCATGTACATCGGGACGATCCCCACCAGCCTCCTCGACGGGCACGTGGCGCTCGTCTCGCAGAGCGGGTCGGTGGTGGAGGCCGCGGTGAATATGGGCCCGAGGATCGGCTTCTCGGCGCTCGTGTCCTGCGGGAACGAGACGGTCACGACCGTCGGCGACTACCTCCGGCACTTCGCGGGCGACGACGAGACCCGGGCAGTGGCGCTCTTCCTCGAGGGCTTTCGCGACCCCGCCGGGTTCGTCGAGGGCGCTCGGGCGCTTCGAACCGCCAGCAAGCCGCTCGCCGTGCTGAAGGCGGGGCGGGGCGAGGCGGCCGCCGCGGCGGTCGCCGCACACTCGGGGTCGCTCGCGGGCTCGGAGGAGGTGGTCACGGGCCTCCTGCACCAACTCGGCGCGATCGGTGTGGACGACCTGGACGAGCTGTTCGAGGTCGCGGAGCTCCTGGGCCACGGCCGCTTGCCGCGGGGCCGGCGGCTCTTCGTGGTCACCGACTCCGGCGGCGAGGCGAACCTCGTCGGTGACCATACTCGCGCCATCGGCCTGGAGCTTCCCGAGCCGTCGGAGCGGCTCCGCGAAGGCCTGAGGTCCCGATGGCCGCACTTCTCGTACATCGGCAACCCGATCGACCCGTGGGGCGTCGATCCCGACTACCGGCCGCTGTACGCCGAGATTCTGCATGCGGCCGGACGCGAGGAGGTCGACGTGCTCGCGGTCGCGCTGGACAAGGTGACGCCCTGGGCGGGCGAGAACGAGGTCGAGCTGGGGCTCGCGGCCTCCGAGGCGCTCGTTGCGGCGACCGAGGGATCGGAGGTCGTGCCCGTTTTTCTGACCGTGCACGCGACGGGGCCGGCCGCGCAGTCGGTCCGGGACCGGCTGCGCGGGGCGGGCGTGCCGCTCCTGCACGGCCTGCGCCCCGCTCTTGTGGCGGTCCGCCGGGCCTGGTACTGGCGGCTGTGGCGACCTCGGACCGAGCCCGAACGCCCCGGGGGGCCGGTCGACCTCCGGCTCGACGAGCCGGGCCCGATCCTGTCGGAGCGAGCGAGCCGCGACGTGCTAGAGCGCTACGGCGTCCCGCTCGTGCCCGCGCAGGTGGCGCGCACAGCGGCCGACGCCGTCGGCGCGGCCGAGGCGCTCGGCTACCCGGTCGTCATGAAGGCCGACGCCCCGGGCGTGGCCCACAAGCTCGCCGCCGGCCGGGTGCGGATGGGGCTCGCCACCCCGGCGCAGGTCACGCAGGCCTTCGACGCGCTCGCACCCCTTGCGCCGGACGGCGTCCTGGTCGAGGCCACCGCGACCGGCGTGGAGCTCATCTGCGGGATGCGGCGCGACCCGCTCTTTGGTCCGGTCGTCCTGCTGGGCCTCGGCGGGAGCTTCACTGAGGTCCTCCGCGACGTGGCGGTTCGCGTGCTTCCCCTCTCGCCGGAGGACCTCGACGAGATGCCGGACGAATGCGCCGTGGGGCGCGTGCTCGATGCGGCCGGCGCGGACCGGCGAGCGGCGGCCGACGTCGTCGCGGCACTCGCGCGCCTGGCGCTCGACCACCCGGAGATCGCGGAGGTCGACGTGAACCCCTTGTTCGTGAACCGAGCGGGCGCGCTCGCCGCCGACGCGCTCGTCGTTCGAGCAGACGCTAACGACCATGGAGACGGGAAGGGGAAGCGAACGTGAGCGAACCGATCGAGGCAAGGCTTCGGATCCGCGTGGGTTCGGAGGACGCGCACTAGGGCACCATCGCCGCGGGAGCGTTCGTCATGCAGCTCTTCGGCGACCTAGCGACCGAGATCACGGTGCACCGCGACGGCGACGAGGGGCTCCTTCGCGCCTACGAGTCGATCGAGTTCCTGGCGCCGGTGCGCCCGGGCGACTTCCTCGAGTGCCGGGCGGTCGTGATCCGCGAGGGCGCCACGTCACGCACGTTCCAGGCGGAGGCGTGGAAGGTGATCACGACCCGGCAGGACATCGGCGAGTCCGCCGCCGACGTCCTGGAGGAGCCCGTCCTGGTGGCGAAGGCCATCGGCACCACGGTCGTCCAGCGGCACCTGCAGCGGACGGGGTGAGCGGCCGGTGCCCGGCATGGAGCTCAGCCGGCCCGGCGAGCCCGCCTACGCGGGCGTGGCCGGCACCTTCTCGAAGCTGCCGCTCGTCCTCGACCCGGCGGACCTCGCGGGCGTGGACGTCGCGATCGTCGGGGCGCCCATCGACGAGGCCGTCAGCGCCCGGCCCGGCGCCCGTTTCGGCCCGCGCGCCATCCGCCTCGCCGACGTGAGCGGCGGCCGGTCGCGGCCGAAGGACTACGGCGACGTGCCCGTCACACCCGCCGATGCGGCGCGGAGCCACGAGGCCCTCAAGGCGGGGGTGGCCGCGATCTGCAGCGCCGGCGTCGTGCCCATCGTCCTGGGCGGAGACCACTCGATCGCCCACCCCGATGTCGGCGCCGTCGCGGCGCACCTCAGGCCCGCCGCGCTCGGCCTGATCCACTTCGACGCGCACGCCGACAACGCACCAAGCCTCTGGGGCGTGACCCGCTCGCACGGGACGCCGATGCGCCTGCTCGTCGAGGAAGGGTCGCTCCCGGGCGAGCGCATCGTGCAGATCGGGCTCCGCGGCTACTGGCCGGACCCCGAGGACTTCGCGTGGGCGCGGGAGCAGGGCTTCCGATGGCACCTGATGGAGGAGATCTCCGAACGCGGCATGGACGCGGTGATGGACGACGTCCTCGCCGTCGCTCGGACGTGGGATCACACGTTCCTGTCGTTCGACATCGACGTGTGCGATCCTGCCTTCGCGCCGGGGACCGGCACGCCCGAGCCGGGTGGGCTCACTGCGCGGGACGCGATCCGGGCGGTCCGAAGGATTGCCGCGGAGGTCGGCCTCGCGGGCATGGAGGTGGTCGAGGTGTCACCGCCGTACGATCAGTCGGACATCACCGCGCTCCTCGCGCATCGCCTTGTGCTGGAGGCGCTTTCGGGCCTGGCCCTGCGCAAGCTCGGGCGCGAACCCCGGCCCGAACGATCGCGCACCTAGAAGCGCGGCTCGTTCGCCGAGATCACGAGCAGTCGGTCGCGCGCCCCGAGGGTCTGGTCGGCAGGCGGGTTCGTGATGTAGTCGGCCCCGTCGCGGCCGATCGCGATCAGAAGGCACTCGCTCTTCTGCTTGAGCGTGGCGAGCGCGTCGCGGAACGTGACTCCGGCCAGGAACGCGGGGACGGGGACCCAGTAGAACTCGTTGCCGCCCGGGAAGGTGAGCAGCTCCTCGACGACGCGCGCGAGGCCGCGCGCGACGGCCGAGTGCGCGAGGAGCGCCCCGGTGAGATGGGCGCTCACGACGAGCTCGTCGGCCTTCGTGCGCGCGAAGTGCTCCCGGTTCTTCGAGTGCACCACCTCCACGCACGTGTAGCAGCTCGCGTTCAGCGACTCGATCGCGAGCACGGACAGGAGTGTCCGGGAGTCGGCGTCCTCGGCGTCGAGGTTCTCGAGCGAGTTGTCGGCAAGCACGATCGCGGTGCGCGCGCGATCGATGCCGGCGCGGATCAGGTCGGCGGTCTCCGTCGGGTCGCCGTGGATGAACGTCGTCAGCTCGTCTTTCGTCGGGCTCGCGGCGAGCGGGGCCAGGATGACCACGGGGCGCTGGCTCTCGTCGTCGTCCCTCCCTCGGATCTCCTTGATGATCTCCGCCCCCTTGCTGCTCCACCCGCAGATCACGATGTGATCCTTCACCCTTGCCCTCCCCATGCCGGACGCGCGTTTGACCAGGACTCCGAACAGGTGCGACGTGAGCGCCGCGGTGATGAGCGCGATCGAGCTCGGCCGCAGCAAGTCCATCAGGTACGTGACGGCTTTCCCAGCGGGGTTCGCCAGGACGAACGGCGGCTTCGCGATGAGCGCGAGCACCACCCAGCGGATCGCCGACCATCCCGAGGTCATCCCGGGGTTGTGCCGCTCCGAGACCTCCAGCACGATCACGCCCAAGACCATCAGCGAGAAGACGATCAGGACCGCGACGGAGAGCGCCGGCCCAAGGAAGTCGTGGACCGCGTTCCAGGTCCGCAGGAACGGATGCTGGCGACGTCGGCGCGGGCGCTCGTTCACGGGCCGAATTCTCGCCGCCCGGGGCGGGCGGGCGCCAGCGGTCGCGGCGGGTCAGGCCCCCGCGTAGGTGAGCAGCAGGTCCGTGAGGTAGCCGGCCAGGAAGCCGACGAGGAGCCCGATCGCCATCACGCGCGGCGTCAGCATGCGACGGCCCACGGCGAACATCTCTGAGAGGACGTAGAGGATCGCGCCGGCGGCCAGGGTGAGGAAGAGCACGTCCACCACGTCCGAGGTGTAGCTGTATCCGGCGACCGTCCCCAGGAACGTCGGACCCCCGGCGATCAGTCCGAGGCCGATCAGGAAGCCCCACGTGGGCTTGTCGGCGTCGGCCGCGAGGGGTGCCGCGACGCCGAACCCCTCGGTGATGTTGTGCAGGCCGAACCCGATGATCAGCGTGAGCGCGAAGGCGATCGCCCCGCGCGCGGCCGACTGCCCGATCGCCAGGCCCTCGGAGAAGTTGTGCAGGCCGAGGCCGATCGCGATCATCATCGCCAGCCGACGCCCGGCGTTCGTGACGGGGAGCGCCTCGGTCACGGCCATCGCGCCGGGCCCGGCGCTGAAGCCGGCGGTGCGGCGCCGAAGGGCGGCGTTCGCGGCGACGAGCGAGAGGAGACCGACGCAGAGCCCCAACGCGAAGGCGCCGGCGAGGAGCTGGAACCGGCCCGCGTGGCCGTGCCGCGCCTGCTGGAGCGCGGCCTCGACGGGACCGGAGGCCCCGGTGAGCACGTCCCAGAGGAGGAAGACGAGGACCCCCGTGGCGACGGCGTTGAGGAACCCCTTCGTCTGCGACGACAGGCCCCCCACACGGGCGATGGGCAGGCCGAGGAGGATCGTCAGGCCCGCGATGGCGCCGAGCAGGACGGTCAGGCCGGCTGCCAATGAGTTCCCTTCTGAAGGCGATTCGTTCTTACTTACGAATATCATTAGAGGAGACTAAGTGTCAACGGACGGTGTCTCGGCCGCGCTCAGACGCTACCTCGAGGCGATCTACTACCTCGAGGCGGAGGGCGAGAAACCGCGCCTGACCCGCATCGCCGAGTGGCTCGGCGTGTCGCTCCCGACGGTGAGCACCGCGATCGGCCGCCTGGTCGAGGCGGGGCTCCTGCGGCGGACGCCGTCGAGGACCGTCGCGTTCACCGCCGCGGGGCGCAAGCGCGGCGCGCGGATTGTACGCACCCACCGGATCGTGGAGCGGTGGCTCACCGACGAGCTCGGGCTGGACTGGCTCGAGGCCGACGCCGAAGCCGGCCGGCTGGAGCACGCCGTCTCCGAACAGGTCGCCGAGCGTCTGTTCGAACGGATGGGCCGCCCGACCACGTGCCCGCACGGCAACCCCATCCCCGGCGCGGCGGCCGCGCCCGCGGCCGAACGGCCGCTCGGGGGGCTCACGCCCGGGGAGCGCTCGAGGGTTCGACGCGTCTCCGAGGTCACCGAGCACGAGGCACCGATGCTCCTGCGCTTCCTGGCCGATCACGGCTTCGGCCTGGGCGTGCCGGTCCGGGTGGTGAGCACCGACGCAGGCGCCGGCGCGCTCACCGTCGAGGTGGGCGGCACCCGCCGCGTTGCCATGTCGCTGGACATGGCCCAGCGCGTCTGGGTCGACTAGCTCCTCAGCCGGCGAGCATCTGACAGAACTCGCCGAAGGTGTCGATGTACCGGCGGATGTCGTCCTCGGTGTGCTGCACTGAGAGCGTCCACTGCTCCTCGTCGCCCGGCGTGAGGAACACCCCGCGGTTCACCATCCACGGAAACGACGCGGCGAAGAGCGCGGGGTTCGTTTCCAGGTAGTCGCGGTAGTTGTGCAGTGGCCCCACGCGGTAGGACACGCAGCCCTTGGCGCCCAGATCCATCGTGTGCGCCGGGATGCCGGCCTCCTCGATCGCCCGACGGCACCCATCGGCGAGCATCGTCCCGAGCTCCGCGAACCGCCGGTATGCATCCGGCGTGAGCACCTGGGTCAACGCCGCCAGGCCGGCCCGGGCCGAGAGCGGATTGCCGTTGAAGGTGCCCTGCTGCGCGGCGCCCTTGCCGATGACGCTCATGAGCGAGGCCTTGCCCCCGAAGGCGCCGATCGTGGTCCCGCCGCCGAGCGCCTTCGCGAAGCAGGCGAGATCCGGCTGCACGCCGAACCGCTCGATCGCGCCGCCCTCGGCGATCGTCGCGCCGGACTTCACTTCGTCAAAGATCAGCGCGACCCCGTGGCGGTCGCACAGCTCTCGGACGCGCTCGAGGTAGCCGGGGTCGGGCACGACGAGCCCGATGTTCATCATGACCGGCTCCATGATGAGCGCCGCGATCTCCTCGCCGTGCGAGGAGAACAGGCTCTCGATCGCGTCGGCGTCGTTGAAGGGCACGATGATCGTGTCGTGCCACATCGCCCTCGGCACGCCGAGCGACGTCGGCCGCGTCGTGTAGGCGTGCGCCGCACCTTCGATGGACTCGCCATCGACCGTGCGGAGCAGTCCGAGCGCATCCGCCTCGGGCACGACCGAGAAAAGGAGATGGTCCTGATGGCCGTGGTAGGAGCCCTCCATCTTGACGACGCGGTCGCGGCCCGTGGCGGCCCGGGCGACACGCAGCGCGTCCATCGTCGCCTCGGTCCCTGAGTTCACGAAGCGCATCTGCTCCAGACGGAAGCGCCGGCAGATCTCCTCCGCAAGCGCCACCGTGACTTCAGTCGTGACCGCGAAGTGCGTGCCGGTGCTCGCGGCCTCGCCGATGGCCTTCACGATCGCCGGATGCGCGTGACCAACGATGTTGACACCGAACCCTCCGTGGAAGTCGACGTACTCGTTGCCGTCGACGTCCCACACGCGCGAGCCGGCGCCCCTCGCCAGGTAAACGGGATAGGGGTCGTTCGCCTGGAAGGACGACGCGACTCCCATGGGCATGCTTCGGACGGCGCGCGCGTGCAGCGCCGACGAGCCCGGCGTGCGCTCGAGCAGCCGCACGGTCTCCATTCGCGCGATCTCCTCGGCTCGCGCGGTGATGCGTTCGGTATCCATTTCTATGACCACAGATGAGAACCTCCCTCGGGTCGGCTCGCGCGGTGCGAGCCGTCAGGCCCGCCGTCGCTGCGCGACGACGTTCAACAAGGCTATCAGCACGCCGAAGCCGAAGATCAGCGTGCCCATGACGAAGACCTGGGGTGGGATGCCCACCTTGACCGCGCCGTAGACCCACAAGGGGAAGGTCTGCGTGGTCCCCGCGTTGAAGTTCGTGATCACGAAGTCGTCGATCGACAGAGCGAACGCGAGCAGGCCCCCGGCGAGGATCCCTGCCCAGATCAGGGGCAGCGTCACCTTGGCGAACGTGATCCAGGGCCCGGCGCCCAGATCCTGCGCCGCCTCCTCGAGGTGGCGGTCGAACCCCGCGAGCCTTGCGCGCACCGTCACCGCCACGTACGCGATGTTGAACATCACGTGGGCAATGATGATCGTGAGGATCCCTCGCGGGACCCCGAACGAGACGAACAGCGAGAGCAGGGACGCCCCGAGGACGATCTCCGGAGCGGAGATGTTCATGAACAGGACGAAATCGCTGACCCCTCGCCCTCGGAACCGGTAACGCACGAGCGCCAGCGCAATGAGGGTCCCGAGGATCGACGCGATGACGGTACTGACCACGGCGATGAACAGTGAGTTCTTGAGTGCGGTCGTGAGATCCGGCTTGGCGAACAGGTGCGTGTAGCCGAACAGACTGAACCCCTGCCAGCGGAAGCTCACGCGCTTGGGGCCGCTCGCATTGAAGCCGTAGAGGATCATCACCAGGATCGGGAGGACCAGATAGAAGAGCACGAGGCCGGAGTAGACGGGGAGCACGAGCCGCGTCCACCGGCGCTTCGCACCGGCCGGCGCCAGCCCCGGGCCGCGACCCGTCTCTTGGGCGAGGACGACGCTCACACGTACTCCTCGATGCTGCTGGCCCCGAGCACGCGGGCGTAGATGAAGATGCCGATGAGCAGGATTCCCATGAGAATGAACGAGAGCGCCGCCGCCACTGGGTAGTGGAAGTTCTGCAGGAACTCGAGCTGGATGATGTTGCCGATCATCGTCGTGTTCGTCCCGCCCAGGATCGAGGCGTTCACGTAGTCGCCGACCGCCGGGACGAACGTGAGCAGGATGCCGGCGAACACCCCGGGGATCGAGAGCGGGAAGATCACGCGCAGGAAGACGTCCTTCTTGTTCGCGTAGAGGTCGCTCGCCGCCTCGACGACGCGCCGGTCGATCCGCTCCAGCGAGACGTACAGCGGTAAGGCCATGAACGGCAGGAAGTTGTAGGCGATGCCGCTGATCACCGCCGGCAGGATGTGCCAGCTCTTCAGGGTTCCGAAGACGATCCCGTCATCGGCCAGGATGAACTGCCAGGCGAGGGTCCGGATCACGAACGACACGAAGAAAGGAAGGAGCAGCAGGAACAGGAACGTGGTCTTGTGCCGGCCGCCGTGAAAGGCGATCCAGTACGCGAGCGGATAGCCGAAGAGGAGCGTGATGGCCGTGGCGATCGTGCCGAACGCAAACGACCGGACCATCTGTGGCCGGTACTGCTGGAACACCTCGATGTACCGGTGGAAGTGCCACGTCTGCGCGAACCCCCCTTCGAGGTTCCCTGTCTGCAGGGAGACGGACAGCATGAAGACGATCGGGATGAGGAAGAAGACGAGCAACCAGAGGCCGCCGGGCATGATGAGCAGGTACGGCGCGAGCCGCTTGCCCAACCGGGTCTTCGGCTTGGCTAGCTGCTGTACACCGGCTGCCACACGCTGTTCCAGTCGTCCTCTTCCTGAGTGTTCTTGAAGGCCTTGTACTGCCAGGCGTGGGCGAGGTCGTCCGCCGAGGGGAAGATGAGGGGGCTGTTCGCCACGGTCGGGTCCTTCAGCGTGTTCAGCACGTAGTCCTTGGCCGCCGGAACCGGCGTCACGTACCAGATGAAGTCCGCCATCATCCCGGCGATGTTCGGCTGGTAGACGAAGTTCATGTATGTGATCGCGTCGACCGGATGCTGCGCGTGCAGCGGGATGGCCATGTTGTCGTGCCAGTAGATCGGGCCCTCCTGGGGGAAGACGAACTTCATCTCCGGGAACCCGTCCCCCCCGAAGTCCTTGGAGGCGGCGGCGATGAAGACGTCGCCCGACCACGCCTGCGTGATGACGGTGTCGCCGTTCTCCAGGGCATTGATGTAGCTCTGGTCGTAGAAGGAGCGGATGATGCCGGCATCCTTGGCCTGGGTGATGGGGGCTGCCGCCTGCCGCCACTGGTCGGGAGTGGCCTTGTTCGGGTCGATGCCCAGCGAGGCAAGCGCCGGGCACGGCAGGTCCTGGTTGTTGGAGAACATCCCGACCTTCCCCTTGTAGGCCGGGTTAAGCAGGTCCTTGAAGCTGGTGGGGGGGGTCTTGATGACCTTCGAGTTGTAGCCAATGCCGGTGAAACCCGATTGCCAAGTCACCGTGTACTTGTTCCCGGGATCGTAAACGGGATTCTTCGTCTTGGGGTCGGCGTTCGCGTCCCAGTTCGGCAAGTACTTGTGGTCGAGCGGGGTGAGGTACCCCAGCCGGATCAGCCGCTCGATGCCGCCTCCGTTCGTGATGACGATCAGGTCGTACCCGGTGTCCTGGCCGGCCTGGAGCACCGGGATGATCTTCGCGAGGAACGGGTCGTTGTCGTTGATGACCGTCTTGTAGTTGACCTTGATGCCGGTCTCCTTGGTGAACTCCTTCAGCGAGGGGCTGTTGCCCTTGCTGTCGACGTCGATGTAGGCCTCCCAGTTGGCGAAATTCAGGACGCCGGCCGGCGTGCCGTCGCCGTAGATCTTCGTGAAGTCGAAGGTCGACGGCGTCGGGCTCGCCTTCGCCTGGCCCTTCACCCCGCACGCCGACAGGAACGCCGCGAGGCCGAGCGAGCCCGCCCCCACGCCGGCGTACTTGAGCGCATCACGCCGGGAAAGGCGGCGTTGAGTCAGGCCTCGAAGGAGCGCGGGGTCCATGGGGACGCGAGGGTCCGGGTAGTCGCTCACTGTTCCTCCTCCCATTCGGCGAGAGGCGCCGAGGGTTGTACGACGAAGGTGTGTTCCGGTCGCCAGAGCAGGCGCACGCGCTCTCCCTCGCGCGGCGCCGGTTCAGCCCCGAGGTTCTGCGCATAGACCGTCAGGGTCGAGTCGGCGGGGCCGTTCACGGTGTACTGGTGACTGACCCCGACGAAGGTCGAGACGCGGAGGGTTCCGCTCACGCTGTTCCAGCCGGCGGGCGGATCGCCCTCGTCGGCCTCGAGCTTGATCTTCTCCGGACGGACCCCGACCTTCACGGTGGGGCCCTGCCCGTCCAGGCGGGCGGTCGGCACCCGCACGGTCGACCCGCCGGCGACCCCGACGTTCGCGAGCTCGCTCGAACGATCCAGGATCTGGCCCTCCAGCAGGTTGGAGGCGCCGAGGAACCCGGCGACGAACTCGGTCGCGGGGCTCTCGTACATCCGCTCCGGGACGTCCAGCTGCTCGATCCGGCCGTGGCGCATGACGGCCAGGCGGTTCGACATCGTCATCGCTTCCTCCTGGTCGTGCGTGACGTAGAGGAACGTGATGCCGACCTCCTGCTGGATGCGCTTCAGCTCGAGCTGCATCTGCTTGCGGAGCTTCAGGTCAAGGGCGCCGAGCGGCTCGTCCAGGAGCAGTAGCCGGGGCCGGTTCACGAGCGCGCGCGCGAGCGCCACGCGCTGCTGCTGGCCGCCGGAGAGCTGCGTGGGCTTGCGCGTGTCGAAGCCCGGCAGGTCGACCAGGTCGAGCGACTCCTTCACGCGCCGCTGGACCTCCGACCTGTCGACCTTCTTGCGACGGAGCCCGAACGCGATGTTCTCGAAGATCGAGAGGTGCGGGAAGAGCGCGTAGGACTGGAAGACCGTGTTCACGTTGCGGCGGTACGGAGGCAGGTTGGTGACGTCGCCGCCGCCGAGCGAGATCCCCCCGGCAGACGGCTCCTCGAACCCGCCGATCATCCGGAGCGTCGTCGTCTTGCCGCATCCCGACGGCCCCAGCAGGCTGAAGAACTCGCCCTGCTGGATCTCGAGATGCAGGTCGTCGACCGCCTTGACCTCGCCGAAGCGCTTCGTGACCCCTTCCAGGCGGACGTCGACGTCAGGCATGTGCGCTCACCAAGCCGAAGCCTACCGCGAGCGGGCTGAGCAGGGGCGACCTCCGAGCGGGTGAAAGGTCGATGGACGCTTTGTACAGGCGGGCGGCACCGCACGATCGATTCGGCCAACAGACTGGCCTCATGCGGGCGATCGTCGTCGGCGGCGCGGGTGCGATGGGCCACATCGTCGTCCGCGACCTGGCGCGTTCGCCCGGCGTCGAGCTGGTCACGGTCGCCGACCTTGACGCGGAGCGAGCCGCGCAGGTCGCCGCCGCGACAGCCAAGGAGAGCGCAGGCGCCGAGATCCGGTCAGCCGGGGCGAACGTCGCCGACCCCGCCTTCCCCGACCTCCTAGCAGGCCACGATGTCTGCATCGCCTCTGTGGCCTACAGGCTCAACCTGCACATCGTCCAGGCGTGCCTCACGGCCGGCTGTCACTACGTGGACCTGGGTGGTCTTTTCCACGTCGCCCGCAAGACGCTGGAGTTCGACGAGCGCTTTCGGCAGGCGAACCTTACCGGCGTGACCTGCATGGGCGGCAGTCCCGGGATCACGAACCTGCTCGCCGTGATGGGGGCCCGCGAGCTCGACCCGAACTCCGTCACCGCGATCCATGTCCGGCTCGGCGCGACCGACCCCTCCATCGCCGGCCTGCCGCTCCCGATCCCCTACTCGCTCGAGACCCTGCTCGACGAGTTCTCGGTCCCGGCGATGGCGTATCGCGATGGCGCCTTCCAGGAGGTCGAACCGCTCAGCGAACCCGAGCCCGTCGACTTCCCCGAGCCCGTCGGGCATCGGACAGCATTCACCACCCTGCACTCCGAGGTGGCGACGCTCCCGCGAGCGTTCCCCACGGTCAGCGAGGTCACGTTCAAGATCTCGTTCGAACCCGGCTTCGCCGAACGCCTCCAGACGCTCACGGCGATCGGCCTCGCCTCGACCGACCCTATCGACGTCAAGGGAACGCTCGTCAAACCGAGAGACGTCCTCCTCGAGCTCGGACGAGCCCTCCCCCAGGCCGAGGGCACGGAGGACACGGAGTGTCTCCGCGTGGTCCTCACCGGGACCCGCGACAAGGAACCGGCCACGGTGATCGCGCAGTCCCTCGTCACCCCCGATAGGGCATGGGGCGTCGGCGGCGGCGGTGTTGACACGGGCGTCCCTCCCTCGATCGTCGCGCAGATGATCGCCGTCGGCGAAGTGAAGGGACCCGGCATGTCCGCGCCCGAAGAGGCCGTCGACCCGGACCGGTTCTTCGCTCGGATCGCCGAACGCGGCGTCACGTACTCGCTTCACGTCGCTTGAAGCCGGCGAGACAACTCGGAGGCCTCAGCCCTGCTGCCGGGGAGTGTGCTTTCCAGGATCGATCGAGCAGGCCTTCGCGCCAACGAGTGTTCCCAACGCGTCGCGGTGGCCTGCGACCCAGCGATACGCGCGGGCAATGACGTGCGGAAACGCTCCGGCGATGGCTGCGGGCCCAGCACCGCCACGAAGCAACCGAAGGAGTGGAGGCAGGGCGGCTCCCCCGGAATACACCTGCCCAGCTTCGGTCACGAGACGCCATGATGCGGCCCGTTCCTCCGTGCTGACCCCGGGAAGCAGGTCGGCAGCAGCTCCGTCCTGCAGCGCCACGGGCCGGAGACGTCGCCGCCGATCCCAGACGAGGATGCGGGCGAGGGCCCACCTGCAAAAACCGCAGTCAGCGTCGTAGACGAGGACGGCGTTCTTCACGACGCCGCGAGACTACAGCGGTACGTGCGACAGGACCATGATGCGAGGCTCGGTCATCTCGTCCATCGCCCAGCGGAGTCCCTCGCGGCCGTAGCCGGATTCCTTCGCGCCGCCGTAGGGCATCTGGTCGGCGCGGAAGGCGGAGACGTCGTTCACGATCACGCCGCCGACCTCGAGCTCGCGGTGGGCGAGCATCGCGCGTTCGATCGATGAGGTGAAGACGCCGGCTTGCAGGCCGTAGACCGAGTTGTTGACCTCGGCGAGCGCCTGTTCGAAGGTCTCGTACTTCTGGACGGTGATCACGGGTCCGAAGATCTCCTCGCAGCGGACCCTCATCTCCTGCGTGGTGTTCGCGAGGATCGTGGGGTTGTAGATCGATCCGGTCGTCGTGCCGCCGGTGAGGATCTCGGCTCCCTGGGACACGGCTTCCTTCACCCAGGCGTCGATGCGTTCCAGGGATCCCTTGTCGATGACCGGGCCGACGTCCACAGTGGGGTCGAGGGGGTCGCCGACCTTGAGGGATTCGACCTGCTTGATCAGCCGCGTGACGAAGTCGTCGTAGATCTCCGACTGGACCAGCACGCGCTGGACGGAGATACACGACTGGCCGGCCTGGTAGTAGCCGCCCACCGCGACGCGGGCGGCGGCGTGGTCGAGGTCGGCGTCGGAGTGGACGATCACGCCGGCGTTACCGCCGAGCTCGAGGGTCGCGTGCTTGTGGGGGTCGAGCGACTTGAGTCGCCAGCCGATGCCGGAGCCGGTGAACGAGAGCTTCTTGAAGCGGCGGTCCTCGACGAGCTTCTGCGCGCGCTCACCGGAGATGGGCAGGACCGACAGCATGCCCTTCGGCAGGTCGGTCTCATCCACCAGCTCCGCGAGGGCGAGGGCCCCGAGCGGGGTGACACCGGCCGGCTTCACGACGATAGGGGCGCCGACCGCGAGCGCGGGCGCGATCTTGTGGGCGACCAGGTTGACCGGGAAGTTGAACGGGCTGATGCCGAGGACGGGGCCGTAGGCGAAGCGCCGGATGATGCCGGCCCTTGAGCCGAGGGACTGCTCGGTGTCCAGGGACAGGAACTCGCCGTTCATCCGGCGGCTCTCCTCGGCGGCCCACCGGAACGTCGAGATCGCGCGGGTCACCTCGACCTTCGACCACTTGAGGGGCTTGCCGCCCTCGCGCGCGACGACCTCGGCCAGCTCGTCGACGCGCTCGGCGATGCGCCGGCTGACGTGCATGAGCGCCTCTGACCGAACGTAGGTGGGGAGGTGGCGGGATTCCTTGAAGGTCTCTACCGCCGCGACGACCGCGTCCTCCACGTCCTTGTCGGTGGGCACGCCGAGCGTCGCGACGACGCTGTCGTCGTAGGGGCTGTGGACGTCGAGCGTCCCTTCGCCGGTTCGCCACTCGCCCGCGACGTAGAACGGCTTGATCGTCATCGTCGCTCCTTCGTTGGTGCGCGTCAGTCGAGCGAGGCCATCACGTGCTTGACGTTCGTGTACTCCTCGATCGAGTAGATGGACATGTCCTTGCCGTGCCCGCTCTGCTTGTAGCCGCCGTGCGGCATCTCGGGCGTGAGCGGGATGTGGGTGTTGATCCAGACGGTCCCGAACTGCAGGCGCCGCGCCATGCGCAGGGCCCGCCCGACGTCGCGGGTCCAGACCGAGGAGGCGAGGCCGTAGTCCACTCCGTTCGCCCAGGCGACGGCCTGGTCCTCGTCGGTGAACCGCTGCACGGTGACGACGGGGCCGAAGACCTCGCGCTGGATGATCTCGTCGTCCTGCTTGAGGCCCGCGATGACGGTCGGCTCGTAAAAGGATCCGGGCCCGTCGATCGGGTGGCCGCCGGTGAGGATCTCGGCGCCTCCGGCGCGGGCGCGGTCGACGAAGCCGGTCACGCGCTCGAGCTGCTCCTTCGAGACGACCGATCCCATCTCGGTGTCCTCCGCGAAGCCGTTCCCGACCTTGATCGACTGCACGGCCGGCACCAGCTCGGAGAGCAGCCCGTCGTAGACGTCGCCGCCCGCGATGACGCGGGTCGCGGCCGTGCAGTCCTGGCCGGAGTTGAAGTAGCCGGCGATCTTGATCCATTCGGTCACGGCGGCCAGGTCGGCGTCGTCGAAGACCACGACCGGGGCCTTGCCGCCCAGCTCCAGGTGCACGCGCTTGAGCGTGTCGGCGGCGTTGCGCGAGATCAGCTTGCCGGTGTCGACGTCGCCGGTGAGCGAGACGATCCCGACGTCGGGGTTGCGCACGATCGCGTCGCCGGCGGGGACGCCGTCGCCCGTCACCACGTTGAACACCCCGGGCGGAAAGACGTCCTTCTCGGCCAGGAGCTCGGCGAAGCGGAGCAGCGTGAGGGGCGTCATCTCCGACGGCTTGATGACCACGCAGTTCCCCGCCGCGAGCGCCGGCCCGAGCTTCCAGGCGGCCATGAACAGGGGGTAGTTCCAGGGGGCGATCAGGCCGGCCACGCCGATCGGCTCGCGGCGGATGATGCTCGTGAAGCCCTTCATGTACTCGCCGGCCGCCCGTCCCTCCAGCACCCGCGCGCCGCCGGCGAAGAACCGGAAGTTATCGGCGATGACGGGGAGCTCCTCGGACATGGTGAGCGAGTAGACCTTGCCGACGTTCTCGGCCTCGATCCGGCCCAGCTCCTCGGCGTGCTCGTCGACGACATCGGCCATCGCGAGGAGCGCAGCCTGTCGCTCCTTCGGCGTGGCGTCGAACCAGACCTCCTCGTAGGCCTTCTTCGCCGCGGCCACCGCGCGATTGACGTCCTCGGCCGTCGCCTTCGGCACTTCGGCGATGACCTCGCCGGTGGCGGGGTTCAAGACCGGCTGCGACTCGTCGCCCGAGCCGTCGACCCACCCGCCCCCGATGAACATCTGCGCCCGCTTGATGGTCGTGGCCATGGTCCCTCCCGTCCCCCCGCCTCGAAACTTCAGGCTATTCCTTTCGCCGCATCCTTGTGCATGGGCGAACGACCCACCGGGCGACGCCGCGCTTGTACGCTCGGGCCAACCGGGCGCGCCGGGGACGACTCGCCCGAGGCGAGCATGTCCCTCGCTCGCAGCGCCAGGAAGAACTCCATCCGGTCGCGCGCCGACGAGAGATTCCTCCCCGAGAGCTCCTCTACCTTGCGCATCCGGTAGCGCAGCGTGTGCCGGTGCACGAGCAATTCCTTCGCCGCAGACTCCCAGCGGGCGTTGCGCTCGAGGAACGCCCGGAGCGAGGGCAGCAGGTCGCCGCCGTGGGCGCGGTCGTAGCGATCGAGCGGCGCCAGGACGCTGTTCGCGAACGTGCGAAGCGCCTCGGGGTCCTGGAGCGAGAGGAGCAGCTGATAGGTGCCGAGGTCCGCGAACTCCGCGTGCGGCCTGCCCTCGGTGCGGCAGACCTGGAGGGCGTAGCTCGCCTCCCGCACGCCCGGCCCGAGCTCCTGGAACGGCCGCAGGGCACCCGCCCCGGCGAGGACGGACGCGCCGGCCCTGGACGCCACCTCGGCCCGGAGCGTGGCGAGGAAACCCGCCCGGTCCGGTTGAAACACGAGGAGCACGGCGTCGTCCCTGGGCGAGGCGAGGAACGGTCCCGGGCGACGGCCCATCACGGCCTCGCAGACGGGCGCGAGCGAGTCCGGCTGCTCCGGGCCGGCGAGCGCCACCACGGCGAAGGGCTGCGCGAGATCGAAGCCAAGGCGCTCGAGCGACGCACGCGCCTGCTCGGGCGCGAGGGCGCCCCGGAGGATCTGGTCGAGGACGTCTCCCTTCAGCCGACGCTCCGTCTCGGAGACCGCCCTCGCCTTCGCGAGCTCGAGGGCGAGGAGGGCCACCGCGTGGCTGGACACGATCCGGTCGAACTGGGTGAGGGCTTCCTTCTTCCCAACGGCGAGGAAGGCCTCGACCCGACCCTGCGCAGCCACGGGCTGGATCGCGATGTGCTGGCCGCGTTCCACGACCGAAAGGCTGAACCGCAGGCCCTCGGCGCGCGGCGACTGGAGCTCCGACTGCAGGATCGGCAGGTAGCCCTCGGCCGCCGCCGGCGTCGCCGCGACCGGAGCGCCGTGCAGGTCCAGCAGCACGACCCACCCCTGCGTCGCGCGCGCGAGCGCCCGAACGATCCCGTCGACGCCCTCGCCGTCCAGCACGGCGCGCGTGAGCGTGTGCTCGGACTCGAGCGAACGGGAGAGCAAGTCGTACTGCTCGGCGACGAGGCGCGTGAACACGGCCTCGGTGATCGCGATGAACGGGACGGGGTACGGCACTTCGAAGACGGGGAAGCCGCCGCGCTCGGCGGCGTCGACCAGGGCCTTCGGGGCGCGGCGAAACGAGAACCCGGTGCCGAACCCGAGGCCCGCGAGCCCCGCATCGGTGAGCCGCGCGACATAGGCGCGATTGCGCGCCGGCGTCGTGCCGACCCCCATCCCTGTGGTGAGCAGCAACTCCCCGCCCTTCAGCCATGGGGTCGGATCCTCCAACTCGCTCACGTGCACCCACCGGATGGGCCGGGAGAGGCCGGAGGAGCCGGCGACGAGCTGCAGGTCCAGTCCGTTGATGCGCAGGAGCTCGCCGACCGACAGGGACATGCCCGGGATTGTACGGTTTGTACAAAGCCGAAAGGAAGCCCGGGCGGACCCGGCCGCTGACATCGACTGGGCCGTGGGAGGACAGTCGAGGGCGATGGAGGCGATCGCGCAGGAACGCAGGCTCGCGACCGAGATCCCGGGCCCCAGGTCTCGCGCGATGCTGGAACGGCGGCGCGCGGCCGTGCCGAACGGCCTGGGTTCGTCGACCCCGATCTTCGTCGAGGCGGCGTCCGGCGCGATCCTGCGCGACGTCGACGGTAACCAGCTGATCGACCTGGGCGCGGGCATCGCCGTGCTGAACGTGGGGAACTCCTCGGTCGCCGTCACCGATGCGATCCGCCAGCAGCTCGACCGCTTCACACATACCTGCATGCAGGTGACGCAGTACGAGCCGTACGTCGAGCTCGCGGAGCGGCTGAACGCGCTCGTCCCCGGCGACGCGCCGAAACGGACCCTCTTCGTCTCGACCGGCGCCGAGGCGGTCGAGAACGCCGTCAAGATCTCCCGCTACCACACGGGACGCGACGCCGTGGTCGTCTTCGATCACGCGTTCCACGGCCGCACGCTCCTCGCGATGACGATGACCGCGAAGGCGATGCCGTACAAGAGCGGGCTCGGTCCGTTCGCGCCCGAGGTCTACCGGATGCCGATGTCGTACCCGTATCGGTGCCCGACCGGCGAGGCGCCCGAGGAGTGCGGGCCGCGGTGCGCGGCCGAAGCCATCCACCTGATGGACAAGCAGATTGGGGCCGACCGGATCGCGTGCATCGTGATCGAGCCGATCCAGGGCGAGGGTGGGTTCGTCGTGCCGGGCACGGGATTCGTCCCGGCGCTCGCGTCGTTCGCGGCGGCGAACGGGATCGTCTTCGTCGCCGACGAGATCCAGTCCGGGCTCGGGCGCACCGGCGCCGTGTTCGCGATCGAGCACGAGGGCGTGGTCCCCGACCTCGTCGTGACCGCGAAGTCGCTGGCGGGCGGGCTGCCGCTCGCGGCGGTCACCGGGCGCGCCGACGTCATGGAGAGCGTCCACGCCGGTGGGCTCGGCGGGACATTCGCCGGCAACCCTCTGGCGTGCGCCGCCGGCCTCGCGGTGCTCGACCAGCTGCAGCGCGAGGACCTGCCGGGGAAGGCGCGCGCGCTCGAGGGCATCCTGCTGCCTCGGCTTCGCGAGCTGGCCGGGCGCACGGCGCTCGTCGGCGACGTGCGGGGCCGCGGCGCGATGTGCGCGATCGAGCTCGTCACCGACCGCGACACCAAGGAGCCCGCCAAGGCGGCTACCGGCGCGGTCCTGGAGGAGTGCCTCCGTCAGGGCGTGGTCGTGCTGAAGTGCGGGACGTACGACAACGTGATCCGGCTGCTCCCCCCGCTCACGATCGACGCCGCCCTGCTCCGCGAGGGCCTCGACGTGCTCGAGAAGTCACTGGCGACCGTCGCCGGCGCCTAGGGAAGCGTCAGTGTCCCCGCGCGTTGGGGGCCGAGCCCAGCGGTCGCAGCACGAGCCGGTCGTGCGGCTCCTCGACGTCCAGGAGCCCCTCGAGCCCCGACTCGACGTACAGCTCGACCGACCCCACGGGCACGACCTGATCCTCCGCTGAAGGCTGATCGGTCAGCTCGGCCCGCACTTCGCCCCCGACGCGCGCGAGCCGGATCCTCGCCGACGGGTTGAAGCGCGCGGCTGCGGCCTGGGACTTCGTCACGATCTCGCGGGCCCATTCGGTGAGCTCGATCATCGCCCGGTGAGCCCACTCGTCGTCTCCCGCGTCAGACGCTGCGCCAGGTAGACGGGCACGAAGCTCGCGATCACGAGCACCATCGCAACCACGTTCACCTGCGGCCGCCGGTTCGGCCGGAGGAAGTTGTTGAAGATCCAGATGGGGAGCGTGGTCTGGGGACCCGCGGTGAAGTTCGTCACGACGATCTCGTCGAAGGAAAGTGCGAACGCGAGCAGCGCGCCCGCGACGAGCGCGGTCGCGATGTTGGGCCAGATGACATAGCGGAACGTCTGCCAGCCGTCGGCGCCAAGGTCCATCGACGCCTCGACGAACGAGCCGGGCGTGCGGCGAAGGCGAGCGATCACGTTGTTGTAGACCACCACGACGCAGAAGGTCGCGTGCCCCACGATGATCGTCCACAGGCTGAAGTTGATGTGCCCGGCCTGGATCGCCGAGTTGAGCGCGAGGCCCGTCACGATGCCCGGAAGCGCGATCGGCAAGACCAGCAGGAACGAGACTGCCTCGCGGCCGAAGAACCTGAAGCGGTGCACGGCGAAGGCGGCGAGCGATCCGAGCACCAGCGCCGCCGCCGTCGCCCCCAAGCCCGCCCGCACCGACGCCGACAGGGCGGACCGCACCTCCGAGTTGTGCCAGACCACCGTGAACCACTTCGTCGTGAGTCCCGCCGGCGGCCAGGCCTGCCCGATCGACGAGTTGAACGCGTAGAGGAAGATGACCCCGAGCGGGACGTAGAGGAAGGCCAGGACCAGCCACGACGCCACGCGCATGCCGATCCGCGTGGCTCGCGTCTCGACCGCTGCCGCCATCGCCTGTCTCCTAGAGGGACTCGAACGCGCCCAACCGGCGCGCGACGAGCAGGTAGATCGCCATGACCACGATGGGGACGAGCGCGAACGCGGCCCCGAAGGGCTGGTTCGAGGCCACGCCCAGCACGTTGTTGTAGACGACGTTGCCGATGAACTGCGTGTTCCCGACGACCGTCGGCGTGATGTAGTCACCGAGCGTGAGCGAGAACGAGAAGATCGAGCCGGCCACGATCCCCGGCAGCGCGAGGGGGACGATCACGCGGCGAAGGGTGCTTCCCCAATGCGCCCCCATGTCGCTCGAGGCCTCCAGGAACGACGATGGAATGCGCTCGAGCGACGCGTAGATCGGGAAGAACACGAACGGGAGCCACAGGTAGGTGAAGGCGATCCAGATCGCCCAGTTCGTATAGCTCAGGTTCAGGCCGGTGATGTGGACCTTGCCGAGCGTCCAGCTGAGCAAGCCATGCGTGTCCAGGATCAAACGCCATGCGTAGATCCGGACCAGATAGCTCGACCAGAGGGGAAGGGTCACCGACAGGAGGATGGCCGCCCTCGCCCGAGAGGTC